>JBBASD010000069.1:0-12868 GCA_040399485.1 Cyanobium sp. | reverse complement strand
CGATCGAGGCGGTAGGCCCAGAGGTTGGTGTCAATGAACACCCGCATCAGGAACGCTCGTGCAGCGACTCGCGGCCCCAGGATTCCCGGCTGGCGCTTTCGCTGGCGGCGGCAACAGCTTCGAATTGTTCCAGAGCTTCCAGCCGGCGACTACGGGCCTCCACAAAGCGCCCGAGGAAATGTGGAGCACGGGCGGCCCTTCAGGCGTTGCCGGGGGAAAGCGACGGGGTGGTGTCTTCGGTCCGCGAATTCATTGATGGGCGCAGCCAGCGGGGGACAAGGGGCCGCGATGGTGTTGGCGGCTGGGCGCCTGAATCAAACCGGCTTAGTTCGGCATCCCTATCTCCGATTCGTGTCCTCAACCCACCCCAACACCACGCTACCCATAGCGTGCCAATGGGCTGCTCCAAGGAGGCGATTTCCAGTAGCTCTTGCATCCATGCGGCGCACCTGGCCATTCCGTGCACCTGGCCATTCAATGGACCGGGCCCTTGGGCGCAACTCCAGCTGGCGTTGCCCTGGCCGCTTCTCCACCAGACCTCTGGACTTAGCCGCTAACCCGAACTAACTTAATTAGGATCGCGTCGAGGCAGGTCAACCTCCACGACGCCAAAACCCACCTTTCCAGTTATGTCAACCAGGCCCTGGCCGGGGAGGAGGTGGTGATCGCCCGCACCGGTAAGCCGTTGGTGCGGCTAGTCCCAGTTGATACCAAGCCCGCGCCGCGCCGGGACGGCTTCTTGCGGGGCCAGGCCATCCTCACGGCCGATCTCAAGGCCGATTTCAAAGCTGAGATTGAGGAGATGTTCTATGGCAGCTGCGCCTGAGGGCCTGCTGGTGGATACCCACCTGCTGCTTCGGTCGTGGCGATTTCCAGGTCAACCCGCTCGCCCTGCGCATGGGTTGCTGCAGGAGGGTTTCCGAGAACTAACGATCCAGGTCGAGCATGTGCTGGCGGTGCAGCACCTTCCCTGGATCCACCGCGACCCCCTTGACCGGTTGCTGGTGGCCCAGGCAGCCCAGGAGCGGCTGGGCCTGCTCACCGCCAATCGCACTTTGGTGGGCTACGGCGAAACGGTGCACTGGGCGGGGGAATGATTGCAAAGGCTCATCCGTTGAGAAGGCCCACTTAATGCACCGCACCCAGATCTATCTCTCCGCTGCGGTGCGCCAGGGGCTAATGGCCCCTGGTCTCTGGGCTGGGCGCACCAATTTCCCTCACCGCTCCGCCGCGCCACTTCCCCAGCCTTTATGACAGGCTTTGGCCACGCGCCACCCCCCCCGCGATGACTGCCGCCCCGTCCCGCCCTGACGCCGCCCCGGCCGAGGCCGCTGCAGCGGTGCCGCCGGCCTGGGCCGAAGACCCCCGCTACGCCACCACCATTCGCCGCCGCAAAACCCGCAGCGTGCGGGTCGGCGATGTCTGGGTCGGCAGCGAGCATCCGGTGGTGGTGCAATCGATGATCAATGAGGACACCCTCGACATCGAAGGCGCCACCGCCGGCATCCGCCGCCTGCATGAGGCCGGCTGCGAGATCGTGCGGTTGACGGTGCCGTCCTTGGCCCATGCCAAGGCGGTGGGCGAAATCCGCAGGCGCCTCGAAGACAGTTACCGCCCGGTGCCCCTGGTGGCCGATGTGCACCACAACGGCATGAAGATCGCCCTGGAGGTGGCCCAGCATGTCGACAAGGTGCGCATCAACCCGGGCCTGTTCGTCTTTGACAAGCCCGATCCGGGCCGCAGCGAATTCAGCCCCGAGGAGTTCGCCGCCATCGGCGAGCGCATCGCCGCCACCTTCGAGCCCCTGGTGAGCCTGCTCAAGGAGCAGGACAAGGCCCTGCGCATCGGCGTCAACCATGGCTCCCTGGCCGAACGCATGCTGTTCACCTACGGCGATACGCCCCTGGGGATGGTGCAATCGGCCCTCGAATTCATCCGCCTCTGTGACCGGCTCGATTTCCACAACATCGTGGTGTCGATGAAGGCCTCCCGGGCCCCGGTGATGCTGGCCGCCTACCGCATGATGGCCGACCGCATGGATGCCGAAGGATTCCCGTACCCCCTGCACCTGGGCGTTACCGAAGCCGGCGATGGTGATTACGGCCGCATTAAGAGCACCGCCGGCATTGCCACCCTGCTCTCGGAGGGCCTGGGCGACACGATCCGGGTTTCGCTCACCGAGGCACCAGAGAAAGAAATCCCTGTCTGCTATTCGATTTTGCAGGCCCTGGGGCTGCGAAAAACCATGGTTGAATACGTGGCTTGTCCTAGCTGCGGCCGCACCCTGTTCAACCTCGAAGAGGTGCTGCATCGGGTGCGGAGCGCCACCGCCCACCTCACCGGTCTGGATATCGCCGTGATGGGCTGCATCGTCAACGGCCCCGGCGAGATGGCTGACGCCGACTACGGCTATGTAGGCAAAACCCCAGGCACTATCTCCCTGTACCGCGGTCGCGAAGAGATTCGCCGCGTCAGTGAAGCCGAAGGGGTGGAAGCGCTGATTTCCCTGATCCGCGAGGACGGACGTTGGGTTGACCCTTGACACCCCCATGTCAGGCAAGCCCTGGCGCTACGTTGTTAGAACGATCACACCAAGAGGCTCCCATGCGGAGTGGACGCACCGGATTAATGGTGCTTGTTGGACTGGGTGCCTGCGCCACCACCGCCGTGCTGGCCCGAGAAATGGCCTTGGCACCGACTGCCCCGGTGGTGACTATTGCCGATAGCCCCAAGGAGGTGATGGACCAGGCCTGGCAAATCGTCTTCCGGGATTATCTCGATACCACGGGCAAATACGACCAAGATAAATGGCGGGTGATGCGCCGTGATTTGCTGAAGCGGAGCTACCCAGGCAACAAAGATGCCTATGAGGCCATCCGCACCATGCTGGCCACCCTGGATGATCCCTATACCCGTTTTCTCGATCCCCGGGAATTCAAGGAAATGCAAATTGACACCTCGGGAGAACTCTCCGGGGTGGGCATCCAGCTAACTGTCGACAAAGAAACTAAAGAATTAGTGGTCATCGCCCCGATCGAGGGTTCACCCGCCTCCCGTGCCGGCGTGCAGCCGAGGGATGTGATCGTCTCGATCGACGGGCAAAACACCAAGGGGATGGGCACCGAAGATGCGGTCAAGTTGATTCGCGGTAAAGCCGGCACCAGCGTGAAGCTGACCCTGCGGCGCAAGGGCCAGTTATTGGAGATGCCCCTGCAGCGTGAATTGATCGAAATCCACGCGGTGGAACATCGGGTCAATGTGAGCCCCAATGGGGTCAAGATTGGTTACCTGCGGCTGAAGCAGTTCAATGCCAACGCCAGCAAGGACACCCAGGCAGCCCTCAAGGACCTGGAACAACAGGGAGTGCAGGGTTATGTGCTGGATCTGCGCAGCAACCCTGGCGGCTTACTGGTGGCCAGTGTCGAAATTGCGCGGCAATGGCTTAATGAAGGTGTGATCGTCTCCACCAAAACCCGCGACGGCATTCAGGACATCAAGCGGGCCAATGGCCACGCCATCACTAACAAGCCCTTGGTGGTGTTGGTTAACGAGGGATCCGCCAGTGCCAGCGAAATCCTTTCCGGGGCGCTTCAGGACAACAAACGGGCCCTGCTGGTGGGACAAAAGACCTTTGGCAAGGGTCTGGTCCAATCGGTGCGCCCCCTCTCTGACGGTTCCGGCATGACCGTGACCATCGCCAAGTACCTCACCCCCACCAACCGCGACATCCACAAGCACGGCATTGCCCCGGATGTCTCCGTCAAGCTCACCGAAGACGATGCCAAGCGTCTCAAAATTGAGGACCTGGGCACCTCAAAGGATCCCCAGTACAAGACGGCCGAATCCACCTTGATGATGCAATTGCGAATGGTGGGCAGCAACGCTGGCCCCGTTTACCAGCCGGGAACTGCCAACGTTCCTGCGGCCCTTGGCAAACCCTAAGGACGCCAGTCAGTCGTCCCTGACCCCAGGGGCGACTGATAACGCCGCTGACACCGGCTTCCCGTTGAGCACCCAGTTGGCCGTGGAAACCAAACCGGCAGGTTCGCTTTGGGATCAAAAGCCCTGGTGGTGCCAGCCCTGGACCATTGTGCTGAGCGGGTTGATCGCCATTGCTGGCAGTTGGTGGCTGCTGCAAACAATTTGGATCACCGCTTTGGTGTTCACTGCCATTGCCGCCTGGTGGCTGCTATTTCTAGTGCTTGTTCCCAGGGCCTACCGACTTAGCCAGAGTTAATCAATAACCATTAGTTAAATAAAATGCCTATCAACAGGGATCATGTTGATAGGCATAATGTTTAATAATCTATTTCAGACAGAATTGCAGCTCAGGAGACGGGTTGCATCAGACCACCTCCTGGGGAGGAATCATCGTCATCGTTCTTGGTGCCAGCACTGAAGAAGCCATAAAGAACCACCGCCATCAAAGCGACAACCATGGGCACTAGAGCACCGGAGCCCAGAGCCGGATTTCCAACGCCGATCAGCTCACCCATGGACCACGTCGCAACATGAAGCCAGCTTAACAAAACTCAACCGCCTGCGGTGGGGCCATCGGCCCCTGTTTGCAGCCAGCGCTCCAAACGCTCAGCCAAGGCTAGGCAGCGATCCTGTTCTGCCCAAAGCAGGGGGCGCCGCTCGGCACTCACCGCAAAAGAACGGTGCTGTAAATCTCGGCCCATGTAAAGCAAGGCCGCCCGCACACGCTGCCAGTCCTCATGGCTGGCTGCAAAGCCCTGGGCCTGGTCGTCACTAAACGGGGAGGAGGAAGCCGTCGCCGCCATTACCAACCTCTCTGGGCTACCAGGGCCAGGGACACTGCATCCACACATCGCTGGCAGCGCCGCTTGACCTCATCCTGGCTGCGGGCCCGCCCGCCGAGGTAGTCCTCCAGGGCACCGGGGCTTTGAATGGCGGCCAGCTGGGTGGCGCTGCGGGCGCCAAGATCCGCTTCGCTGAGCAGCCGGCTGACGAGCTGGTGCTGCCAAAGACCCTGGGCGGGAGCCCCAGGGGCAAACAGGCGTTGTTGCAGCATCTGCAGGCAACTCTGACGCAATGACTCCAGCTGGGTACTGCGCAGGCGGCTGCTGTTGGGAGGTGCTTCGGCGTCACCGGCAGGCCAGGGGGTGGCCTCAGGGTGGGTGAGCGGAGCCTTTGGTGCCGCCTCCATCGTCCAGCTAAGACCAGTTCCCGGCAGTCCGAGGGTGGTGCGAAGGCCGCCGCGGCGGTTGATCGGCACATTCAGGGAAACACCAGGACCCCCCAAGGAAATCGAGCTCAGCCCCCGGCGCGTGAAGTTGAGACGCAGGGGCCCGAGTCGGGCGCTGCGGCGAAAACGGAAGGCCATGGAGGCGCAAGAGCTGGCTGAAGCGGTTTGGCCATCCTGGGGCAGCCCCCGCCCTGATTGCTAATGCGAATCTCTTGCAAAAAGCCGGGTAGCTTGTTTAGGTTGCGAGTCATTCGCAAGAGGCCGGCTGGCCAACCCGGCCATCGCCCCTCGCACCGCTCCCTAATACCATCCCGTGAACCCAAACAGCATCCGCGTCAATCCTGGCCAAAGCGTCCTGATTGGTTCAGGGCCGGGCCATGGCGGGGGCTGCTTGGAGGTGATTGAAGGCGTAGCGCGGGTCTACTGTCCCTGCCCTGAAACCCAAGGCATGACCTTGGCCTTTCTGCAGGCTGGCGACCAGTTGCGCACCGAGCGTCTTTGCAGTGAGGGCGTCTGCGTTGAGGCCTTGACCGCACTGTGCTTCCGCAGCGACGCCACAGTGATTGAGGGCCAAGGCTATGACCCCGTCAACGAATGGACATTGCAACTGCTGCGCATTCGCCATTTGGGCAGCGCTGAACAACGACTCCACGCCGTCCTGGCCCTGCTGGTGGAACGACTCGGTCGCCGCTGCGGCGACTGGTGCGACCTGCCCTTTCGCTTAACTCACGAGCGGATCGCCGAATTGATCGGCACCACGCGAGTCACTACCACCCGGCTGCTGTCGCGGATCCGATCTTCGCGGCTGATTGAAGTTGCCAATGGTCAGCCCGGCATGAGGGTTGCGCCGCAACTGCTGGAAAGGGTCCCGCTGGGGGCGGGTTGAGGCTGGGCGAACAGGCTAGATCTGGGTTGGTGCTGGATTTTGAGGATGGGGATTGGGGCTGAATTCAGCGTTGCCGCACTCGAATCGGAACCAGGGCGGGCTGCATGAGGCCACCGCCGCCGTTGTCATCATCGGAATCAAAACCCAACCAGACCACCAGAGCGAGTACTACAAGCACCAAGCCTGCGAAAAATAGGTCGCTCATGGATCCAGGCATCGGTATTCAACCTTAACCTTTCCCGCAGCCGTTTTGGTAGTGATAACTGCCGAACCCCAGGGTCATCCCCCTTGGCGCGGTCCGCGGCTTCCCAGCCATGGTCTCAGGCATCAGCCGAATCCCTTGCCGGCATCCCGGGCGACACAGGCCTGAAGCTGCTTACGCAAGCGGGCGTGATCGAGACCTTTGCCGATCAGCACGAGCTGGTTTTTGCGAGGGCCGTTCCAATCGCTGTCATCTAGGGAGAAGCGCTTGCCGGCGAGGTGAAAAACATGGCGGCGCTCACTTTCGTTAAACCAAAGAATCCCCTTGGCACGGAAAACGGTTGCGGGGAGCTGGTTATCAAGAAAGTTCTGGAACTTGCGCAGGGCGAAGGGCCCTTCACTGCTGAACGACAGGGAAGTGAATCCTTCAATGGCCTGGTGATCCGGATGCTGCCCGTGGTCGTGGTCGTGGCCTTGATGATCGTGACCATGGTCATGGTGGCCGTGCTGGGAGCCACGGTCATGGTGGCCATGACCGTGGTCATGTTTGTGGTCGTGGTGGTGGGCCTGGTCAGCATTTGGCTCGCTTTCCTCATGGACGCAATGGCCGTGGTCATGGTCGCAATCGTCATGCTGTTGCTGCTCCGCCACTCGGTCACTTTCAAACAGGCCAACGCTGAGCAACAACGGCAAGGGCACCTCCCCTTTGACGCAGCGGAGAATGCGGGCATCCGTCTTGATCTCACGCAACTGGCTTTCGAGCTGCTGCAATCGCTCCTCACTGACCAGGTCGCACTTGTTGAGCAAAAGCATGTCGCCATAAACGATCTGGGCACGGGCAACCTCCCCCTGGAGTAACTCTTCGCTGAAGTTCTCGGCATCCACCAGGGTAATAATCGAATCGAGGCGGGTCAGATCGCGCAGATCACTGCCAAGAAAAGTCATGGCCACCGGCAGGGGATCGGCTAATCCTGTTGTTTCAACTACCAAATAATCCAACTTTTCAGGTCGCTCCAGCAGTCGATAAACAGCCTCAAGCAACTCGCCATTAATAGTACAACAAATACAGCCATTGCTCAATTCCACCATGTCATCACCAGTGGCAACAATCAGGTCATTATCAATGCCTATCTCGCCAAACTCATTGACCAAAACAGCCGTTTTTACACCCTGTTGATTGGTGAGGATGTGATTTAAGAGAGTGGTTTTGCCCGCCCCTAAAAACCCGGTCAAGATGGTGACTGGCAGGGGAAGGTTTGCTGGTTCCAAGGGGGCGGCTAAGACATCAGGGGCAGAGATCCTGGTGCCGGGGCTGATGCTGGTCATCGGCGGCTGGAAACGGGAAGCCGTTGGCAGCTAAGCCTGCCAACGGCGGATCCAAAGACGATAGGCAGGGGGCGGCCGGCATCAAAAGGCGGGTTCACCGTTCAGGAGGGCTGCTGGCGCTGCCGGCAGGGGGCACAGAGGCCGAAAAATTCGAGGGTATGGAACAGCGGTTCAAAACCTTCCAGTTGGGTACTGGGCAGCTTGAGGCCATGGACTGGACAGTCGGCCAGCGGCATGGTGAAGCCGCAATCGACACAGGTGAGATGGTGCCGGTCGCGCTCGGTGGGTGCGAAGAGGGCTTCGCCGCTGGGCAGGTGGCGGGAGCGCACCAGGCCCCGTTGCTGCAGGTGCCGCAGGTTGCGGTAGACGGTGGCGAGTCCCATGGCATCGGGGCCATGGCGCAGACGGGCATGGAGCTCCTGCCCCGATAGTTCATCGTCACTGCGCCCCAACTCGGCCAACAGCCGCTGCTGGCGCACAGTCAGCGCCAGGGGCGGCGAGGCATCAGCGGCGGGCGAAGGGGACTGCATGGGGGTCAGGGGGCGGGCCAGGGCTCCTGGCGCGGTGGTTGGGAGCTTGACGGATACCAGGATGGAGTGGCGGTGTAGCAAGCGGCGTTCTTTTCATTTTCGCGGGCCTCAACCCGCCAACAGCAGGCCCGTCCCCCCTCCTGGTGCAAGAGCAGGACATTGGCCCAGTCCCAAAGCAGGGCGGCGCTGGCCTCCATGCCGACGTTGTCCATGACCCGCAGATCAAGGGCCCCTTGGGCGTGGAGAGCCTGCCATTGGTCCATCAAGGGATCATCGCCATTCACCAGCACCGTGTGGTCGAACTGGTCGATCAGCCGCTGCTCTAGTTGGCGCAGGCTGGAAAAATCGACCACAAAGCCGTTGGCATCAAGAATTTCGGCCTGGAACCAAAAGGTGAAGCTGCGGTTGTAGCCGTGCAGAAAACGGCAGTGGCCGGGATGGCGCCACTGGCGATGGCTGCAGGGGAAATCTTTGAAGCTCTTGCTGCAGGTATGGGCCGAAGGTGAGGGCATGGGAGAGGATCGCTGCAATCGGACGTGCCCGACGTGGAGGCTTCCTCCTGGCCATCATCCCAGCCCCCCAGCAACGCTGTCGCCCTCGATCGGGCCAGCGAGGAGAACCCATTACTGGGAATTCTGAGGTTCAATGAAGCCGGGCTGATTCCCGCCGTGGCCCAGGACTGGCTGGATGGCGCGGTGCTGATGGTGGCCTGGATGAACCGCGAGGCCCTGCTGCAAACCCTGGCCAGCTCTGAAGTGCATTACTGGAGCCGCTCGCGCAACCAGCTGTGGCATAAGGGCGCCAGCAGCGGCCATTACCAAAAGTTGAAGGGAATGCGCTACGACTGTGATGCCGATGTGCTGCTGCTGAGTATTGAACAGGTGGGAGAGGGGGCTTGTCATACGGGCGCCCGCAGTTGCTTCTACGACGACGGCCTCAGGCCCGAAGGGCCGATCGCCAGCGGCGGGGGCCCAGGGGCGGCGCATCCACCGGCTGATGTCTGCAGCGAACTGGCGCGGTTGATCACCGGACGCAGGGACAATCCCGAACCAAATAGCTATACCAACAGCCTGCTGGCAGGTGGCGATAATCGCATCCTCAAAAAAATCGGTGAAGAAAGCGCCGAATTCGTCATGGCCTGCAAGGACGATGACCCTGGCGCCATGGCCGCCGAAGCGGCGGATCTGATTTTCCACCTGCAGGTTGCCCTGGCGCACCACCGCGTGGAATGGCGCCAAGTGCTGGAAGTGCTGGCCCAACGGCGGGGTGCCCCTCGGCGGAGCAACGGTTGATGGGCAACAGGCAAGAGGCCCTTAACAGCGCCTGCCGCCGGCGACTGGCCGATACCCCCAGCACTCGCTGGCTATGGGCCCTGGCCTGCGGCCTACCACTGCTGGGAATCGTGCCGTTGTGGCTCCACGCCCGCAGCCGCCGCACCCTGCTGCCCGGCCTCTATGGCTTAAC
Organism: Cyanobium sp.; assembly: GCA_040399485.1. Classification (GTDB taxonomy): domain Bacteria; phylum Cyanobacteriota; class Cyanobacteriia; order PCC-6307; family Cyanobiaceae; genus Cyanobium. Next base: position 3,252 of record JBBASD010000069.1, on the reverse strand, counting down.
GGCCTTGGCCAGTGGCACCTTTGCCGCGATCACCATCTTTGGAACCCTCAGCCCACCCGCCGGCGGCGTGGGATCGCCGCAGCAAGCGCCTGGTCCCAGCCGAGGGCCGAGCCTGGTGTTGTTGCTGACAGCGATGGCGGCATTTAGTGGCGGCCATCGCCTGGGTCAGGACCGGGCCGCCCGCCAGGCGGCGGATTGGTTGAGGTTGGATGAGTGAGGGTGGGTATCATCAGGCGTTGGCTGAAATACCTACTAAGCATTCAGTGGGCGTGAGAGGCCACCGCGTGAATGCAAGCCTGCCGCTCGATCAGCAGCAGCTCGGGCCCCGATCCGGGATGGCCCGGCTGGCCGCCGCGCAAGCTCAGTTTCCGATGTCGGTTGAGATACCCTTGCGGCGATCCAGCGGATTTGAACCCAGGACCGTCGCTGGGGGGCGGTTAGGAGGAGTGCGGGAGCTGCGGCCGATCCTCTCCCGCAAGGCTTGCCAGCTTGGTCGCCAGGTCGGTGAGTTAGCCGCGCCCTGCTCAATCTCCTCCTGCTGAATCCGCAGCGCACCCTGCTGAACCAGGATGATCTCCCTGAGATCGATTGGCCATAACAACAGATCCGCGCAGAAATACAAATTAGCGTGGCGTCCGTCCCATGAAGTCTCTTCCTGAGATGCAAACTAGAACCATGTCGCAATCAAGAGTTCTCCAGGACTAATGTTCACCACGAGCCGTCTCGGCTACTGAATGAGTACTGAATCGCTAGGTTGCAAATTCAGAGATTAGGGTCTATAGTAGTAATTGAATAGCCAAAGCAGTCTCTCCCCGACTGCTGCTTTTCACTCTCCAGACAAGATCTCCTGAGTTTCACCACTCGAAGAGGTCAACCAGAGCAGGCACTAAACCTCTACATTAACCATCGATAAGAGGTTTAGGTTTTATATTCAGTTCAAATCAGTTTAACGCAAAAACGATTCAAACATCATGAAAAGCTTCATTCGCATCATTGTGGCTTTGGCTTCGTCTTCCGCCCTATCTCTTGGAATGGCGCTGACTCCAAATCCCAGCCGCGCCATTCCACTGCTCAGTGGCTTTGGTGGGCCCTCTGGATTCGGAACATCGTTTCTACCCCGCAACGATGATGGATCTACCACTAGATTGCCACTACCATTTAACATCAAGTTTTACGGAAATACCTACAGCAACTTCTATGTTAACAATAACGGAAATATCACTTTTCAAAGTCCACTATCCAGCTTCACTCCATCAGCCTTTCCCGGTGCTCCGCAACCTTTAATAGCTCCTTGGTGGGCTGACGTTGATACGAGAAACGGAAGATCTGATGTTGTCTATTATGTAGCCCCCAATCCTAATAGCTTGGTAGTAACATGGCCAAAAGTTGGCTACTATAATACAGCCGCAGACAAGCTTAACTCCTTCCAACTAGTTCTGCAGCGAACACCAGGTGATACCTCAGGAGCATTTACAGCTGAATTTCGCTACGAACAACTCCAATGGACTACAGGGTCTGCTAGCGGTGGCAGTGGCGGCCTTGGTGGCATACCAGCAAATGCTGGCTATGATGCTGGGGATGGCATTAACTACTATTCTTTACCTGGTTCACGTACGAGTACAATTTTAGATGTTGTCAATCAGAGCAATGTAAGCCCTACTACTCCAGGCCTTTGGCGGTTCAATTTCACTACAGCTAGCTCTCCTGGAGAAACTCCAGATAATCCATTTCTGCCCATCATTATTGATAATTCTTTCGTATTTAATTTCCCAGTTCAACCAGATCGCCGTTACTTCATTGATCCTGAGATTGCCATTGGTTACGATTATGCAGTTTCAGGCGGCCCTCTATTCGCTTCAGTTACCGCCCCAGCAGGTATAAATGCATCTAACATGTTTGATCTAGTTTTTGGAACAACAAATGTTTCAATAACAGGAGGATTAGCGTATAACTTTAGTACACCACAAAGCAATTTCAGAATCCAAGGTATTGATTTGGCCGCCAACTTAAACCCAACTAATCCACTCGCTTTTGTTACTGGTGTATCTTTTGACAGATCTGGATCAGTAACTGTTACCCAGACCCCAGTTACCTTTAACACTTCAGCATCAGTGCCAGGACCTATTCCTCTCTTGGGGGTAGGCGCTGCTTTTGGTTGCAGCAGAAAACTGCGGAAGAGGATCAAGTCCCTGAAGCTTGAGTCCCCTGGCGTGGTGTAAATTCCCGTCACCTCCACCCAAGTCTTAACCTGGGTGGAGGTTCACACTTAAAAAGTCGCCCGGCCCTCCGCTTGGCGTTGAGATGTGAGACGTCCGGCATTTCTTTGCCTCTTGAGGGCTTTTCTGGCGTAGAACCTACCCTGTGGTATGAGTGCGTCAATGCCTAGTGTCACCTATTTTCAGCAAGAATTTGATTCGAGACCACTAGATGATTAAATTAACAAAATAATTGAATAGTTCTTTGACAGACTTGTAGCAAATTAAGTTCAACTAGTTCATCATACTACTATTCATAATTAGAATTTGGTTCTGCGGCCGAACTCCATTGAACCACCTGAATAATTTGTTTGTGAGCAAATAAACTCAAATGAGCAGATTGTACATCAGCATGGTCAATCCTCGTCATCATTATCAGCCGACGGCACAGCAGGCTTTTGAATCACTAAAATTTTATCAACTCTCTTACCATCCATATCCACAACCTCTATACGGAAGTTGTTCCATTCAAAATGCTCGCCGGCATGGGGGATTCGACCTATACGATGCATAACAAAGCCACCAAGGGTCTGAAACGTACCGGAAGACTCATCGGGTAATGAAGAAACCTCCACCAGATCCTTAAATTCAGATAGGTCCAATCCACCATCAAGCAGCCAGGAGCCATCTTCTCTCTCTACAACCATGGGATCCTCCCGATCTTCGACCGAAGGAAGATCACCCACGATCGCCTCCATCAAATCATTGAGGGTTACCAAACCTTCAATGCCGCCAAATTCATCTGTAACCAGGGCAATATGAACACCTGTCTGCTTAAATTGTTCAATCACATTCAGGGCTCTCATGCCAGCAGTCACATACAGGGGTGGTTGCAACATTGATTCAATATCAAGAGGTTCGCCATTGACATATGCAGCCAAAAGACTTCGCACCCTCACAATTCCAACACAATCATCGAGGCTGCCTTTGCCGACGGGAAATCGGCTGTGGGTACTGGCCAAAATCTCATCCAAATTATCCTGGACAGGCTCCTCAC
>JBBASD010000068.1:9598-12908 GCA_040399485.1 Cyanobium sp. | reverse complement strand
AGGGGCAGCAGCGGCAGCCTCAGGGGGAAAGCGCCGCTTTGGAGCTGGCTGATCAATTCCAAACCCATGGCTTGGGCAAGCCGGGGGCTATGGGCGGGAGCCGCCGGAATGCGGCGGCCATCCACCCGGATTTCCCCCTGCCGCAAGCTGCTGTAAGGCACCCCGCCGAAGCTTGGTTTGATGCGCCGTGGGATCGACACATCCAGCACCGGCGCTTCCAAGGCCCCCTCGTCGCTGGCGATCTGGCGGGCGACGGCAGGGCTGATCAGGGGAATCGGGGCGGCGATCGCCACCAGCAGGGCGCTGCCATGGCCTTCGAAATGGCAGGCCCGCACCCAGTGGGGGCTGAGGCCATGCAGATCAACGCTGAGGGCGGCCACGGCGCCGGGACTGCGGGCATGGCCGCTGGGCAGGCGCTGGGGCGCCGGTTGGTGGCCGCTGCCGCTGCCCACCACCCAGCCGATGGCGCCCCCCACCAGCACGGGTGAACCGGGGCCTAACAGGGCCAGGCCCGGCATGGCCAGGCCGATGCTGTCGGCCCCGGAGCAGCTGTAGAGGGCGTTGCCGAAGGGGCCCAGCAGGGGCCCCCAGGGGGTGCGGATCAGGCCCTGGGCGCTACTGACCGCCACCAGGCCATTTTCGACGATGCCCCGGTGCAGCAGCAATTGGCCGCCGCCGATGGCTTCCAGATCGAGGCGGGTGTGCAGCTCCCGGCGGGGCTGCAGCAGGGTGGCTTCGCCAGTGGCGCCAAAGTCCACCGCCTCCCCCGCCAGCAGATCGGCCAGCACCCGCGCCGCGCCACTGATCGGCAACAGCAGGTCGCCGCCGCAGCCGCTGGCCAGCCCCGCCACCCCGCCCAGCACAGGGTCCCGCAGGCGGATCGGCGGGTCCGCCGGCCCCAGGCTCAGGTGCAGGCTGGCCTGGTCGGTGAATTCGGCGTTGGCCGCCACCACCACATCAGTGTGCTGGTAGGCCTCCGCCAGATCGGACTGGGCCACCAGGGCCCTGAATTCCGCCGCCGACCGCACCCGCAGCTCGCCCTCGCTCTGGCGGCGCTGCAGTTCGGATTCATTGCGGGGCGGCAGTTTCAGCGGGGCCATGGGGCCTCAGGGCGAGGGGGTGCGGGCTGCCGATAAAGTGGCTTTCATTCAAGGCGGTTGTGCATGGCGGATCCAACCGGACCTGGGGAAGGAAATTCTCCGGAGAACAATCCCGGCGATTCCGACGGACGGATCATCCAGATCGACCTGCGCAACGAGATGTCGCGCTCCTACATGGAGTATGCGATGAGCGTCATCGTGGGCCGGGCCCTGCCGGACGCCCGCGACGGCCTCAAGCCCGTGCATCGCCGCATTCTTTATGCGATGTACGAGCTGGGTCTCACCAGCGACCGCCCCTACCGCAAATGTGCCCGCGTCGTCGGTGAGGTGCTGGGCAAGTATCACCCCCATGGCGATACGGCGGTCTATGACGCCTTGGTGCGCATGGCCCAGGACTTCTCGATGCGCATGCCGCTGGTGGATGGCCATGGCAACTTCGGCTCGGTGGATAACGATCCACCGGCGGCCATGCGCTATACCGAATCGCGGCTGCAGGCGCTAACAACCGACAGCCTGCTGGAAGATATCGAGAGCGAAACGGTCGATTATATCGATAATTTCGATGGATCCCAGCAGGAACCCACGGTGATGCCGGCGCGCATCCCCCAGTTGCTGCTCAACGGTTCCACCGGCATTGCCGTGGGGATGGCCACCAACATCCCTCCCCACAACCTCACCGAATTGATTGATGGCTTGCTGGCCCTGATCGCCGATCCTGATCTGGAGGAGCGCCAGCTGCTGGCCCTGATCCCTGGCCCCGATTTTCCAACCGGGGGCCAGATTCTGGGTCGCCGCGGCATCCGCGATACCTACACCACCGGCCGGGGCTCGGTGACGATGCGGGGGGTGGCAAATATTGAGACGATTGAGGCCAAGGGGCGCCCTGATCGCGATGCCGTCATCATTACCGAACTGCCGTATCAAACCAATAAAGCGGCGTTGATCGAACGAATTGCCGAGTTGGTAAACGATAAGAAACTAGAAGGTATTGCCGATATCCGCGATGAAAGCGATCGCGATGGCATGCGCATTGTTATCGAACTGCGCCGCGATGCCTACCCGCAGGTTGTGCTCAATAATCTCTTTAAACTGACGCCGCTTCAGAATAATTTTAATGCCTACATGCTGGCGTTGGTCAATGGCGAGCCGGTGCTGCTGACCCTGCGCAAGATGCTGCAGGTGTTCCTTGATTTCCGCATCGAGACCATCGAGCGCCGCACCCGTTATCTCTTGCGCAAGGCCGAAGAGCGTGACCACATCCTGTTGGGGCTGTTGATTGCCCTTGACAATCTCGATGCCATCATCGCCCTGATCCGTGCCGCGGCCGATACCGCCAGTGCCCGCCAAGGCCTGGTGAGCGAATTCGGGTTGAGTGAGGCCCAAGCCGATGCCATTCTGCAGATGCAATTGCGTCGGCTGACGGCCTTGGAGGCCGACAAGATTCGGCTGGAGCACGAAGATCTACTGGCCAAGATCACCGACTACCAAGACATCCTGGCCCGCAAAGAACGGGTGCTTGGCCTCATTGTTGAAGAACTGGGTGTGCTGCGGGCCCGATATATCTCGCCCAGGCGCACTGAGATCCTGGACCTCGAAGGGGGCCTCGAAGACATCGATCTGATCGCCAACGAGCGCTCGGTCGTGATGCTAACCGAAAACGGCTATCTCAAGCGCATGCCGGTGAGCGAATTTGAGGCCACCAGCCGCGGCACCCGTGGAAAAGCCGGCACCCGCACCCAGGGGGAGGAGGCGGTACGCCTGTTCATCAGCTGCAACGACCACGATGTATTGCTGCTCTTCAGTGATCGGGGGGTGGTGTATTCGTTGCCGGCCTACCGCGTTCCCGTCTGCAGTCGCACCGCCAAGGGCACGCCGGTGGTGCAACTGCTGCCGATTCCCCGCGAAGAGGCGATAACTTCTTTGCTGGCGGTCGACAACTTTGGCGACGATCGCCAGTTGGTGATGCTCACCAGCGGCGGCTTCGTCAAGCGCACCTTGTTATCTGCCTTCGCCAATATTCGCTCTAACGGACTCATCGCCATTTCCCTGGAAGAGGGTGATGCGTTGCGTTGGGTGCGGCTGGCGATCCCGGGCGACAGCGTCCTGATCGGATCGTTGAAGGGCATGACGATCCATTTCCGCCTCAGCGATGAAGAACTGCGGCCCCTGGGCCGCACGGCCCGGGGCGTGCGCGCCATGAACCTGCGCGG
>JBBASD010000068.1:7760-9498 GCA_040399485.1 Cyanobium sp. | reverse complement strand
TCAGTTCCGCCTGCAAAAACGGGCGGGCATGGGCCTGCGGGCGATCAAGTTCCGCCGCGATGGCGATGTGCTGGTGGGTCTGAAGGTGCTGGGGGCGGGTGAGGAGTTGCTGCTGGTGAGCGAACGGGGCGTGATTGTGCGCATGCGGGCCGATGCCGTGCCCCAGCAGTCCCGCGCCGCCACCGGCGTCCGCCTGCAACGACTCGACAGCGGCGACCGCCTCGCCGAAGTGGTGCTGGTGCCTCCCGCCCTTGAAGGCGAAGACGGCGAGCCGGTAGCTGACCCTGACTTGCTGGAGTCCCCTGGTGACGCCACTGGCGACGCCACCGGGGAGACAACTGCCCCTGTAGATGCCGCAGGCCAGTCCGCTGACCAGTCCCCTGAGGCTGGTCTTGCGGACTCCTTGGACGACATAAGTGAAGATCCGGGAACTGGAGACCCAGGGTCTGGGGAGGCTGACACTCCTGACTGATGTTCTGGTGATCGGCGCCGGTCCGGCGGCCCTGGCCATCGCCGCCGATCTGGCCGAGCGGGGCTTGGCAATCACCGCCCTGGCGGCGGGCGATCCCCACTCGCCCTGGGTCAACACCTATGGCATCTGGTGCGAGGAGGTCGATTCTCTTGGCCTCGGCTCCCTGCTCTCCCACCGCTGGAGCGACACAGTCAGCTACTTCGGCCCCGGGGGCACTGCCCCGGGGGGCAGCACCCCAGGAGATAACGGGCTCTTGCAGCACGGTCGCGCCTACGGCCTCTTCGACAAAGCGGCCCTGCAGGCCTACGGGCTGGACCGCTGCGCCGCCGCCGCTGTTCGCTGGCAGCAGGGCCAGGCGGCCTCCTGGCAGCAGCAGGATCAGACTTTCGTGGTCACCACCACCGCAGGCCAGCAGCACCGGGCCCGGCTGGTGGTTGATGCCAGTGGCCACCAGAGCGTCTTTGTGCACAGGCGGCAGGATGGCCCCGTGGCCGGCCAGGCCGCCTACGGCATCGTCGGCCGCTTCAGCGCCCCGCCGATTGGGCCTGGGCAATTCGTGTTCATGGACTACCGCAGCGACCACCTCAGCGAGGAGGAACGCCGCCAGTCCCCCACGTTTCTCTATGCCATGGACCTGGGCGATGGTCGCTTCTTTGTCGAGGAAACCTCCCTGGCACTAGCTCCTGCCGTGCCCTTCCCAGTGCTGCGCCAACGCCTGCTGGCCCGCCTCGCCCATCGCGGTGTGCGGGTGGAGGCGATCGAGCACGAGGAGTTCTGCCTGTTTCCGATGAATCCCCCCCTGCCCGACCTCAACCAGCCGGTGGTGGGCTTCGGCGGGGCGGCGGGCATGGTGCATCCCGCTTCGGGTTTCATGGTGGGCAGCGTGCTGCGGCGCTCCCCCGGCCTGGCCGCCGCCATCGCCTCAGCCTTCGAAGACCCCAACCTTGCCCCCGAAGCGCTGGCCGCCGCCGCCTGGGGCGCCCTGTGGCCGGCGGAAATGCGCTGGAAGCACGGCTTTTATCGCTTTGGCCTCGAAAAACTGATGCGCTTCGATGAAGCCCGGCTGCGGCACCACTTCGCCAGTTTCTTTTCGCTGCCGCCCCAGCAGTGGTATGGCTTTTTGACCAACACCCTCACCCCCGCCCAGGTGTTGCAGGCGATGGCCCAGTTGTTTGCGCTGGCGCCGGGGGATGTGCGCTGGGGCCTGATGAACCTGCAGGGTCGGGAGCCGGCCCTGATGGCGCGGTTGTTCACGGGGGGCTGAGG
>JBBASD010000068.1:0-7660 GCA_040399485.1 Cyanobium sp. | reverse complement strand
CGCCGGGCCAGGGCCAGGTCCCGGGCCGACAGGCCGCCGCAGTCGTGGGTGGTCAACTCAATCGTCACCCGGTTCCAGACGTTGCTCCATTCGGGATGGTGGTCCAGGGCTTCGGCCGCCAGGGCCACCCGGCTCATGAAGCCAAAGGCCTCGGAGAAATCCCGAAAGCGCCATTGGCGCCGCAAGCGATCTGGCAGCACGGTCCAGGCCGGTAGGGCGGCGGCCAGGGCGGTGATTTCGTCGGGGCTGAGTCGTGGCACGGTCATGGCGAGGGTTGTTGCGAATTGGCTTTAGGCGCCGTGTCGGCGCCCTTGAGCGCCTCCAGGCGAAAGGTGGCCCGGGGCGGGGTTGGGCGGCTGGCCTCCAGCTTGAGGCGATAGGGGCCTTCGCCGAGGCGCAGGTCCCGAAATTCGCCGGTCTTCCAGGGGCTGGCGGCGGCCCCCGCCAGAGCCACATCGGCCCCATCGGCGCGCACCGCCGTCACGGCCACCGCCACCTGGCCCGCCAGTAGGTTGTGGCTGCGGCCGCTGGCCAGGTGGAAGCGTTCTTCTGGTGAGGTGGCCCGCTGCAGCTCGGCCAGTTCCCCCAAAGCGCGGCCCTGGTCCACCTCCAGCCCCTGCAGCCGCTGCTGCAACCGCTCGCCTTCTTGGCGGGAGGCGGCGGCGGCGGCAAAACGGTTGAGGTCCTTGAGCAGCACCGGCAGGTTGATGCCCCGGCTGCTGCGGCACAGGTCGATCTCGCTTTGCATCGCCGCCATCTGTTGTTGCAGGGCCCCCTGGGCGACCAACCAGGTGAGCGCCACCAGGGCAGAGCCGCCGGCCGCCGCCAGCGCCAGCCAGGGGCGGTTGGGGCCGGCAGGGCGATCAGGGGGCAAAGAAGGGCTCATCGGCCAAAGGGGGGAGCTGAGTCTGCCTGGGCAACAGAGCGCGGCACACCACAGCCCGTCCGACCACCACCCTGCCGGGCTCCCTAAGGTCCCGTGCATGGCCGATCTCACCCTGCTATACGACGGCGCTTGCCCGCTTTGCTGCCGGGAGGTGGAGCTGCTGCGCCGCCGCGACCAGCGCCACAACGGCGAGCAGCTGCGCCTCGCCTTTGTCGATATCGACGCGCCCGATTACGACCCCGCCGCCCATGGCGGCATCAGCTACGCCGAGGCCATGGGCCGCATCCATGCCCTAGCCGGCCAGGACCCAGCAAAGGGCGGTGGAGATGGCGAAGTGCTGCGGGATGTGGCCGTTTTCCGCCGCGCCTATGCCCTGGTGGGATTGGGATGGCTCTATGCCCCCAGCGGTTGGCCCCTGCTGAACCGCTTGGCGGATTGGGCCTATGGCCTTTGGGCCGCCTGGAGGTTGCGCCTCACCGGCCGGCCACCCCTGGAGGCCCTCTGCAATGAGCGGGAGGGACGATGCCGGATCTGATTGTTGTAGGCAGTGGCCTGGGGGGCCTCTGCGCCGCCGCCATCGCCTGCCGCCACGGGCTGGAGGTGCTGGTGTTGGAGGCCCACAGCCAGCCCGGCGGCGCCGCCCACGGCTTTCGCCGGGGCCCCTTCCACTTCGAGTCCGGTCCTTCGCTGTGGAGTGGGCTGGGCCGCTGGCCCAGTGCCAATCCCCTGGCCCAGGTGCTGCGGGCCGTGGACGAAAGCGTGCCGGTGGCGCGCTATTCGGAGTGGGGATTGCTGTTACCCGAGGGCAACCTGCGGGTGGGCGTGGGCCTGGAGCCGTTTCTGGAGTTATTGCGCAGCCTGCGGGGGCCAGCGGTTGCCGATGAATGGCAGGCCTTTCTGGTGGCCCTGGAGCCCCTGTGCCGTGCCGCCGGCTCGCTGCCGCTGCTGGCCCTGCGCCCCGGCGCCGGCATGTTCACCACCCTGGGCAGCCAGGGATTCGGCCTGATCGGCCAGGCGGGCCAGCTGGCGGCCCTGGGCGGAGGCTTTGGGCCCATCGCCCGCCGCCACCTGCAGGATCCCTTCCTGCTCCATTGGGTGGAGATGCTGAGTTTCTTGATCTCCGGCTTGGAGCTGGATCAGACCAGCGCCGCCGCCATGGCCACCCTGTTTGGCGAATGGTTTGAGCCCGATGCGGGGCTGGATTACCCGTTGGGCGGCAGCCCCGCCGTGGTGGAGGCGCTGGTGCGGGGCATCCGCCGCCATGGCGGCGAGCTGCGCACGGGAGCGGCGGTGGCCGCAATCGAGCTGGCGGGCCAGCGGGCCACGGGGGTAAGGCTGGCCAGCGGCGAACAACTGAAAGCCCGCCGCGGCGTGATCAGCAATGCCAGCCCCTGGGATACGGCCGCCCTGTTGGGCAAGGGCAGTGCGCCGGAGCGCTGGCGCCAGAAGCTGCTGGCCGCCCCGGCCTGCGCCAGTTTTCTGCACTGGCACCTGGCCCTCAAAGACGAGGGCCTACCCGAGCTACCGATCCACCACGTCTGGGTGGGGGATTGGCAGCGGGGCATCAGGGCCGAGCGCAACATGGCGGTGCTGTCGATGCCATCGCGGCTGGATGCCTCCCTGGCACCGCCGGGCCACCAGGTGCTGCACGGCTACACCCCGGCCAACGAGCCGTGGGAGCTATGGCAAGACCTGGAGCGCGGCAGCCCGGCCTACGAACAATTGCGCCGCGAACGCTGCGGCCTATTCCACGACGTCTTCGAGCAACTGGTGCCCGACTGGCGCCAGCGGGCCGTGCTCGAACTGCAGGGCACCCCCCTGACCCACCGCGATTTTCTACACGTGCACCAGGGCAGCTACGGCCCCGCCTGGCCGGCCAATCGCGGCGCCTTCCCCGGCGGCGGCACCCCCATCGAAGGCCTGGTGCTCTGCGGCGCCGGCGTCTTCCCCGGCATCGGCGTGCCCCCCGTCGCCGTCAGCGGTGCCATGGCGGCCCACCGCTTTGTCCCCGCCGCCGCCCAACGGCAATTGCTGGAGGAATTGGGGTTGGTGTGGTGAGCGGGGGGGTGATGTCAGGTCTGTGGGTTGAGGGACTGATCCGGTTCAAGTCGCAGCACCTCGATCGGTGCCTGGAAGAGCTGGAAAGCGCGGTCATTGGTTAGCAGCGCATCGCAACCCCAGTGCACCGCGGCAGCCAGATGGATTGCATCCGCTGTCTGGAGACGGGTGGAGGCTCGCAGCACTGCCGCCCGCTCCATCACCTCCGGATGCAGGGGCACCACAGTGCAGTCGGCGAAGAAGCTGCGGAAGGCAAGCTGGCCGATCTGATCACCGGCGCGCAGTGGACCCACGAGACATTCCATGCGTACCAGATCGCTGATTACCCAGTCGGCATTGACGTAATGTTCTAGCTGCTGCAGCGTGTGGCGTCGTAGCTGCTCAGCGCCATCGAGGGCGTAGATCAGCACACACGAATCGAGGTAGAGCCGCATCGCTCACCGCCAGGAGGCCCGCTCACGCTCCAGTGCGGTGTCGATCTGCTCTTGACTGAGGCCCGCGGCCACGGGGATGGCGGCCTGGAGGTCCAGCAACTTGGCCAGCAGTCGGCGGCCAGTAGGTGATGCCTCTTCGGCCGGCGTAATCGCGACGGTCACACGACCAATGGGCGTTCCAGCAGGCAGCTGCAGGGTCCGGTCTTCCTTAATTTCGGTGGTGAAGGAGAAGGAACCCATTGTTTCTGATTGGGTCCATACACGTTAGGAGCAGAAGCAGCGTCTGGTCGGTCACTGCTGATGCTGCCGCTGTTGGTCTTCCATTTGCGCTCCTGGGGCGGAGCGGCTTGGCTGTTCGGCTTCCGTTGGTATGTGATCAGCGAAGCTGCCCGACCCAGCTGCTGAATGGCGGTGGCCTGGAGCAGTACTGCATCACGGTGCGCTGCTGTAAGGGGTCAAGGACCGGCGCACTGTGTTGCCTTCCAGCCTGTTGGAGCCCCTGAAAGGGCACATGCAAGGCGTGAGGCTTGTGCACCAGGCGGATTTCGCTATTGGTTCGGGAAGGTTCTTTTGGACGCCACCACATGGTTGGTAGCCTGATACAGATAGCGATGGGTGCAGCAGTACAAGCAGCAGGCATCCACAAACCCGCGAAGTGTCACACATTGCGCCATTCTCAGTGGCACCGCCAAGCTGGCCTTCGGCCAAATAAGTCCAATCACTTGCACGAACACGGCTACGATACAACCATGATCTATACCCACGTGCTAAATCGTGGAGTGGTTGGTGTTAAAAGTCCGGAAGATCTTCTCTTTTCCTAGACAAGGGCACAAGTCCTGTTCGGCAGGGTAACTTTGGGAAAGCTGGGGATGTTATGCGGATCCGTCCATCATGCATGACAGGACCCGCCACATCCTTGAGAAGCCCTGCAGCGCAGTCTATCTCAGGTATTTAAGCAAGCCTGTTTCGGGGTGATATGCTGAAGGATGCCTGGTCGGACGGGGTGTTATACGGTCCGCCCATACTGCGTTCGAAAGATTGCCCTGAAGGCCGGGTAGGCTACGAAACACTGGAATCCAATCCCAATCCCAATCCCAATGCGAATCAAGAATCTTAGATTCAAGAATGGTTACAAGAGATTTTATGATTTGACAATAGACTTAGGCGAATATCCCAAAAAGATAGTGGCACTGGTCGGCCCTAATGGTTGCGGGAAGAGCAGTGTTCTTGACGGGCTCTTATTTTTGAATAATGTCCATCAACTAGTTGGCAATAAGGATACCAAAGATCACAAGTATCATTCGCTGTCAGCTCAGCCTGGATTTAGTCATGAAAATATTGAAGTCAATTTTGCAACTGGAACATTCCAACAAGTGCGGGCAAGGCGTAAAGATGCGGGCCTAGAAAACACAATCTTTTCTTTCCGCAGCCCATATCGCTATAATAGCACTCTGAAAGTCACGCAGGCTCAAGCCACCACAGAGATAAGGCTAAACAATTATGGGGCTTCAACCACTGCGGATATTGACGATAAAATGGAGCAGAACTACAGGAGAATCAATATCTTGTTTAACCGATTCCTAAAGGACAATCCGTCGACTGCTACCTACGACTCTGCCAAAGCAAAGATTATTGGAGATCTTAACGCTTCATTGAGAAGCTGCCTTGAACTAGAGATTGTCAGCATTGGAGATATTGAGGACAACAAGGGTACTTTCTTTTTTAAGAAAGAGGATCATCCTGCTGAGTTTGAGTTTGACGTTCTCTCATCCGGCGAAAAAGAAGTTGTAGATATTCTTGTGGACTTGTACTTGCGAAAAGATTCCTACACAGAGTCAGTTTTCCTTATTGATGAGCCCGAATTGCATATTAATACCTCAATCCAGAGAAGGCTTCTTGTTGAGATAAATCGACTGATTCCAGACAACTGTCAGCTGTGGATTACGACCCATAGTATTGGATTCCTGCGTGCGTTGCAGGACGAGATGAATGATAACTGCCAGATTATTCATTTCCCCCCTGGAACACAGTGGGCCTCTACGGCTCAAACATTGGTTCCGATGAATATGACAATAAAGGACTGGAGTATGATTTTTAAAACAGCGCTCGATGATCTTTCTGGCTTGGTAAGCCCGCGAACCATTGTTTATTGTGAAGGCAGGGATCAGCCAGGCTATGGCGGTTCCGAAAGGGGATTCGATGCCAAAGTCCTTAATACCATCTTTGGCTCCACATACGGCACTACCCTTTTTGTCTCAAGTGGTGGGAACACTGAGCTTGACCAGCGAAGCGAGATTGCTATTGCCATTCTTACAAAAGTTTTTTCGGATGTCGAGATTCTAGTTCTTAAAGATCGCGATGTGTCCTCTGGAAGATCCAATACTGAGAATGATAGGCAGGTATTCCTGCAGAATCATCCACAACACTTCCGAATCTTGAAGAGATGGGAAATTGAGAACTATTTGTTTGACAAGGAAGTTCTTAATGCGTATTGCTTGGCAATAGGCCATGTCTTCGATGAGGCGGCTTATGACGCGTTCGCAACTGACATAATCAATCAGAATGTAAAGGATCAAGCAAGTCGAATTAAGAACTTCTGTGGAATCACTACCAGCATAAATGCTGAACAATTCAAGCTTAATCTTTCAGGTTACCTTAAGGCAGACATGACCGTTTTTAAAGAATTGGAGGCCTGCATTTTTTCTCGTGCTTAGGAATAACCTGTAGGTTGTTAAAATTAAGAGATGGCCTCTGGAACCTGGAATGGAATCCGGGAGGATCGCTGTATAGATGTTTGTGGAGATGCAACTCTTCGAACAAGCCCCTCGAGCGGACAGGCCACCATCATTTCTATGCATTGCCACCCAAGCTCATTGCCTGCCACTCAGGGGCAGCGTTCGAAGGATCGTGCCGCCACTTTGATAATGCCATGCGAAGCCCTTGACTGCTCGTAGCCACGGGGCTACACTGGCAATGTGGTTTTAGTTCGCCGTACAGAGGAGTTTGCGCGTTGGCTCAGAGGCCTCCGGGAGCTCAGGGCTAAGGCGTTCATTCAGGCCAGGATTGAACGCGTCATCAGCGGCAATCCAGGCGATGTTCGGCCCGTTGGGGCAGGAGTCTCTGAGCTGCGGATCCACTATGGCCCTGGTTACAGGGTCTATTTTCAACAACGGGGTTCGATGCTGGTCATTCTTCTCGCCGGTGGTGACAAGAGCACCCAAGCCAAAGATATTAAATCTGCGCAGGATCTCGCTCAAAACTTCAAGGAGGATGAATGATGGAGACGAAGACGGCACCCTATGACGTTGCCGAGTTCCTGGAGACTCCTGAAGAGATGGCTGCCTATCTGGAGGCCTGTATTCAGGAAGCTGATGGGGATGCTGCCTTCATTGCAAAGGCGTTGGGAGATATTGCTCGTGCCAAGGGGATGACCCAGGTCGCACGCGAGGCAGGACTGTCGCGGGAAAGTCTGTATAAGGCACTCTCAGGTGATCGGAGCCCAAGTTTTGACACGATCTTGAAGGTTGTCTCAGCCTTGGGTCTCCAATTGAGCGCATCTGTGAAAGAGAGCGCAATTGTTGAAGATGTGGCTGAGCCAGCCATTCAAGGGCAGGGTAAACAGTCCACTTTCCCGCCTTCGATAAGTCAAGCCGAGCCATTGCGCTGAAGTGGAATTCTGCCGTTGCTGGCTAAATTAACGGCTGCAGTGGCAAAGAGTTTTATAGCACTCATGGGGCTTCTCTCAAGAATCTAAGGAGATTCGGCCGCTTAGCAGATACCCTCGCATTTACAATTTACCGAAAGTTTCTAAGGGGTTCACTTGCAATGCCGTACATCGCACTAGCGGTGCACGGTGCGGTACTCAAAAATTCAGAGCTGATATAGCTGGCATTTTCATGCTTACTTTTGCCAAAGCAGGCACATCAGGCAAGCTTCAGTCGAAGCGCATTTTTAATGCGGTCGACATGCTTGTACAGATCGCTGACAGATTCCAGGTGGATTACCGCAGGCTCAGCATTGTCAAATAATTCAATCTTTTTAATGGTCGCGTTGAAGTACATCCGCATAAAGTATTTCCTGCTGTTGCCATCTAAAACAATACCGCAGTATGTTTTTGTATCTCTTTCCGTGAGCCTCATGGGGTCGACTTCTGCTGCGCAAATTGCCCTCACAATGTAGAGACCTTCTTTCTCTTCTTCAGTGTATACGGTTCCGCTGGACTCTTCCTCCGCTGCTTGCTCGACTACGGGGGCTTCGGCTGCCGACTTTTCGACCTCCATCG
>JBBASD010000067.1:2287-12969 GCA_040399485.1 Cyanobium sp. | reverse complement strand
CAGGCCCTGACTGCGGCAATTGCCGCTCCCCAACAGAAGTCCCCCCCGCCCGTACAAGCAGGGGAGCCCTACGACAGGGCCCGACTACGGCTGCTGGCCAAGGGTTGGCGCCCGCAGCCACGGCCCCCCCAAAGCTCCTGCTCAAGCTTGCAGGCCGATCAGCGCTGTGCCCTGTTTCGTGAACTACTGGCTTGCGCCTCGACAGGGCCAGGATTCTGCCGCTTCCAATGGCAATCCCCCCGGGGCCATAGCTGGGCCCTGATCACGGTGGGCGGCAACCCCCAGGGGGATCCAGGTTCGATCAGCACCTGGTTTGTGAATCCTTGAACCTGGGAGGTCGGCAGGGAGTTGAAGGATTCGGGCAAAAAAGCCATCGGGACGCTGGCGAATTCAGGGGGTGCAAAGGTGTGGAATGGTCCCCTGGCGCCATTGCACATGACCAACGCTCCCTCGCCCCGCCTGCGGGTGCTCTGTAAGGCCCAAAACCTTCGCTATGTCGAACACCCGCTCATGGTGGGCCACTACGAGCAGGACCCGATTTCAGGAGCGGAGGCCCTGATCGACCGTTGGTTGCTCAAAGGTGAACTGACGATGCGCCATCGCCTCGGCATCTACGCCGGTAAATCCAATACGGCCACTGTGGTGTTGATCAAGGACAGTGAGAGTGGCCTGCATAGCGGCCAAGGACGGGGAGCAGTGGTGATTGGACTAGGGGTTTATGGCGAACTCAACATTGAAGCCCTTACGGAGGCGGTACGAATCGGGACCTTGCGTTATCTATTGCAGATCGTTGATCGCCATGATACCGATAATGACGTGGAGGTTATTGATACGACTCTAAGTAGTTTGCTCATGGGCTATAGCTCCACCACAATTGGTATTGAGGATTGCATCTCGGCCCTGTTGAAAGGGGTGTTGGCCGCCAACGAGCAGTTCGCGGTAGCGATGCCAAATCGCGTGGTTCGGGTCACCACTCTGGAGATCATCGAAATGTATCTCGATACCGCCATCACGGTCGCCAAGGCCCTGCAAAAAGTGGCTGAGCAGATCAACCTCGGCGGATCCCCCACCCGCCTGCAAATTGAACCCATAAAGGAGCTGAAGCGAGGTAAGGGCTATCGCCACCGTCTTGATGCATCGCCCTCTCTCTCCCATTGGAACCGTTTGATGATCACCGATGCCGATGCCGATGCCAGCGAAGATATTGGGGCGGCTAACAAAAGCACTGAGCATTCATCAAAGCGGGGCCAGCATGCCAATCGGCTTCGCTACCTCTACCTTGGCCAGAGAGCCCGTGCCGAAATTGTGCTGCAGCAAGCCCAACCTGGCCTGGTCGAAAGTCTGGTACGCCAATCTATAGACAACCCCGGCACCGATAGCGACTTCTGCCGCACTCTATTCCAGTTGCTGATTCCGACTGAGTTCAAGGATGTGGCACGCCATCTGGACCATCTTGTGTTGGTGGTGGATGGCACCACCGCCAATCTGCCCTGGGAATTACTGCGTGCCGACGCGGAACCCCTGGCCGTGCAGATGCGGATGGTGCGCCAGCTGCAGTCCCCCCGCTTCCGTCCCCACCTGCGCCAGAGCCTGGCGCCCCTGGCCTACGTGTTGGGCAACCCCTGCACCGAGGGCTTCTACGACGTTTTTGCCGGTAGCGATCAAGGCCGCCCCAATCGGCTGACCTCCTTGTCCGGGGCCGAAAAGGAGGCCCGGTCCGTCGCAGCCATGCTGGAGCAGTATCAGTACAAGTGCACCACAAGCATCGGTGAGGACGCCAAGGCCCTGGAGGTGCTCAACAAGCTCTACTTGCATCCCTATCGGCTCCTTCACATCGCCGCCCATGGTTGCTTCGAGGCCAAAACCAGCGCGGGAGGAGAGCGCACCGGCGTGGTGCTCTCAAACGGGTTACTGATCACAGCTGCGGAAATCAACGCCATGGAGTCCGTGCCGGAGGTGGTGTTCCTCAATTGTTGCCATCTGGCAGTAAGTGATGACGCAACGATTGCTCAGCACAAACTCGCCTACAACAAACTGGCCTACAGCGTGGCGCGTGAATTAATCGAAATGGGGGTACGTGCCGTGATCGCCTGCGGCTGGGCCGTGAACGATGATGCGGCCAAGGTCTTCGCCGAAACCTTCTATAAGAATATGTTGGAAAATGCTCCTTTTGGCGAAGCAGTGTTCGTGGCTCGCCAGGCAACCTATCAAGCCCATGCAGAAACCAACACCTGGGGGGCTTACCAGGCCTATGGCGATCCCAGTTTTGTGCTCGATCCAAGCCCTGCAGAAGGGATTAGCAATTGCTCACCAAACCATGTTGATTTTGTCACCCCCGAGCAGTTAATCGCTGCGCTGGAGGATCTGTTGGAAAAGACCCGGCGCGAACTGGAAGTGACGCCCCTCTCCGCCGAGAGGGTACAGGAACTGGCCGGGGAAGCCAGCAAGCTAGTGCGGGACAGTCCACCCCAGTGGCTACAGGATCCTGGCGTCGCTGTGGCCTTGGCAACTCTCTATGGCGAATTTGGAGACGATTATTTTGACGAAACCCGTCGTTTTTATCGCGAAGCAATTGGACGAGATGGTCTACAGGATGACGATAGCGAAGGCCGTGTAGGGGGCGAAGTGCCCATGCACTGCCTGCTGCAGTTGGCCGTAATGGAGGCCCGTCAGGGGGAGATCACTGCCAATGAAGGCTTGATCCAGGTGGCGATTAATCGTCTCGAAGCATTGGTACGTCTCCAGAACCCTGACATTGAACGGGACTACAGCCCCGCAACCATCAATTGCGAATCGTTGCTGGCGCTGGCCCGCGCCCACCAAGGCATGGCATTGATTCAGGCCCGCCGTCTCCTCCTCAGCGACCCGCTCTCTCTGGAGCGTGCCCCGCTTGAGCATGCCTTGCAACAGGCTCTTGTCCAGAGCATTAGCTGCTATCACCATGGTAGCAACGGCTGCTTATCGCAACGACCATTGCTGCATGCGTTGGCGCTCAAGGCCGTTCTCGGCGCCGCCTGGGCGCCTGAGCATCAGACCCTTGCACATATCCGTAAAGTTCGTCGCACGCTTCAGACGACGATTGGGGATACGTCCAACTTCGGAGACCGTTGGTTGATGCTTCAAGCCCGACTAGTTGAATATCTTTTAGATCCTTTCCTTGGCACCAGCGATGCAGCGGCCGACCAACTCTGGCAGAATTTGGCCCAACGCATCAGCCTGTTGCTGTCTAAGAGCAGGGTCACACTCCGTCAACATGAAGGGGTGGTGAAGCAGTTGCAGGCGCTGGCGACTTTGCAGGCGGCCCTTGCCCAGATAGCCACGGCATCAGCCATCCCAATATCGATAACGCCATCATCACTATCTCAATCGCCAAGCACAACGGCGCCCATACCGCCGTCACCAACTGCAACGGTGCATCGCCTGGCCAAACGGCTTCAAGACCTTGCCGACTCCCTGGGCAGACCAGCCGTGCTGGGTTGATGGCCCGCTCAATTGGGCTCGACTGCATGCCCGTGCCCAGGGAATTCATCGGTTTTAGCCATCTCGGGGGAGTCAAGGGCGGCGTCCCTTCGCTGTGTTGCCCAGCCGCTGACCCTCCCAATAGCCATCGTCTTGACGGCGCCAGAGGCCATCCAGCAGAAAGCGAAGCCTTGCAATAACCAGGTGCAAGCGGGTGGCATTGGAGGGCCGGCCGTAGGCGGTGAAGCCGGGAGGCATGTATTTGGCCACTCGCACCGGATCGATCGCCGCCAGGGGCATGCCATCGACCAGGGCCAATGCCGAAGCAATCGCCAATCCCTGACCAATCGAGATGTTGAGCTCAAGGATGCGGCCGGCCCCACCCCCCAGGCCGCCGTAGCCCGCCGCCGGCCCCAACACCGCCAGGTTGTCGAGTTCCCGGGGCAGGGTGTGGCGATAGCCAAAGTTGAAGGTGGGTTTAGGGAACCCTGCAATGCCCTTGATGCCACCGCGGAAATCCAAAAAATACGAAAATGTCCCCAGGGCTTGGTTATGGGGCACACCACCATTGGCCATCTCCGTTTCACCAAGCACCGCCACCGGGTTGGCCAGCTGGTCGGCCGAGCGCACATACAGCTCCGGCATCCACTCGACCCGCTTGGCTCCGTGCCGCATGAAAAAGGCCGTCACCTTGTCGGCGTAGGGATACATCCAGGGCAGGGGGCGATTTTGGCCCGCCAGCACCTGCCGGTTTTGCAAGGCATTGTTGCGCAGCAACAGGGCGTTGAAACTGAGCCTTCCTGGTAACAGGGCAATGTTGGCCTGATCCAGCCGCACGGGGGTTTGGCGCCAATCGGTTCCCAATCCCGACTCGCCATGGAAGGCGATGGCCATCGCCGGACTCCCCTGGTCGGCGCTGTCGGTTGTATTCGAGAAGGCCAGTTGGGGATTTCCGTTCTCATCGAGTAGGTCCGTCAGCAGTTGCTTGGGATGGCGGCGATAGCGGGGCCAGGGCTTCAGCCAGGCCTGGGCTTCTTGGTCCTTGGGATTGAGGAGACGTTGGCTGAAGACTTCCTCGAGGGCCCGCAGCTGTTGCAGGCTGAGGCCCTGCACCTCAAAGATCCAGCCCAAGGCCAGGCTCTGGTGGGCCAGCTCCCTTGGACCAAACCCCCCCTGAAACGGCACCCCCGCCAGGTGGGCCACCCGCGCCCCCAAGCTGGCGTCAATCACCAGATCAGCCCCCAGGCTGCCGTAACGACGGGACTGCACCACGCACAGCCGCCGTCCCTGCCGCAGCACCCCCACCAGATCTGCCCGACTCAGCACCGAAATGTGGGCCTGACGCAAGGCCTTGGCCAGGGCCGTTGAGGCCCGTCGCCGGTCCACGGCGATGTGGTTCACGCCGGTGATGCGCAAGAAGCGTTCGTACAACCGCGAAGAGGGGGCAAAGGGGCTGAGGACATCCCACATGTCCCTGGGCACCTGGTTGCGGTCCAGATAGGCCAAGCCGCTGCGGGCGATCACCCCGCCCAGACCAAGGCGCGTGTCGGCCTCCGTCACCAGGGCGATGCGGGGATTGGGGCGGCCCGTCAGTCGTGGCAGTTGGTCGGCCAGCTCCAGGGCCGTCATCACCCCCGCCGGCTCATCCCCCACCACCAGCACATCCCAATGCTGTTGGCCCCGCTTCAGGCAGGGGGCCATCGGCAGCGCCGGCAGCGACGCTGCCGTCACCGCCGGCATGGGCGCCAGCAAGGCCGCCAACAAGGTGGCCTGCAGTCGTTGGTTCAGGCGCTGGTGTAGGCATGGACCACGGCGGGCCCGTTCATGCACATGCATTGGGGTAATCAGCTCAAGGCGTTGGCCGCGCTGGCGCTGCTGGTCGGTCTGCAGTCCCCGGTGGCACCCGCTGCCTTGGCAGAGGCGCCGGTTCCGCCACCCCTGCCCTCAGCGCCACCCTCAGCGCCCTTGGCCATGGAACGTCTCGGTCTTTGGCTCACGACGGTCGATAGCACGGTGATGTACGACGCCGCTGAATCGCAGCGGGCCGTGCAATTTCTGCAAAGCCATGGTTTCAAGCGGGCAGCGGTGCCCCTGCAGACCGGTGGCCAGCTGCTCTGGCCCGTGCGAGCGCAGAACAATCTGCTGGGCATGACCCTGGACCCGCGCCTGCCCCAGCCGATCAGTACGGATGTGCTGATCGGAGCTTTGAATCGCAACGGCATCGAGACCGTGGGGTGGTTTGAATTCGGCTTGATGGCCCCGGCAGTAGCCCCCTGGCTGGCAGGACGGCAGCACCTGCTGTTGCGCAACCAGGCCGGCGAGACCACCTGGTTGGAGGGGGGCAACCTCAAGCGGGTGTGGCTCAATCCGGCCTTGGCCGAGGTGCGCGATGGCCTGACCGCCCTGGTGGTCGATGCCTGCCAACACTTGCCGCTTGCGGCGATTCAGTTTGACGACCATCTCGGCTATCCAGCCACCTTCGGCTACGACCCCACCACTCTCGCCCTCTGGCGCTCCACCGCCGCAGGGGCCCGCCAACCAACCCCCGCGCCGGATGATCCCGCCTGGATCGCCTGGCGGTCGGGCTGGATCACTAGCCTGGTGGCCCAGATCCGCAAGGCGATGGCCCGATCCTGTCCAGGCATCCGACTTTCGGTGGCCCCCAATCCCCAGGAATTCTCCTACAGCAACTATCTGGCCAACTGGGGCGATTGGGTGCAGCGGGGACTGGTGGATGAGGTAGTAGTTCAGATCTACCGCAACGACCCCGCGGCCTTGCGGGCTGAATTGGCGGATCCCACCTTGAGGCAGGCGGCGGCGAAGCTGCCGGTGCGCATTGGCCTTTTGGCTGGGCTGAAGGCACAACCCAAAGCGCCGGCCCAACTCCTGCTCGAGCGCCAGATCGTGGCAGAGCAGGGGCTAGCCGGGGTTGATCTGTTTTTCTATGAGTCGGCGAAACCCCATTTCAGTCCCCCCCTTTGACGGTGCTGGGGAGGGCATGCCGCACCCTCTGGGGGTTTGCCAGCGGCCATAGCCTTGGCTGAAAAGTCTTCCCCTGCCGATGGCAACCGCCAGCGACCCCCAGGCCTTCGCCACCGAGCTAGTCACCGCCATCGTGCGCTGGGGGATCGACGGTGCCCCAATTGCCAATCCCCTGAATGGGCAAGAGGCGTTTCGCTTCAAAAGCGCCCAGGAGGTGGCCCAGGAGGTGCGCCAGCGGGCCGAGGCGGTGGGGCTGGAGCAAGCCATCGCTGAATTGATTGAAGACCAGGCCCGTTGGAATGCCGGCACCGGCTTCCTCACCAGCATGGGCGGGTTCGCCTTGCTGCCAGTTCAGCTGCCTGCGGCCGTCACGGCCTCCTGGGTGATCCAGACCCGGCTGGTGGGCACCATTGCCCTGCTCCATGGCCTCGACCTCAACCATGAGACGGTGCGCACCCAGATCCTGCTGACCCTGATCGGCGAGGAAGCGGGAGAGGTCTTGAAGCAGATCGGCATCAAAGCCAGCCAGCGATTCGCCCAAGCCCAGCTGCGCCAGCTCCCCGTCGCCGCCCTGGGCGCAATCAATCGGGCTGTGGGGTTCCAACTGATCAGCCGTTTCGGGCGGAAGGGTGTGGTCCAACTGCACCAGGCCATACCGCTGTTGGGAGGGCTGGTGGGGGGCGGCATCGACTACCTGATGACCCGACGGCTGGGCGAAATCGCCAGCTCCCAACTCGGCCGTCGCGGACGGCCGGGGGAGATCATCGACGTGGAGTGGCGTTGAGGCCAGCAGAGGAGGTGGGTTCGGAGCGGGGCCTCCAATCCTGGCAGCGCTGGGGAAAGTCCCAGGAAGGCGGCAAAATGGTTTGCCAGAGACGGCAATAAGCAGCCCCGATGGCCCCATCGCCGAAATACTGGCAACTAGGGCATTTGGTCAAGACTGAAGAATGAGTCACACCAACAAAAAAACTTGCCAAAGAGCTTAAACCGCAATCGCTTTACGCATTTTCAATAGCCGACAATCCCTGGCTTCAGGCTGCCACTCCTTCCTCGGTGCTCCACGGGCCCACAGGCAGATCGGGACGGCGCAGCAGGGCAAACAAGGTGCCCGCGTTGCCGCGGCAAAGCCGCAACTCCCCATCCACCACGGTGATGTCCAGCCAGGCGGGGAAGCTCTGCTTCACCTCCCGCAGTAGCGCCAGCGGTCTACCGCCCAGGGAGGGGCCCCGCCAACCACCCCGCTCGAAACGCACGCTTACCCGTTGGGTGCCTGCAACGGCAATGCTGGCCTCGACGCTGATGGCGCCGATTGCTCCCAGGGGGCCATTCAGCTTGAGCAGGTTCTGGGCCCTGCCATGGTCCGGATCGAGAGTTTGGAGGTTGAGCAGCCACGGGGCGCTGCTCAGGTATGGAATGGCACTGCTGCTCCAGCGCAGTTCCCAAACCCCCGGGAGCCAGGCCCCATCCCGCGTCAGGTCGGCGGGCTGCAGCTTCTCCAGGCTTTCGAACAACGTCCTCACCACGGCCGCATCGGCGCCCCAGCCGGGCCGGGGGCGCCGCAACTGCTCCAGCAGGGCGGTCCGGGTAGCCGTCGCCCCAGCCCGCCCGTCGGCGCTCTGATCTGTTGCCTTGGAACTCATGGCGCCATGGGATGGGGGATCTCACTTTCCAGGACGATCGCATCGGTGAGGGTGCCGATGACTTGGCAGCATGGGAACGTCAAGCCCCACCTTCATGGCCCCACTTTCGCTCAAGACCAAGCTGCTGATCCTGCTGGTGGCGGGGGCTTTGGCGGTAGCTGGTGCCCTGGCCCTGCGCCAACGCCTGTTGGACCAACAACGCCAAGAAACCCTGGGGGGCTGTCGGGCCCTGCGCAACCAGGTGCTTGCCATCAAGCAAAAGGAATTTGATCCAGGCGTGGCGGAATTGCGCCAGTTGCGCCTCAATGAGGCCCAGGCCCGTTTGCTGCGCCAGGCCGATGCCAATGCTTACAGCAAATTCGCCCAACAATACGAAGCCAAGGTGGTGAGCGTGGCCGAGGCCCTGGATCGGCTCAATGCCTCGCTGGGCAAACTGCTGCAAAAGAATTGCTTCGAAATGAAGCCCTGAGACTGGGGTCGCCCTGAAACTGAGTCAGCCAGGCAGCAGGGTGGTGCGCAGGGGAGCCAGGAGCGCGAAATCCTGGCTCCCCATCGCCCTTGACAGGGGAGAACCGCCCTCTGAACCCGTTGCAAGTGTTAGCATTTGTTACGAACACTTGCATTCGGTACGGATTTTGACATTCACCCTCGACAGGGCTACCCAGATCTTCCCGGAGACCCTCTCCGCTGATGTTGTTCCGGCGATCACGGCCCGGTTCCAGCTCCTTAATGCCGAGGACCAACTGGCCCTGATCTGGTATGCCTATCTCGAAATGGGCCAGACCATCACCATCGCGGCTCCGGGTGCCGCGCGGATGCAGTTCGCCGAACGGCTGCTCAATGACATCAAGGCGATGTCGTTTGCCGAACAGAGCCAGCTGATGTGCGATCTGGCCAACCGTACCGACAACGAAGTCGGCCGCACCTACGCCAACTGGTCGGTCAATATCAAGCTGGGCTTTTGGTACAAACTCGGTCAGTGGATGCAGGAGGGGCTGGTGGCCCCCATCCCAGAGGGATATCGCCTTTCGGCCAACGCCGCTGCTGTGCTCAATTCCGTCAAGGCAGTGGACCAAGGCCAGCAGATTACCCTGTTGCGGAATTTTGTCGTTGACATGGGCTTCGACCCCGCCAAGGGCGAAGGTCAGCGAGTGATGGAACCGGTGGCGGCTCCAACCGCCGAGGCGGAACGCAAACGGGTGTTCATCGAAGGGGTGATCAATCCCACGGTCAACGCCTACATGGATCTGCTCAACGCCAATGATTTCGACAACCTGATCCAGCTGTTCCTGCCCGACGGTGCCCTGCAGCCGCCCTTCCAGAAACCCATAGTTGGTACCGATGCCATTCTACGCTTCCTTCGCGAGGACTGCCAGAACCTGAGGCTGCTGCCGGAACGGGGCTACAGCGAGCCCACCGAAGAGGGCTTCAACCAAATCAAGGTCACCGGCAAGGTGCAAACCCCCTGGTTCGGCGCCGGTGTCGGCATGAATGTGGCCTGGAGGTTCCTGCTCGATCCCCAGGGCAAGATCTACTTCGTCGCCATCGACCTGTTGGCATCCCCGGCCGAGCTGCTCCAGTTCCGCCGTTGACATTGGGCGCCCGGGAGCCCCTTGCCGCAGTGCTCCTGGGCCCCAGTTTTGGCCTGGCCTTCGCCTTGGCAGTCCTCCTGGTGTGGACCGCCTCTCTTGTTTGGCTTTTGGCCAGTGACCTGCACACCTGGTCTGCCCCAACCCTGGTATTGGTGGTGGTCTTGCGCGCTTTGCTGCAGAGCGGCCTGTTCATCGTCGGCCACGACGCCATGCACCGCACCCTGATGCCGGGACAGCCCCGGGCCAATGATGGGCTGGGCCAGCTGGTTCTAACCCTCTATGCCCTGCTGCCCTGGCGCCGTAGCCGCCTCAATCACCGGCGCCACCATCAAGCCCCTGGCAGCCCCCGGGACCCCGATTTCCATGGCGGCAGCGGACTGGCCGGTTGGTTTCGCCGCTTTCTGGGGGCCTATCTGCCCTGGCCCAGGTTGCTGGCGCTGGTCTCGGCCTGGTGCCTGCTCACCTACCTGCTGACATTGCTTGGAGGTTCGCACTGGCCCCAGGCGGCCATCCGGGTGCTGGTGGCCTGGATCCTGCCGCTGCTGCTGAGCGCCCTGCAGCTGTTTGTGGTCGGCACCGTATTGCCCCATCGCCGCGCTGAGGCCAGCGGCAACCGGCACCGGGCCGAAAGCCTGCCCTTGCCACCCTGGTTATCGCTGTTGGCTTGTTATCACTTTGGCTATCACTGGGAACACCATGAATACCCCCAGGTGCCCTGGTTTGGGCTGGCAGGGGTGCGGCGCCAGCATTTGGAGCAGCCCCAGCTCTCGTCCATCCGGCTCGCGCGATAGCGTCGAAACGTGTCAAAGAGTTTGGGCGAGCCGATGGAAGAACAGCCATTGACCGGTTGGAGTGCCAGCGAGGAAACGATTGCGCGGCAGGCCTTTGAGCGGGCCCATGAGCGGGCCTTGGCCGGCCTGATTGAGCACCTGCGCAATCGGCTGACCGAGCTCAATGGCGCCGAGAGCCTCTGGGAGCTGCACGATTTCCTCAGCATCCAGCGCCATGC
>JBBASD010000067.1:0-2187 GCA_040399485.1 Cyanobium sp. | reverse complement strand
GCCAACGGCCTGCCCTACGGCCTGCCCATCCATCCCAACCTGGTGCACTTGAGCATTGGCCTGTTTGTAATCGCCATCGCCTGCGATGGGGTCGGGGCGCTTTATCCGGTGGAAAAGCGGGTGTTTCGCTTCCTGGCCCTGCCCGTCACCCGCGCCGGCTTCCATGACGTGGGCTGGTACAACCTGGTGGCCGCGGCGGTGATCAGCTTTTTCACCGTGGCGGCCGGGGCCTACGAGATGCTGCTGGCCCGGCCGCTGGTGGGGGTGCGCAGTGATTTTGGCCTCGATGCCCTGACCACCATGCTCTGGCATGGGGTGGGAGGGGTGCTGCTGTTGCTGGCGATTGTGGCGATGACTGTGTGGCGCGGGCTGCAGCGTTTCGCTTGGCGCCGCGACTACGGTCGTCAGGTGCAATGGCTTTATTTGGTGGCCGGGGTACTTATGTTTGCTTTGCTGGGACTGCACGGCACCTTGGGGGCCCAGCTGGCCGCCGAATTCGGGGTCCATGTCAGCGCCGACCAACTGCTGGCGGCGGGAGTCGATCCCCGGGAGGCCCTGCCATGACCAGCACGGGCCGCCGCCAGCCCTCCGCCGGGCCCAGCCTGGTGCTGATGGCCATCGGGCTTGGGCTTGATGCCCTGGCCAGCTGGACGATGGCGCAGCAGTCCTACCACTGGCTGCCGGTGCAGGCCTCAACGGCCGCTCCCTATGTGGACAATCTATTTGCCCTGGAGACGGGGATTGGCAGCTTCATATTGGTGGGTTGTACGGCGGTGATCGCCTGGACGTTGCTATTCAACCGCGCCCCCAAATACGACCTTGATGATGGCGAACCGATCGAGGGCAATCTCACTCTGGAAATCATCTGGACGATCATTCCCTTGCTGGTGGTGTTAGCGATTGCCTGGCACACCATTGGCGTCAACCACACCCTGGCCACCTTGGGGGGTAAACAACGCCTGGCCACAGCGGCGCCATTAAATAGCGCTTCCCTGCCGATCGCCACTGGCATTTTGCCCATCAGCACAGACAGCACGGAGATCGGCCCGATCCAGGTGATCGGCCGCCAGTGGTCCTGGGAATTCATCTACCCCAACGGGGTGCGCAGCAGCGAGCTGCATTTACCTGTCGATCGACCAATTCACTTTCAGCTCATCTCCATGGATGTGCTGCATGGCTTTTACATTCCTGCCTTCCGCCTCAAACAGGATCTGATCCCCGGCAGCGTCATTGATTACCGCCTCACTCCTTCTCGGCAGGGCCGCTATCGGCTGCGGGATTCGATGTTTTCCGGCGGCTACTTCGCCACTAACCAGACCGATGTGGTCGTTGAAAATGGTGAGGATTTTGCGGCCTGGCTAGCGGCGGCAAAGCGGGCACCGCTGCGACCCAGTTTCAATGAGGCCAACGAGCTCTGGCAACAGCGGCTCGATAAGGGAGACAGGGGCTGGGCCACGGTGCCGCCGGCACCGCCCCCCGAGGTCAACGTTTCGCTTGATCCCCAGAACACCCACGAAGCTTGATCCATGGCCTCTTCCTCCTCCAGCAGCCCAAGTTTTGATCCCCGGATGCTCAAGGAGCCCCAGCCGCTGCCGGGGTCGCCGGGAAACTGGCGGCGTTACTTCAGCTTTAATACCGACGCCAAGGTGATTGGGATTCAGTATATCGCTGTCGCCCTTTTGTTTTTACTCGTAGGTGGCCTACTGGCGATGATTATGCGGGGAGAGCTGATTACCCCACCGGCGGATCTTGTCGATCCAACAGTTTATAATGGGCTTTATACAATGCATGGAACGGTGATGCTGTTCCTGTTTCTGTTTCCGGTTCTAAATGGCTTTAACAACCTGTTGATTCCCCCGATGATTGGGGCACCGGATATGGCCTTCCCCCGGCTCAATGCCCTGGCCTTCTGGTTGTTTCCTGTCTTTGGTGTGATTTTAATGGCCAGTTTTCTGGTTCCGGGCGGTCCCTCAGGATCCGGCTGGTGGGCCTATCCGCCCCTGAGCACCCAGAACCCGCTGGGCCATGCCCTCAATGGTCAGTTGCTTTGGATCTTGGCCGTCGCCTTGTCGGGCGTCAGTTCAATCATGGGGGCGGTGAATTTCTGCACCACGATCATACGAATGCGGGCCCCGGGTATGGGCTGGTTCAAGATGCCGATTTTTTGCTGGACGGCCCTGGCGGCCC
>JBBASD010000066.1:9756-13155 GCA_040399485.1 Cyanobium sp. | reverse complement strand
AGCCAGGGCGACAGACATCTTCGGCGGGGCGCTTGAAACGCAAGAGGAGCATTCCTACCAAAGTAGGTGTGGCGCTCCGACCCTGACGCCAAGGTTGCGAAGGGTTACGGCGCCAGGCAGGGGCCGACCAGGCCAGGCATGAATCGCAGCCAGCCGTCCCGTTTTCAGGGCCTGGCCTGCGGACCTGGCTTCAAGAAGCGATGTCGTCCTCCCCGAAGTGGGACGTCGCCCCGGTGCCAAACAACACGAAGAGTTCACGGCAGAGCCCCTGCAGGCTGGCCACCACCTCTGGGTTGGGCAGATGGGAGCCGGAGGGTTGCCAGTCGCCGAGGGTGGTGAAGCGCCAGCGTTCGGCTTCGTAGGTGAGGCCCCGGATCAGCACACCCAGCAGCCGGGGGCGACCGGTCGGCCCACCCTGGGGCGAGCGTTCGAGGCGCAGCTGCACCAAGAGGGAACGGCATTGGAGCCGGGGGCTCCAACCGGGGAAATGCAGTGAGAAATCGAGGTTGTCCCTGGCATCGAAACGGCGGGTTTCAGGATCGTCGCGCCAGGGAGTGAGGTTGGAGCGGGCATCGGGGAAGGCCGCTTGACACAGGAAGACCGCGGCGGCGATGGCCTGGGCCAGCTCCGGACTATGGGCCTGATCCGCTGCATTCATAGGGGCCATCCTGCAGAAAAAAACCACCCATGGAGAGCTTGGTTGGGGCCCCCGCACTGAGGCTGCCCGAAGCGATGGCAAACACACACTCCCGCCCCCTTGCTGATCCCTGCAAACCTTCCGCGCCCGTCCGCAGGCATAGGCTCTGCCGACTGTGTCTGCGACCAGCCGCGCCATGGCCACCTACGAAAAGCTCACCGCCCCCACAAGCGGCAGCGCCATTCGCTTCGAGAACGGCCAGCCGGTGGTGCCCAGCGACCCGATCATCCCCTTCATCCGCGGCGACGGCACTGGTGTGGACATCTGGCCGGCCACCCAGCGGGTGCTGGATGCGGCCGTCGCCCAGGCCTACGGCGGCGAGCGCCACATCGAGTGGTTCAAGGTTTATGCCGGTGACGAAGCCTGTGAGCTTTACGGCACCTATCAATACCTGCCCCAGGACACCCTCACGGCGATCGAAACCTACGGGGTCGCCATCAAGGGCCCTCTGACAACGCCGGTGGGCGGGGGCATCCGCTCCCTCAACGTGGCGCTGCGGCAGATTTTCGATCTGTACTGCTGCGTGCGCCCCTGCCGTTATTACGCGGGCACCCCCAGCCCCCACAAGCGCCCCCAGGATCTGGACGTGGTTGTCTACCGCGAAAACACAGAAGATATTTATATGGGCATTGAATGGGAAGCCAGTGATCCGGTCTGCATCGAACTGATCCGCCATCTCAACGAGGAGGTGATTCCCGCCAACGGCAAGTTAGGCCAGCGCCGCATCCCGGCGGGATCTGGCATCGGCATCAAGCCGGTGAGCAAAAACGGTAGCCAGCGCCACATCCGCAAGGCGATTCAGCACGCCCTCAAATTGGAGGGAGACAAGCGACACGTGACCCTGGTGCACAAGGGAAACATCATGAAATTCACGGAGGGGGCGTTCCGGGACTGGGGTTATGAGCTGGCCACGACTGAATTTCGCGATCTCTGTGTAACGGAACGGGAAAGCTGGATTCTCGACAACGTGGCCCAAGATCCGGGGCTCAGCATCGAAGCCAATGCCCGTATGGTGGATCCCGGTTTCGATGCCCTCACCCCGGAGAAACAGGCTGCGGTTTGCGACGAAGTGCGGGGCGTTCTGGAGGCCATTGGCCCCAGCCATGGCCAGGGCCAATGGAAACAGAAAGTGCTGGTGGATGACCGCATCGCCGACAGTATTTTCCAGCAAATCCAAACCCGACCGGCCGATTATTCCGTGCTCGCCACCCTCAACCTCAACGGCGATTACATATCCGATGCCGCCGCCGCCGTGGTGGGGGGGTTGGGGATGGCCCCTGGAGCCAACATCGGCGACAAGGCCGCCATCTTCGAGGCCACCCACGGCACGGCCCCAAAGCACGCCGGCCTCGATCGCATCAACCCCGGCTCGGTGATTCTTTCCGGCGTGATGATGCTCGAATACATGGGCTGGCAAAAGGCGGCGGACCTGATTACCGCCGGCTTGAGCGCCGCCATTGCCCATGGCGAGGTCACCTACGACCTGGCCCGCATGATGGAGCCGCGGGTGGAACCGTTGAGCTGCTCGGGCTTTGCCGAGGCGGTGGTGCGCCGGTTTGGGGATTGAGCCGAGAAACCCGGCCACTGCCGATATGCTGCCGCCGTTGCCTTTCTTGAGAATGTCATCTGCTGTGCTCGTGGTCGGTGCTGGCTTTGCTGGCGCCGTCGTTGCCCGCGAGCTGGCCGAGGCGGGCCGCAGCGTCAGGGTGGTCGACCGACGTCCCCACATCGGTGGCAATGCCTTTGACGCCCTGAATGACCACGGCGAACGCCTCCACGTTTACGGTCCCCACCTGCTCCATGGGGAGGCCGATTCGGTGGCGATCCGCTGGTTGAGTCGCTTCACCGAATGGGTGCCCTATGAGCATCGGGTGCGGGCGGTTCTCGCGGATGGGCGCACCACCCCCCTGCCGGTGAATCGCACCACTCTCGAAGATGTCTTTGGCGTGGAACTCGCCACGGAGGCAGCGGCCAAGGAGCTGCTGGCCGGCGAGGTCGTGGCCGCCACGCCCAGCAACACCGACGAGTTTTTCCTGGCCAATGTGGGGCCACGTCTTGCTGACATCTTCTTTCGCCCCTACACCCGCAAAATGTGGGGGGTCCCCCCCACCGAACTAGAAGCCGCCGTTGGGGCCCGTCTGCCGGTGCGCTGGAACCGGGACGATCGCTACTTCACCGATTCCTTCCAGGCGATGCCCAAGGACGGTTTCACGGCCATGTTTGAACGCATTCTCGACCACCCCCTGATCTCGGTGAGCCTGGGCCAGGCCTATGTACCCGACCTGGATGCCGACGTTTCCCATAGCTTCTTGAGCCTGCCCATAGATGAGTACTTCGGCTTCCGTTTCGGCCGCCTGCCCTATCGCTCGATTCGCTTTGAAACCAGCAGCGTCAGCGCCGACCAACCGGCAACGGTGATCAACTACACCGACACCGACATCTACACCCGCTGCACCCAGTGGGACCTGATCCCCAATTCTGGCCGCCGCCAGGATGGCCAGCACACTGTCACCCGGGAAATTCCCTGCGACGCCGCCGACAACAACAACGAGTGCTACTACCCGGTGCGCAACCGCGAAACCCTGGCCCGCTACGAGCAATATGAAGCCCTGGCGGCGACCGAACCCAACAAGACCTTCATTGGTCGTTGCGGCCTGTTCCGATACCTCGACATGGTGCCCTGCGTCAACATCCACCTGCGC
>JBBASD010000066.1:6802-9656 GCA_040399485.1 Cyanobium sp. | reverse complement strand
CAGCGCCACCGACGCCTGTGTGCACTGCGGCTTCTGCCTGCCGACCTGCGCCAGCTACCGGGTGCTGGCCACGGAGATGGATTCCCCCCGCGGCCGCATCCATGCCCTCAAGGCCATCGCCGCCGGTGAGCTGCAACTGGATGCGACGGTGGCCAGCCATTTCGACTCCTGCCTGGGCTGCTTCGCCTGCGTGACGGCCTGCCCCTCCGGTGTCCGCTACGACCAACTGATCGAAGCCACCCGGCCCCAGCTGAATGCACCGGAGCTGCGCAGCCCCGCCCAGCGCTCCTTTCGCAAGCTGCTCTTTGCCCTGTTGCCCTACCCGAAGCGGCTGCGGGCCCTGCTCACCCCCCTGCGGGCCTATGCGGGCACTCCCTTGCAGGCCTTTGCCCGCCGGCGGGGGCTGACGGGCCTGCTGGGGCCCCAGCTGGAGGCGATGGAGCGACTGCTGCCAGCGCTGGACCCTGAGGCCTTCCGGGATGCCTGGCCCGTTGTAGTGCCGGCCCAGGGTCCACGCCGTTACCGGGTAGGACTGGTGCTGGGCTGCGTACAGCGGCTCTTTGATCCTGCCGTCAACAGCGCCGCCATCAACGTGCTGAGCGCCAACGGCATTGAGGTGGTGATTCCGCCGAACCAGGGGTGCTGCGGCGCGGTCACCCACCACCAGGGGGAACTGCCCCAGACCCGGGAGCTGGCCACGGCCCTCATTGATGCTTTTGCCCAGGTGTTGGGGCAGGGGCGACCGGCGGGCCCCGAACCCCTCGATGCCGTCCTGGTGGCGGCATCCGGCTGTGGCCACACCCTCAAGCACTACGACAGCCTCCTGGCCGAAGAACCCGCCTGGATGCAACGGGGGGCCGCCTTCGCCGGCCAGGTGGCAGACATCCAGGAATTCCTGGAGCGCGTTGGTCTCAGTTCCGATTTCAAGGCGGCTCTCAAGCCCCTGCGCCACGACGATGGCAGCGCCGCCACGGCCGAGCGCCCCTTGACCCTGGCTTATCACGATGCCTGCCACATGATCCACGGCCAGGGTCTGCGGGACCAGCCCCGGGCCCTGCTGCGGCAGATTCCCCATGTGCGCCTGCGGGAAGCCGTCGAAGCCGGGGTCTGTTGCGGTAGCGCCGGTATCTACAACTTGGTGCAGCCCCTGGAGGCCGCCGAACTGGGGCGCATCAAGGCGGCCGACCTGAGCGCCACGGGGGCCGATCTGGCGGTCAGCGCCAACATCGGTTGCAGCCTGCAGATCCGCCAGCACATGGAAAGCCAGCCGCGGCCCATATCGGTGCGGCATCCGGTGCAGTTGCTGGAGCAAAGCTTCAGGGGGGACTGAGCTGGCCCTCCATCCATTGCCAAGCCAGGTGCAGGGTGTCCGCCTGGCCAAGATTGCCTGGAAAAGTGAGGATCGGCAGCGGATCTGCGCCCGGTTCGGCGCCGCCATTGGCTGAACCGGCCGGGGCCAACACCAGGGACAGTCCGGGCAGCAACTGGCCCTGCAGCTCGACCGCAGCCAGCCGCAGGCCCTCGGCGAGCAGGACGTGGCTGGTGATGCCCCCCTTGCTGATCAGGTACCCCAACTGGGGCGCCAGGGCCGCCGCCAACCGTGCCATGGTGGCCGCCAGCACCTGGCCCAGGGCCCGCCGCTCGGCGGCATGGCGGCAAAGCAACTCGCCGCGACTGGTGTGGAGCACGGGCGTGCGACCGGAAGCCAGCACCGCCTTCAGTTGCTCCAGCCAGGTGGCCTCCAGGGAGGGCAGCAGCCGATCGGGCAGGGGTCCCTCCAGGAGGCGATGCACCTTGGCCACCGGCAGCACCACGCCAACGCAGGCGGGATCCGCCAGCAGGCATTCCAATTGGGCATCGGCCAGGGGCACGTGGGAACCCACCAGCACCAGCCCCGGCAGGGGGCCGGTCGGGCCGCGCCGCCGCAGGCCCGCCAGTTCGGGGGGGCCAAGCAGCTGGGGGGGCAGGTCGGCCAAAGCGCCCAATACGGAAGCCGCCGATTGCAACAGCCAGGGGCTCGGTCCCGGCGGGCCGGCCAGCGTCAACTGCCTTATCGCCGTCCCCAAGGCCTTTAGTTGACCAGGCCGCTCCGCATCCACTGCCACCATCACCCCGCCACCCAGGGCGGCGAGGCGGCTCTCCAGCCGCTCCAGGCCGGGTCCCCCCCCCCGCTCCCAGGCCACGGCGGCGGCTTCCATCAGCTCCAGGTCGAGGCGCTGCACCTGGTCGGCGGTCACCCGGCCGCCGGTCTTCTCCTCCACCCACTGGGGCAGGTAGCTGCTATCAAAACCAAACAGACGATCGCGGCCAAAGACGGTTTCGTGCACGGGGCGGCCGTCCAGGCGATGCACGCCGGCCACGGTGGTGCGCCCCCCCTCCAAGAAGGCGGGCACCAGCAAGGTGGCCCCAAAGGGTCCCAGCCCGGTGGAGAGGGCCTCCACCTCCAAGGGGAAATGGCCCCGCAAGGTTGAATCTCCCCGGCTGACCAGCAGCCAATTGCGGCACACCCCCTGTTCCACGGCTGCGGCCAGCAGCGGGGCCAGGGCCGCGGCGATCTGCCCCACCCGCTGCCGGGCCTCCGCAGGCGCAAGGGCCCTGGTGTTGGCCAGCACGAACATCAGGGGCGAAGGATGGCGCAGGGCCGCCGCCAACTGCTGGGCACCCCAATCCAGTAGCAAGGGACAACCGTGCACGGTCTGGGACCCGGTGGGATCGTCATCGATCACGACGATCTTCAGGGGAATCGTTTCGGGGGGGGAGATCGCCGCCCGGCGGAACAGGGCCGCCTGGCGGGTCAAAGCGGAACTGGAATCCATCGGTCCCAGCCTGCCGTGCCAAGGTCCTCCCATGGCAC
>JBBASD010000066.1:3124-6702 GCA_040399485.1 Cyanobium sp. | reverse complement strand
GGAGCAAGGCCAATGGCTGGCCGTCGATCGGCCCTGGGGCAGTGGGGCCCTGGGGGGCGGCAGTATCGGCGGCCTGGTGGCCCGGGGCCTCACGGGCGGCTACCGCCAGAGGTACTTGGGCATCCGCGACCAACTGATCGGCATCGGCCTGATGCGGGCCGATGGGGTCTCGGCCAAGGCGGGCGGGCAGGTGGTCAAAAATGTGGCGGGATATGACCTGATGCGCCTCTTCACCGGCAGCTGGGGCTCCCTGGGCCTGATCACCGAAGTCACCCTGCGCACCATGCCCCAGCCGCCGCGGCGCAGCGGCCTGCTCGTTCAGGGCCCCCTGAGTCAATTGACGCCGCTGGTCGAGTGGCTCCTGGGCTCCAGCCTCACTCCCGAGCGGATTGACTGGTGGAGCCCGGCCCTGGCCGCCGCGGCGGGTTTCGCGCCCCTGCCCTTGTTGCTGCTTGGGCTGGCCAGCGTCGATGCCCTGACCATGGCGGAACAGCAGACCGCGATTGCCGCCCAAACGGCCCTGGCCTGTGAGGTTCTGACGGCCGAACAGCTGGGCGAGCTGCTGGCGCTGGCGGGGGGTGCTGAGGCCCCACCGCCCGTCTGGCTGCTGCGCCTGGGGGTCAATCCCGCCCAGGCCCCCCTGTTGCTGGCAGCCCCAGAATTGCAGGGGATCCCCTTGGAACTCGGGGCCGGCAGTGGCCTGGGGGTTGCCTGGGCAGCGGCCCCAGGCGACCCCCAGGCATCTGCCGGGGCTTTGAACGCCGACCAGGTGGCCAGCCTGCGGCGGCGCTGCCTTGCCCTTGGGGGCCATCTCACGGTTCTCAGCCAGCCCGAGGGCAGCCTCCTCAACGCCTGGGAGGACGCCCCCTCCCGACCCCTGATCGAACGGATCAAAGATCAGTTCGATGGTCTGGGCCAATTGGCGCCTGGCCGGCTGCCGGGAGTGGCCCAGGCCGCCGGCCATCCCCCCAGGCCCCATGCCTAAAAGCCAAGCCTTGGACCCATGCCTAGGCGAGGCTGGCTAGCCACGACCGCAGCGCAGCATTGACCGGTGCGGGCACTTCGTCGTGGGGGCAGTGGCCGGCCTCCAGCAACACCTCGCTCGTGGCCGGCGGTGCATGCTTTAGGAAGCCGGCGCGCCGGCCGGGTGCATTGATCCAGGGGTCCTGCATTCCCCAGATCAGCAGCAGGGGGCAGGAAAGCTGGCTGAAAAGGTGGTCCAGGGGCTCGCCACTGGGGAGATCGAAAACGGTGCGAAACACCCCGAAAGCCCCCGCATCGCGGGAGGGCCGCAGGATTGACTCCACCAGCGCCTCAT
This sequence comes from Cyanobium sp., assembly GCA_040399485.1. GTDB lineage: Bacteria > Cyanobacteriota > Cyanobacteriia > PCC-6307 > Cyanobiaceae > Cyanobium. The sequence continues at coordinate 5,384 of JBBASD010000066.1, read as the reverse complement.
CCACATTGGTGCGATCGAGATAGACCCGTTCCAAAGTGCGCCGGATCGTGGCCGGCCGCCGCAGGTTCTCAAACAGCAGACGTTGCAGCGGTGGACTGCGAAACAGGGCCCCGCCGATGCTGCGGCGGGCAATGGCCCCCCAGCCGGTTGGCTGCCGTTGCTCGTCGGAGAAAGGACCGGCAGCATTGATCAGGGCCACCCCGGCGGCTTGCGGCCCCAGGGCGGCGCCGGCCGCCAGGGCCGCGTAGCCCCCGAGGGAATTGCCGACCAGGACCGTCGGCCGGCCAATTTCAGAGCGAACGTAGGTCTCCAGTTGGTCTCGCCACAGGGCCCCGCCATAGGGGAGCCCTGCGGGCTTGGCGCTGCGGCCGAAGCCCAGCAGGTCGAGGGCATGCACCTCATGGTGCTCAGAGAGCACGGGAATGTTGTGACGCCAGTGGTCCGTGGAAGCCCCGAAACCATGAACCAGCAGCAGGGCGGGACCCTCGGGATGCGGCGGGGATTGGCTGACCCGATGCACGTGATGACCCAGAAAACTCCAGGCGCCGGATGGAGTTTCCGTGGCAGCGGTGGCTTCGGCAGGGGTCAGGGATTGCTGCCCTGGAGAAAACGTGGACGGCATCGGCTGGGTTACGGCCGCAGCCCCACGAGGCGCGGTTCGGAAGGTGCTTGATGCTAGGGAGGCTGACGCGGCGGAAACCCGACCATGCCCTTGATCCCCGTGGCCCTGGCCTGGCCCATGCTCCTGCCCGGCATCGCCCTCTGGGCCCTGGCCCTTTACTGGCCCCTGAGCCTCAGCCTGGCCCCCCTGGAGCAAGGCCTGGCGAGCGGCCCGCTCAATGACGCCAGCCAGCAAATCGTGCTGGTGCTTGGCAGCCTCAGCCTGGCCTTGGTGGCGGGATTGGCGATGGAGTTGGGCCTGGGCTGGGCCCTTGGGCCCAGCTGGGCCTCCAGTCTGGGATTGGTGACGGCCCTGTGGGCCCTGTTCTGGGTGCTGACGGGACGGACGCCCTGACGGCTCATGCCTTCTGGGGGTCGCGATCGGGCCCCACCAAAACGGCCCGCAGCAGCAGCGGGGCCAAGAAGGTGGTGCCAATCACCATCATCAGAATCGCCGCCTCCAGGGAGGGGGTTAACAGGCCCGCCTGGGAGCCGAGGCCAAGAAAAATCAAACCCACTTCGCCGCGAGGCAACATGCCCAGTCCCACCACTAGTCGGCGGGTGGGTTCGGCGCTGAAATAGGTCCAACCGGAGGCCAGTTTGCCAGCAATCGCCACGGCCAGCAGGAAAGCGGCCACCACCAGCCCCTGACGATTGGCGGGATCGAAGGGGTTCAGCACCGAAAGGTCCATGGCGGTGCCGATCAGGACGAAGAAAATGGTGGCAAAGAGAGCCACCAGGGGTTTGACCGTTTCTTGAATCGCTTCGGTGCGCTCGGATTGGCTCAGGATCAAACCGGCGGCAAAAGCCCCTAGAGCCGCCTCCAGCCCGATCGCTTGGGAGGCAAAACAACATAGAATTAGCACCACGAAGGCGGCGACCACAACCTCCCCCGGCGCCTTGAGCCAGTCGAGCAACTTGTCAAATAGGGGAGCGGCCCGCTGGCTGAGCCAGATCGCGGCAGCCACGAACAGCAGGGCCGCCAGAACCAACTTGAGAATGGGCGCGAGGCGCAGGGCATTGCCCGAAGCCAGAGACACCACAACGGCCAGGATGATGATGCCGAGAATGTCGTCGAGCACGGCGGCACCAATGACAATCTGCCCCTCCCGGGTTTTCAGGAAGCCCAATTCGCCGAAGACGCTGGCGGTGATGCCAATGCTGGTGGCTGTCATCGCCGCCCCGGCAAAAACCGCGGCGATGGCGGGTAGATGGAACAGGTAGTAGAGGCCAGCGCTGCCGGCCGCAAACGGCAACACCACCCCGGTCATGGCGACCGTGGCCGCCTGGGGACCCACCGCCACCAGTTCATCCAGTTCGCTCTCCAGACCGGTCAGAAACAGCAGGGCATAGAGACCCAGGGTGGACAACTGTTGGAGGCTGCCAAAGGAGCTCACATAGATCTCGCGCACCCGCTCCGTGGAGACTGAGGCCAGTTGGCTGACGAGCTGCACGGGCCAGGCAGCCAGCTGGGCGCCGGACTCGGGCGGCAGCAGCAGATGCAGACCAGAAACGCCAATCAACACACCAGCCACTAACTCCCCCAGGATCGAGGGCAACTGCAAGCGGACCATCAGCTCGGCGAGGCTGCGGGCGGCGA
>JBBASD010000066.1:0-3024 GCA_040399485.1 Cyanobium sp. | reverse complement strand
CCGAGCTGAAACCCCGCAACCTGCGCCTGCCGACCCCGGGCTGCTACGCCGACCCCGATCGCAGCGGTCTGGAAGCCAAAGATGTGTTCGACGGCATGACCGAACACCTCTTTTATACCCTCGGCAAGCTGGCCCCAACCGCCAGCCACCACGACCTTTACATGGCCCTCAGCTACGCCGTGCGCGACCGGCTGATGACCCGTTATCTCGCCGGGATCGAAGCAATCAATGCCGCTCCCACCCGCGTAGTGGCCTATCTTTCCGCCGAATTCCTGATCGGTCCCCAACTGGGCAACAACCTTTTGATGTTGGGCATCCAGGAGGAGGCCGCCGAAGCGTTGCGGGGTTTCGGCATTACTGACCTCGACGAGATTCTCAACGTCGAGGAAGAGCCCGGGTTGGGCAATGGGGGGCTGGGGCGACTGGCTGCTTGCTTTCTGGAATCCCTGGCTTCGCTGCAGATTCCAGCCACCGGTTATGGCATTCGTTATGAGTTTGGCATTTTCGACCAACTGATCCGCGACGGCTGGCAGGTGGAGATCACTGACAAATGGCTCAAGAGCGGTTGGCCCTGGGAGATTCCCCACCCCGATCAAGCCTGCTTCGTGGGCTTCGGGGGCCACACCGAGAGCTACCGGGACGAGCGCGGGGCTTACCGGGTGCGCTGGATTCCCGCTGAGCACGCCATCGGGGTGCCGCACGATGTACCTGTGCTGGGCTACAGGGTAAATACCTGCGACAGGCTCAGGCTCTGGCGTGCTGACGCCAGCGAAAGCTTCGATTTCCAGGCCTTCAACATTGGCGATTATTACGGCGCCGTCGAAGAAAAGGTGGGCAGCGAGACCCTCTCCAAGGTTCTTTATCCCAACGACGGCACCGACGAAGGCCGAAAACTGCGCTTGAAGCAGCAGCATTTCTTCGTGAGCTGCTCGTTGCAGGACATGATGCGGAACTTGGAGGCCCGGGGCATTCCCATCCATGAATTCAGCGATCACTGGGCAGTGCAGCTCAATGACACCCACCCCTCCATAGCTGTGGCCGAGCTGATGCGGCTGTTGCTTGACGACAAGATGCTCAGCTGGGAGCAAGCCTGGGACATCGTGACCCGCTCGCTTTCATACACCAACCACACCTTGCTGCCCGAAGCCCTGGAAAAATGGGACCTGCAACTCTTTAGCTCCCTGTTGCCAAGGCATTTGGAACTGATCTACGAAATCAATCGACGCTTTCTGCACCAGGTCCGTCTCAAATATCCAGGCAACGAAAAAATCCTGCGCAAGGTTTCCATAATCGATGAAGATGGATCCCGATCGGTGCGAATGGCCAATTTGGCCACCGTAGCCAGCCACCATGTCAATGGCGTAGCCGCCTTGCATAGTGACCTGGTCAAGCGTGATCTGTTCCCTGAATTTGCGGCCCTCTGGCCCGAAAAATTCACCAATGTCACCAACGGCGTCACGCCGCGCCGTTGGTTGGCTCTGGCCAATCCTCGCCTGAAAGCCCTGCTCAACGAAAGCATTGGCGACGGCTGGATCCGTGATCTGAAGCAACTGGAACGCCTGCAGCCCCTTGCCGAAGACAGCGCCTTTCTGGAGCGCTGGCAGGCTACCAAACTAGCTGTCAAAAAAGATCTGAGCCTTTACATTCATACTCATACTGGAGTTCTTGTTGACCCGGCCTCCCTTTTTGATGTCCAGGTGAAGCGGATTCACGAATACAAACGGCAGCATCTTAATGCTCTCCAGGTTATCGCCCAATATCTGCGCATCAAAAACGGACAAGCCGAAGGCAGTGCGCCCCGTACCGTCATCTTTGGTGGCAAGGCGGCGCCGGGCTACGCCATGGCCAAATTGATTATCCGCTTCATCAATGGCATCGCCGATACGGTCAACTCCGATCCCGACATGGAGGGCCGACTGCGGGTTGTATTCCTCGCCGATTACAACGTCAAACTCGGTGAGCGGGTCTACCCGGCAGCCGACCTCTCGGAGCAGATCTCGACCGCAGGCAAAGAGGCCTCCGGCACTGGCAACATGAAATTCGCCATGAATGGGGCTCTCACCATCGGTACCCTGGATGGTGCCAACGTCGAAATCCGAGAGCAGGTGGGAGCGGAAAATTTCTTCCTATTCGGCCATACCGCCGACCAACTCGTAGGTCTAGACCAACAGGGATACCGCCCCTGGGAAGTGATCCCGGCCGAACCGGAATTGGGCGAAGTGCTGCGACTGATCGAACAGGGACACTTCAGCCAGGGAGATGGGGAGCTGTTCAGGCCGCTGCTGCAGAACCTCACAGGCTACGATCCGTTCTTCGTTTTTGCCGACTTTGCCGATTACCTCAGGGCCCAGTCCGCGGTCAGCGCCGCCTGGGCTAATCGCACCCATTGGAACAGGATGTCGGTGCTCAACACGGCCCGCACAGGATTTTTCTCCTCGGACCGCTCAATCCAGGAGTACGCCAAGCGCATCTGGCAGGCCGAGGAGTATCCCGTAACCATCACCTGTGAGATCGACGAATGAAATCAGGGTCGGTGATCGGGCAGGTCGGGTGTTTGGTGTAGGAGTCGGTTGAGTCGCAAGCGATCGGCATTGAGGGGGTCAGGAGCAAGTTCACCGGCCACCTCCCGGAATTTTTGTTCCACTTCATCGGGCACACGCACATCAAAAATGCGCTCCATCAAGGCTTCGATCGAGAAGAGATGGGCATTGATGTTCTCCAAATCCGCCATGGCCTGCTGCATGGCATCAGGCTCGTTGGCCGTATCAGCCTTGGCGGCCTCGACCGGGGCTGGGACCGGGGCTTCGTTGTCGCTGTAGTACTTCTGAAGCTCTTCAAGCACCCGCCCGGCCAAGGTGCGAAAAGACTGCAAAGCAGCCCAATTGAGCTCCTGCTGTTGGCGGAGACTGGGGTTTTCACGAATCAACCGGTCGTGCTCGCGGTAAAACCGCTGGCAATCAGGGCATTGGCAGGGCTCTTCGCTCACCGCTTCCCCTTTTCTCAATCAACACCCATCATGGCATT
>JBBASD010000065.1:0-13178 GCA_040399485.1 Cyanobium sp. | reverse complement strand
CCCATGACGCCAACGGCGGTCAGCACCATGCCACCACCCACATAGGGCAGGGCCTTGTTGACCACATTGGGCCCAACGAGAGCGCTGGACTGGGCCTCACGAATGGCTTGTTGGAAGTTGCTGCTGGCGGGCATTTGCCGCACTTTCTCGAAGTATTGCCATCCTGGCAGCCGTGATCGAACAACCGCCGTGGGGGCTGTGCGGATCTCCCTATTTTTTTGCTTTTATCGGTGCGTTTATCGGCCCTGCCGGCCCCGTTCATCCTTGCGGGCGTAGGCCTGAACCAGGCGCTGCACCAAGGGGTGGCGGACCACGTCGGCATCACTGAAGCGACAGAGGGCCACTCCATCGACCTCCCCCAGCACCTCGGCAGCTTCGATCAGGCCACTGGGCTGACCAGGAGGCAGATCGATCTGGGTGATGTCTCCGGTCACCACCATGCGCGAGTTTTCCCCAAGCCGGGTGAGGGTCATGCGCATCTGGGCGGGGGTGGTGTTCTGGGCCTCGTCCAGAATCACGAACGAGTCGGCCAGGGTGCGGCCGCGCATGTAGGCCAGGGGGGCAACTTCGATTACTCCCTTTTCCTGGAGCGCGGCGGTCCTCTCGGCCCCCAGCAAGTTGTGAAGGGCGTCGTAAAGCGGTCTCAGGTAGGGATCCACCTTTTGCTGCAGATCGCCGGGCAGAAAGCCAAGCCGTTCGCCCGCTTCTACGGCAGGGCGGGTCAGCACGATCCGCTCTACCCGCTGTTCCTGCAGAAAGCGGACGGCTTGAATCGTGGCCAAAAAGGTTTTGCCGGTGCCGGCCGGACCGATCGCCAAGGTGAGGTCATGGCGTTCAATGGCGTCGATGAAGGCTCGTTGCCGGGGGGTCCTGGCCCTGAGCGGCCTGCCCTGGCGGGTGGTGGTGAGCAACTGGCGAGCCAGGAGCCCATGCTCTTCTTGTTGGCCGGTATCAAGGGCTGTCAGGGCCGTTTGAAGATCCACAGCCGCAATCGGTTCTCCGGATTCCCAGAGGGGTTTGAGGCTAGAGAGCACCGCATGGGCCCGAGCAACCTGGGACTCCCGGCCTTGGATGCGTAGGTCAAGGCCATAAAGTACGAGGCTGGTGCCGGTAAGGGCTTCCAGCCTACGCAGATTGGCCTCTGACGGGCCAGCAAGAGCTAAAGCCGCCTCAGGGGAAGGCATGCTCAAGGTGGTAAGGCCGTTCAGGCTTCGACAGCCCCTGCGGCTTCAATGGTGTCAGGTGCGGCTGCGGCTTCGAGAGCCGCTGTCGCTGCGGCTTCAGCGGCAGCGGCAGCGTCCTCGGCAGCCTTGGCTTCGGCTGCAGCCTTGGCTTCCGCTTCTGCCTTAACCGCGGCGGCGGCTTCGGCGGCTCGGGTTGCCGCTTGCTTGAGTTTGCCGATGACTTCTGCGGGACGGATTCTCTTCTCGACGAGTCCGCCTTTTTCAAGCAGGGCTCGCACGGAATCAGTAGGTTGGGCTCCTTGGCTCAAGCGCAGCCGGATTGATTCAGTGTCGAGACGGGTTTCCTTGGTGCGGGGGTTGTAAAAGCCCAGCTCCTCCAGAGGCCTGCCGTCACGCCGGGAGGTGCTATTTGTTGCCACCAGACGGAAGCTCGCTTCCCGCTTTTTCCCGAATCGCTTCAGCCGGAGCTTGATCATTGGGCTTACCGAGGTTACGCAAAGGCAAATTCTACCCTGCTGCCTGCTGGTGGTTTGGGTTCTTCCTCCCCTAAAGCTCGCCGAATCCCTTGCGCTTCTTGGCCGGTCGATTGGCTCGGGTTCCCGGAGCCCCAGGACTGCGGCCACCGGCCCCAGCTGCCCCAGGTCTGCCCATTCCTGGCATGCCTCCCATGCCTGGCATGCCGCCGCCCATGCCAGGGAAGCCGCCCATCCCCGGCATGCCTGGCATGCCGCCGCCCCGGGTCATTTGCTGCATGAAGCCCCGCATCTTTTGGAAGTCCGCCAGCACCTTGTCGACATCCGCCGGCTGATGGCCGCTCCCGGCGGCGATGCGCCGGCGGCGGGAGGGCTGGGAGGCGAGCAATTCGGGCTGCTGCCGCTCGGCCTCGGTCATCGAACCGATCATCGCCTCGATCTTCTTGAGCTGCTGCTCACCTTGTTTGAGCATGCTGTCGTCAATCTTGTTCATGCCGGGGATCAGCTTCATCAGACCACCCAAGGAGCCCATGCGTTTGATCAAGCGCATTTGCTGCAGGAAGTCGGAAAAATCAAAGGAAGCCTCCTGCAGTTTCTGCTGCATGCGGGCCACGTCGGCCAGCTCCACTTCTTTCTGGGCCTTCTCGACAAGGGTCAGCACATCGCCCATGCCCAGGATGCGGCTCGCCATCCGTTCGGGGTGGAAGGGCTGCAGGGCTTCGACCTTTTCGCCGGTGCCAATGAATTTGATCGGGGCACCGCTCACCTTGCGGATCGAGAGAGCGGCCCCGCCACGGGAGTCGCCATCCAGTTTGGTAAGGACAGCTCCTGTGATGCCCACCTGCGCGTGGAAGGCCCTGGTCAGCTCGGCGGCCTCCTGGCCGATCATCGAATCCACGACCAGCAGGACTTCGTCAGGCTGCACCGCTTCGCGGATACGCACCATCTCTTCCATCATTGATTGGTCGATCTGGAGTCGTCCGGCCGTGTCGACCAGCACCGTGTCGAAGCCCCCATCTCGCCCTTTCTGAACCCCGGCGGCGGCGATCTGCTCGGGGCTGGCACCGTCGCCCAGACTGAAGACCTCAACGCCGATCTGGCGGCCGAGGGTCTGCAGTTGGTCAATGGCCGCAGGCCGATAGACATCGGCCGCCACCATCAGGGGACGACGGCCTTTTTCCTTGAGATGGAGGCCAAGTTTGGCGGTGGCGGTGGTTTTACCGGCCCCCTGCAGACCCGCCATAAGCACCACGGTCGGCTGGCCTGGCTTGCCGGCCGGGGCGAGGGGGGCATTTTCGCCGCCCATGGTCTCCACCAGCTGCTCATGCACCACCTGGATGAATTTCTGGTCGGGACTGATGCCCCGCACTACTTCGGCGCCGATGGCCTTGCGGCGCACGTCGTCGACGAAATCCTTGACAACCGGCAGGCTCACATCCGCCTCCAACAGGGCCCTTCGCACCTCCTTCAGGGCGCCGTCCACATTGGATTCGGAGATGCTGGCCTGGCCCTTGAGGTTCCTGACAGCGGCTTCGAAACGCTGGGAAAGTTCGTCAAACATCTGGGATTGGGATCAGGGGGCCGGTTGGGTGGCGACAAGCCGCCAGGTCTGGCCGTCGCGGCCAAACACATAAACATTGCGCAAGGTGGTGGGCGGCGTGCGGGTTACCACCTTGCCGTCAGAGCTGAGGCGACGATCGCTGTAGTTCATTTCCGCCAGCAGGGCGATGCGGCTCGGAGACTGGTTCTGGATGCGTACGCTTTTCACTTCGACATCGATCCTTTGGCGCTCGCCCCGTGCGGCATCACGCTTTTGTTCGGCGGCGAGGCGTGCGATCGGGTCCGGCCGAGCAATGCTCTCCAGGTCTGATGGCATGGATTCGCCGCCCAGGACCGAGCGTTTCGTGGCCAACCATTGGTCCAGCAGGTTGCGCAGCTCCGTTTCACTGGGTTTGTCGCTGTTGAGGGGCGCTTGTTGGGGGACCGTGGCAGTGGGGGATGGGGCAGTGGGTGTGCCGGTCGCCAGCGGTTGGACGGCAGCGGGGGGTGGTTGAACAGGCCCGCGTTGCACCAAGGGGGTGGTGGGCATGGCTGGTGCCAACGCTTTTGGGGCCTTGGCTCGCTGGCCCAGCCAGCTGGTCGCCAGCAGCAGTCCACCCAGTCCCGCCACGGCCGGCAGCACCCAGGGCAGCAGTCGGTTCGAGCCCCCTTGCCCGCGGTTGCGCCAGCGGTCCCTCAATTGCTCTCGCCAGCGGGCCAACGGCCAGTCCAGGGCGACTTCGTCAAGTTCATCCTCCGCTTCGTCGTTCTCGACTTCCAGATCAAGGGGCGCCGAGCCACCCCAGCTGAATCGGGATCGCCAGGAATCTTCAGAGACAGCGGCGGGATCAGCTACTGAAGGGGAGTCGCTGATACCAGCGCTGCGGCGAGAGTTGGCCTCTGGTGTCCCAGGGGTTCCGAAGGGAGTGTCCAAGGTCGCTTGGGCCCAGGCCGTAAATCCAGAAAATTCACCCTTTGGCGATGACCCCAGCCAATCCGGTGGCGAGGCCTGGGTCGGGATTGGTGTGGCATGGGCGATGAAGGATCGACCCTGTCGACGATCTTCTCGCTCTACCCAGGTACGCACATCGCGATCGTTGAAGTAGGCCTCCAGATCGGGTTCGGCCTCAAGGTCCCGGTAGCCCGGCAGCACGTCCCGAGCGAGCCACTCCCGGCACCAGGCACAGAGTTGGCCCAGGGGGTCTTCGGAGCTCTGGCGTTCGGCCCAGGCTTTCAAGTCCGGCGAGGCTCCCGCCTCGAAGCAGGTGCGGGCTGCACCCACATCTCCCAAGAGGAGGTGCAGATTGGCCAGCATGGTTTGGTGTTGGGCTGGATCGCCCGCCAATAAGCGTTGCCGGGCTTCAGCGATGCGATCTGGCTTGCGCTGGGCGAAACCTGAGGCCGTCAGGGCGTTGGTGGCAAGCAGCTCAGCGAGGGCAGAACCCTGGCGGGACCAGTGATTGAAGAGGTCCAGTTGCTCCTGCAGCGTCAGGAAACAGCGGATCTGGCGGAAAAAGGCCTCAAATTGCGTCAAATTAAAATTTGGGTCTGCTTCTCCTTCGAGCCCGCCGCGGCGCTGGATTAATTCCTCGAGGAGCGCCAGACCCTCCTGCCTTTCCTGGACGGCGTTGGCGTCTCGGCTGAGCAGATCGAGGACCCGGTAGGGGGCCATCTGTTCAAGGGCGTGGCGCATGCTCTCCCGCAGTTCCGGCCTTTGCCCCATGCGTTGCAGCAACACCAATCCGTCTTCCAGGGTCTGGGCGGCACTTTGATAATGGCGTCGATCCTCAAGATCCCTGGCCGCGGCTAAACAAGCCTCGCCGGCGAGTTGGGTCAGGTCGGCCTCTCGACCGCTGCCCAGGGCCGGGGCTTGGGGGGGCTGGAGGTTGCGGCGAGCCAGGTTGAAGCATTCCAGGGGTTGACCCGCCTCCAGCAACAACAGCAGGCCGGCCACCTCCTTGGAGGAGGGCAGTTCAAGGGCGGCCATCAGGGGTTCTCCCCCCGTTCCCAGGGCCGTGAGGGCGGCTTCGTAGGCGGGGCGACGGTTGCCATCGCTGAGCATTTCGGCACTGGAACGCAGCAGGTCCGCTCGGGCCTGAAGCGTTTCCTCGGTGTAGGTCTGGGCCGGAGGGCGATCAAGCCGAAGCTGAAGTGTGCGCAGCACAGTCTGGGCATCGGCCGCCGGGCTGACACCAAGCAGACGGAAATGGTCAATGGGCAGATCCAACCCAAAGGGGTGCCGGAGCCGCGACTGTAGTCAGTGGCAGCGGTTTTGACCGTTGTTGCATGACGGACCCCGTACAGTCGCCCGAAGCAATGCCTAGTGCGACTGTCATGAGCCAGGAACTCACTGCTGCCCTGCCTTCCGAGCCCATGATGGCGCCCCAAGTGGTTCCACCCCCGGCGCCGCCCCACGAGGCTGGGTTCCATGCCGAGAGGGTCGAACGCTTGGTGTCGCTCCAACCAGCCAGCGTGAGCCGGGATGAGGCGTTGATGCTCTACCGGGACATGACCCTGGGGCGGCGCTTTGAAGATAAATGCGCTGAAATGTATTACCGCGGCAAGATGTTTGGTTTCGTTCATCTCTACAACGGCCAGGAAGCCGTTTCCACTGGTGTTATTCGTGCCATGCGCCTGCAGCATGACTGGTTCTGCAGTACCTATCGCGACCATGTTCACGCCCTGAGTTGTGGTGTGCCGGCCCGGGAGGTTATGAGTGAATTGTTTGGCAAGGTCACCGGCTGCAGCAAGGGCCGTGGCGGCTCTATGCACCTTTTTTCCCGCGAACATCATTTGTTAGGTGGTTACGCTTTCATTGGTGAGGGCATTCCCGTTGCAATGGGGGCTGCTTTTGCCAGTCGCTACCGCCGTGACGCCTTGGGCCAGGCAGATAGTGATTCGGTGACGGCGGCATTCTTCGGTGATGGCACTTGCAATGTGGGTCAGTTCTTTGAATGCCTGAATATGGCGGCTCTGTGGAAATTGCCGATTCTTTTCGTGGTTGAAAATAATAGTTGGGGTATTGGTATGGACCACAATCGGGCGACCAGCGACACGGAAATTTGGCGTAAAGCCGAAGCTTTCGGCATGGTCGGCGAAGAGGTGAATGGGATGGATGTGCTGGCTGTTCGCGGCGCTGCGCAGCGGGCCATCGCCAGGGCGCGAGCTGGCGATGGTCCCACCCTGCTCGAATGTCTGACCTATCGCTTCCGGGGCCATTCCCTGGCTGACCCCGATGAGTTGCGCTCCCAAACCGAAAAGGAGTTTTGGACGAAGCGAGATCCAATCAAGGCTTTCGCGATCCAGCTTATTGCTGAAGGCAAGGCCACCGAAGCGGAACTACGTCAAATTGAGCTTGAGGTGGATGCCGAAGTTGATGATTGCGTCACCTTTGCTTTGGGGGCCCCTGAGCCTGATCCCAGCGAATTAACCCGTTACATCTGGGCCGAAGATTGAAGCGATTCCGAGAGGTTTTAAAAATTTTCTTTCCCTGGTTTGTGAGCAAAATAAATTTGCAGATTTATCTTAAATGGCTACAGGTATCTTGCGGGTTATCTGTCTAAGTTTGCGCAGGGCTTTTAACTCGACCTGGCGAATACGCTCCCGTGAAACATCTAGGTGCCGCCCGATGTCAGCAAGGCTATGGCGATTGTGACCATCCAGACCGAAGCGGAGGGAGAGAACCTCCCGTTCCTGTTGATTGAGGTGGCTGAGCCAGCGAGCCAATTGTTCTTGGTCAATGCTTCGTTGCACCTGTTCGAGAGGACTTTCCGTACGGTGATCGGCAATAAGGTCGACCAAGCAACTGTTGCCTTCGTCGGCCTTGATCGGGGCGTCCAGGCTTGATGTGGTCAAGGACTGTCGCAGCACAGAATCAAGCTCTTCAATGGGCATGTCGATCGCTGCGGCGATTTCCTGGCGACTGGGCATGGCACCGAGTTTGTGGGCAAGATCAAGGCTGACCTTGCGGATCGTGGTCAACCGCTCACTCAAGTGAACAGGCAAACGAATGCTGCGTGATTGACAGGCAATGGCCCGGGTCATGCTCTGCCTAATCCACCAAAAGGCATAGGTGGAAAACTTATATCCGCGGCTTGGATCAAATTTTTCCACCGCACGCTCTAGGCCCAGGGAACCTTCTTGAATTAGGTCTAGGAGTTCAAGGCCTTTGCCTTGATATTTCTTGGCTATGCTAACGACAAGCCGTAAATTGGCCTTGATCATGCGATCCTTGGCGCGGCGACCAACGCGAATTGCTTTTAATGCTTGGGGTGAATATTCATTAACTTTTGTTTCTGTCAGTCCCATCATCTTCTGAACCTGGTTACCAAGTTCAATCTCCTCGCTAGGTGTAAGCAGGGGCTCCCTACCGATGGAGGCCAGGTACCAAGTCATCGAATCGCTGCTTCTAAGTCCTGATGCTTCGCGCCTTTTTTGGGGAGGGGCGGAGGGCGAGCCGATCATGGCGAAAGCTGATTGGCTTGTAACTATCGGCGTCAAGTAAGCAAGCGATCCGCTTTTTCAGGAATTTTTTAGGTTTCATCCAGAATCAATGCCGATTCCCGCACCTTTTGGTTTCGGTTAATTCTCCTAAAGAAATTATGCAGAAATTTCATTCGCTCCTCTTAGCTTTCTTCCGATCGTCGCGACGGCTTCGTGGGCTATGGCATGGCTGGCCAGCGAGCCAAATTCTGGGCCACGGCCAAGGGCTCGGTGCCTGCAGTTCCAGGGCGATGGCCCACCCGGCATCCAGCCAGGGCGTGAATCAGGGCCGCAGCCGCCAGCAGCTGAGCGTCCAGGCCACCATGGGACAGGGCCTTGGCCCCCACACCCGCGGCATAACCGGCAAGCACATCCCCCAATCCGGCTCGGGCCACGGCAGGGCAGGCCTCCAGGAGTTGCCATCTCCGACCGTCAGCGGCGGCAATGACGCTGCGAGCACCTTTCAAAAGAACGGTGGCTCCGCAAGTCTGGGCTGCGGCGAGGCTGGCTTCCAGGGCAGGAAGCTCGGCCAGATCGGGAAATAAACGTGCGAATTCACCCCGATGGGGAGTCAGCCAGGTGGGGCCGCACCTGCGGCGAAGCCACCCAAGGGCGCCATCGGCTTGTTGGTGGTCTTGGCCGGCCAGGCGATTGAGGCCATCGGCATCGAGAACCAGCAGCCCCTCAAAGGCGCCCAACTGGTCCCAGGTGCTGGTGTCGCTGGGGGGGCTGAAACAGCTTTTGGGGTTTGGGCTTCCAATGCCTGGGCCCAGTAAAACGGCATCCAGGCGCTCCACCCCATCAAGTTCCAGCGCCGCCAAGTCCAGGCCCTCCATCTCCGTGGCCCCCAGCCCTTGGCGAACCACCACATGGGGCAGAATTGTCCAGAGGTCATCGGCCAGTTGTACTGGGATCGACGCCTGCATACTGCCGCAGCCGGTGGCGGAGGCCCCGGCAAGTGCAAGATGGGCCGCGCCTCGATAGCGACGGCTGCCGGCTACCACCAGCAATCGCCCCCGTTCGTATTTGGAGACTGCCGGATCGGGCTGCCCCTGCGAGTCGTTCCACGAGGTCCCAACCGAAGCGGCAAAGGACGGGGCATCGCGGCCCCCCAGGCCGAGCGCACATTCCGCCAGGCCGGTGAGCCGCAGGGGGGGCAGGCCCAGATCAATCCGTTCCAGGCGACCGACATGGGCCAGGGCCAGATCCTGGATCAGTCCCTGTTTAAGCAAGCCAAGGCAGAAGGTGATGGCGGCAGTAGCGGCCCCCTTGCCGAGACGCCGCCCCGTATCCGCGCACAGGCCTGTTGGGCAGTCGATGGCGACCAGGGCCCCAGGGCGCAGTCGCTGCCTTTCGATCAGCAGTTGCTCGACCTGCTCCCCAGGGGGGCGGCGCTGGCCGATGCCCAAGATGGCATCCACCCAGAGGAGGGGTTGGCAGGGATCTGGAGGGTTCGGCAGTTCCGGCAGACCCAGCCAGAGTGCGTGGCGCCAGTGGGCTTCCGTTAATGGTCGCTGGGTCGGGTAGGGCCGCCAGAGCCTCACCTCTAGCCCCGCCAGGTGCAGTTCGCGGGCCACCACAAGACCATCGCCGCCGTTGTGGCCTGGGCCGACCAAGACCACGATCCCGTCAGTGGCCAGCTGCTGCCAGGCCGGTTGGTTCAACAATTTCAATAGACGTCTGCTGATGGCCAGACCGGCTTTTTCCATCAGGGCTTCGACGGGCAGCCCACTGGCGAAAAGTGTCTTCTCCAGGTCTTCCAGCTGGGCGCCAGTCACCAGCAGGTGGTTGGCGTCCCGTTCTGGCCATGGGGCAAAGACCATCCCTTTCAACAACCATGGGCTTGCGCCCATGATGGACCTCTTACTTTTGTTTGTCTTCGTGTCGCCCCTTGCCCTCACCCCCGTCACTGAGGCGGGAGGGACCGTGCTGAGCCTGTTGCGCAACTGGCCGGGCGACCATCAAGTGGCCGTTGGCCTTTCTGGTGGGGTGGACAGCTCCTTGGCGGCGGCCCTGCTGGTGGCGGCCGGTTGGCAGGTCGAGGGGCTCACCCTTTGGTTGATGAGTGGCAAGGGAGCCTGCTGCGCCGAGGGCCTGGTGGATGCAGCGGGCATCTGTGACCAATTAGGCATCGTTCATCATGTGGTGGATGCCCGCGAAACCTTCAAGACCGAGATTGTGGACTTCCTAGTGGAGGGCTATCGGGCTGGTGTGACGCCGCTGCCCTGTTCGCGCTGCAATCGGCAGGTGAAGTTCGGTCCGATGCTGGAATGGGCCCAGCGTGAACGTGGCCTGCCACGGCTGGCCACGGGCCATTACGCTCGCCTGCGCCATGCTCAGCAGAGCGGCGAACGCCATCAACTTTTTCGGGGTCTGGATCGTCACAAGGACCAGAGTTATTTCCTTTACGACTTGCCCCAGGAGGTTCTGTCCCGCTTGGTTTTTCCTCTAGGGGAGATGGGCAAGCCCGAAACCCGTGCCGAAGCGGCAGCCCTTGGTTTACGTACCGCCCAGAAACCTGAAAGCATGGATCTCTGTCTGGCCGATCACCATGGTTCGATGCGGGCTTTTCTGGATGCCTACTTGCCGCCCCGGCAGGGTCAGATCGTCCTGGCCGACGGCACGGTGATCGGCGAGCACGATGGAATTGAGCACTTCACGCTGGGTCAGCGTCGTGGTCTTGGGATCGCCTGGAGCGAACCCCTCCATGTCATTGGCCTGGAGCCCTCCACAAATCGGGTGGTGGTGGCTCCTCGGGCCCAGGCTTCGCGCCAGGATTGTGGCGTCGGGGCCGTGAACTGGGTGTCCATAGACCCCCCGCAAGCGCCCGTGGCGGTGCAGGTTCAGTTGCGGTATCGCAGTGAGCCCGTGGCTGCCATGCTCACGCCGGTGACCTGCCAAGAGTCCGATCGCCAGGCGGGACGCCCCTACCGCTGCCGACTTGATTTCGATGCGGATCAGTTTTCGATCACCCCTGGTCAGGCGGCTGTTTTTTACGAACAGGACAAACTGCTGGGTGGTGGTTTGATTCATCTTTAGGCTCCTTCCCGTTTCCACTCCCGCTAGATACTAAACTGAAATGATGCTTTATCGGTGATGGCGAATCGATCCTGTGCCGTTGTCTCGACGGATTATCTCGATAAGGATGTCTATCTTAATATCGAACTTTTCTATACCTTGGCTGGATATCGGGTTTTTGTCTGGTCCTCAGCCTCGGCTGCCGGTTCCCGCTCACCTGATCTGATAGTGATGTTGCGGGGCGACCCAGGGTCGGCCTGGGTCGACTACACCGGTCCGGTGCATGTTTATGACTATGTTAAGGAACTGGATATTGAATGGAGTGATCGCTTTCCCCATGCCAGTCGACTGGAGAGCATCAGCCTGGCGGGGGGTGATGTCACCGGCTACCTACCGGTTTTTCCTGAGGTCTGGCGGCGAAGATTCTCCCGCAAGAATTCTCGGCCAGTCCATCTGTCCAATTACAAACCGATGCCGGCCGATGTCTTTCAAAATGACTTGGTCTCCCTGATTCAGCAGGGGCGGGTTCGGGTCTATGGGGGCCGGTGGCAGCGGATAGGTGTTACCAGTCGCTCAATAAGCTATTGGCAGGCCAATCGGCTGATTGCCGCTTCAAGCTGTTGCTTCGGTCTGATGTATCCGTATCAGCGTGGGCGCTCCCTTTCCGGAAGGATGTGGCAGGCACCGATCAATGGCTGTTTTGTGATCAGTGAGGCCGGGACCAATCCCCATGATCTGCCGGGTCTGATTGAGGTCGAGAGTTTTGGTCCCCAGGAGGCCAATCGACACTTTTCGTTGGAAGAATGCCGTCGCCTTGCGGAACTAGCCAGTGCTTTTTGGCGCAACCAGACCTCCGAGCTGGCCCGTCAACTGGACCTGCCATTACCGCAAGAATTGCCTTTGGCTTTGATCCAGGCCCAACGCCGCAAGCTGGTTCGATGGCACCTGGAGTTCCTTTGGGACCAGTCCCTATCCAACCTTCAAAACTCTTTGCAGAAGCAGCGCTTGAGGCTGACAGGAACCGCCCGCCGCCTCAATCTCCATCCCCGTCAGATCGCAGCTGCCTGGAGGCGACCTCACCAGTAGGGATCCTTGCCCAGATCAATTTCAAGGGTGACCCCTTGGGCGCCTTCGACACAGGAAATGCAGGCCCGCAGGGTTTCACCATTGACGTCGATTTCGCAGGCTCCACAACTGCCCCCTAGGCATCCTGTGGGAATCGGGCAGCCAGCTAGTTGGGCGGCCTCCAGCCACGAGGTACCGACTTGGGCGTGACTGACGCGGCCATCGGGCCATCGCAGGTCGAGGAGGTTCATCAATCCTGGCGCAGCAGGGGCTCCAGGTTTATCTCCTTTGTGAACTCTGCAGACAATCGCTCCAGCAGGCTGTCCCGTTGGTGTCTGTGGTGCGGAGCGTGCGGGCTTAGGGGAGCGAGGCCTCGTCGTTGCCGCAGCAGGTTGAGCCAGCGCCGTCGCCAGGGGCCATTTTCAAACACTCCGTGCAAATAGGTGCCGGCGACGATGCCGCCGCGGTCGCCCACTGGTTGCCACCAGCCCAGGCTGGGGTCGGTTGTCATGGGACCAAGGGGCTGGTTGGAGGCGTAGGTTCGCCCCCTTTGGGGCTCAAGGTCAACAGTGGTGTTGCCATGGTGCAACTCGAAGCCCTCCAGGCTCAAGGGCGGGCCTGGAGGCCAGAGGGAGTCCACCTGCCGTTGGCGCAACTGCTTGTTGTCGCTGAAGCGGGTGCCCAAGGGCAGCAGGCCCAACCCCGCTGCCCGCCCTTGGCGCCTCTGGCCTTCCAGTGAACCTTCTAGACCATCTGGATCATCGAGCCAGCGGCCCAGCATTTGCAACCCCCCGCAGAGGCCAAAGATCATGCCCCCCGCTTGGCTGTAGTCACCCAGGGTTGTGTCCAGCTCCGCCTGGCGTAAGGCGGCCAGATCCCGCAGGGTTTGCTTGCTTCCCGGCACGATGACCGCATCAACAGGGCCAAGGGTTTGGCCCGCTTCTAGCCACTGCAATTGGACTGTGCTTTCGGCTTCGAGTGGATCTAGATCGGAGAAATTACTGAGGGAAGGCAGCTTGAGAACGGCAATTTTGATTTCAGCGTTATGTTTTCTTCCTCGTCGCTCAAGCAAATCCAAGGAATCTTCAGGGGGGAAGACATCGTCGAGCCAGGGCATCACCCCAAGCACTGGTAGGCCGGTATGGCGTTCCAGCCATCGGCGTCCTTCCTCGAACAATTCTCGCCGTCCTCGGAAACGATTGATCAGCAGGCCGCGGATGAGGGGCCGTTCCACAGGTCGCAGCAGGGATAAGGTGCCCACGATCTGGGCGAATACCCCGCCCCGCTCAATGTCCGCCACCAGCAAACAGCGTGCCCGAAGGTACTGGGCTAGACGCAGGTTGGTTAGGTCGCGGGCTTGGAGATTGACTTCCACGGGGCTGCCGGCTCCCTCCAGCACCAGCCTGCCGCCTGGGTA
>JBBASD010000064.1:11281-13191 GCA_040399485.1 Cyanobium sp. | reverse complement strand
GGCGTCGTCGGCGACATGGCCGGTTTCGCCGCCGCCACCTGGTTGCGGGGCATCGCCGTGGTGCAGGTGCCCACCACCTTGCTGGCCATGGTGGATGCGGCGATCGGTGGCAAGACCGGCGTCAACCATCCGGGCGGCAAGAACCTGATCGGCGCCTTTCACCAACCCCGGCTGGTGCTGATCGACCCCAGCGTGCTGGCGACGCTGCCGGTCCAGGAGTTTCGCGCCGGCATGGCCGAGGTGATCAAATACGGCGTCATCGGCGATAGCGAGCTGTTCACCGCCCTCGAAGCCGCCGCCCTCAAAGACCCCAGCGGCGATGGCGGCCTGGCCAGCCGGGAGGCGCTGGGGGAGGCCCTGCTGCAATCACTACTAGAACGCTCCGCCGCCGCCAAAGCCCGGGTGGTGGCCGCCGACGAACAGGAAGGGGGCCTGCGGGCGATCCTTAACTACGGCCATACCCTCGGCCACTGCGTTGAAACCCTCAGCGGCTACGGCACCTACCTGCACGGCGAGGCCGTGGGGCTGGGCATGCTGGCGGCCGGTGCCCTCAGCCGCCACCTGGGGCTCTGGAGCGCCCAGGACGAAAGCCGCCAGCGGGCCCTGATCGCCGCGGCCGGCCTACCGCTGACCTGGCCGCCCCTGGACCCGGAAGCGGTGCTGGCCTGCCTTCAGGGCGATAAGAAGGTGCGGCAGGGCAAGGTGCGTTTCGTGCTGCCCGTCGCCATCGGCCAGGTGGAGATTCGCGATGACATCGATCCCGAACTGATTCGCCAGGTGTTGCTGGAACTGACGGTGGGCAACGCTGCTTGAGACCGGCGGCGGCGGGCAACGCCGATTAGGGCCGGCGGCAGGGCGGGCCGCTGCAAGAGGCCAACGGCGGCCCGCCAGCCTCAAGCCCGAAAATCCACTGCTGGGCCCTGCGCCCCGAAATGGGCCACAAAGGCCCCCAGGGCCATGGGCCCGCAGCGGCGCTGCCAGCCGATCTGCTCTCCGTAGCAACGCCAGCACTGCAAGCGCAGGCCCGCGCCGCCGGCGGGCGCCAACCCAAGCCGATAGCGATAAGCGACCTTTCCATCCCATCTCTCCTCCCCCAGGGGCCCCAGCGGGGCGGGCCCCAGGGGGGCCGGTGCGGTGCGCAGGCAGGCAACGGCAAACTGGGCCGGCTCTGCCGCGCTGGCGAGCGCCGTCTCAAACCAACGGGCCGCCCGCTGCGGATCGCCAGCATCGACCAGCAGCAGATCACGCAGCGGCGCTCCCAAGGGCCCAGGGGGGAAGCCGCGGAACTCGATGATCGCCGGCGCCGGCGCCGGCGCCGGCGGGAGCGGCAGGGGCAGGGTCATGGAGAAGACAGCGGCTGCTTCTTCAGTGCCACCACCGTGACCAGGGGCTATTGACCCGGGTTTCCGGCCCCAATGACCCCCTTTTCAGCCCGCCGGCCCCAGTGATCCCCCTTTCACCCCTCCGGCTCCCGCAAAAAGCGGGGCGTCTGGGAGCAGGCGGCGGCCCCACGGCCCAGGGCGATCCAGCGAAACTCGCCAAGCCCCGCCGGATCCACCAGGCGCAGCAGGGCTTCACGGCGGGCCAACCGCTCGGCCAGATCACCACCGCCAGGCTGCTGCAGGCCATGGAGGGCTCCCGCCAGCCCCAGGGCCAGCAGGGCCTGACCCTGGCGGCATTGGCCCAGCCCCTGCCAGCCAGCCGCAGCGGCGGCCCGCTCCAGGCTTTCGAGGCAGAGGTGGGCCGTGAGGTCCCAATGGCCCGGCTGGCGCAGGGGATCCGGGCTGGCCTGCTGGCCCTTGTACGCCATCAACGTGCCAGACGACCGCTGGGGGCTGTAATAACGGCGAGCCTCCAGGGCGTAGTCCACCACCAGCAACACCCCCTCGGACAAGGCCGCAGCGGCGGCC
>JBBASD010000064.1:0-11181 GCA_040399485.1 Cyanobium sp. | reverse complement strand
ACCAGCCGCTCCACCGCCAGGGCATCCAGCACCTCATGGGCGAGCATCACGCCCCGCAGCGGCCTGGCGGCCAGTTCCTGCCAGTCGCACCAACGCACCGGCAGGGGCGCCCCCGCCAGCCTTTGCCGCTGGCGAGCGGCCATGCCGGCATTGGGTTCCACCAGCACCAGCTCAAGCCGGGCCGCCAGCGCTGGCCAGCCAAGTGCCAGGGCAGCAGCGAGCTGGCCGGCCAGATCACCCTCGCCCGGACCGGTCTCGACCAGGGCCAGGGGACCGGGTCCCAACGCCTGCAACCATTCGGCCAGCTGGGGGGCCAGCAGGTCTGCGAAGGCGGGACCCAGGGAGGGGGAGGTGGCGAAATCCCCCCGGGGCCCCACCCGCAGGCGGCCGGTGGCATAGGCGCCGTGGTCTGGATCATGGAGGGCCCATTCCATGAAGGTACGAAACGGCACCGCCCCCCCAGCCGCCTGCAGCCGCTGGACCAACCAGGCCGGTGCCAGCCTGGCTTCGGGACCCTGGCGGCCATCAGGAGAATCAGAAGGCGTTGTTTCTGAAGGAGTTGTTAAAGAATCCATCCGCACGCGATCGGAGCCAGGAGCGATGAGAATGCTGCTCGACGCTGCGTTGATGCCATGGCAAATACCCTGGGCCGTTTTCTGCCCCAGTGGCCCCTGCGCCTGGCGGCGATGCTGCTGCTGCTCCTGGGCCTGTTGCTGCCGGCGGGGGCATCGGCCTGGGCCTACGACAACCCCGACCTGCTGCCCGACCACGCCACACCCGTGATCGATCTGGCCCACAACCTGACGGATGGCCAACGCAGCAGCTTGGAAAGCGAACTGGATCGCTTTGAGCAGAGCAGCGGCTGGAAGTTGCGCGTCCTGACCCAATACGACCGCACCCCAGGCCAGGCGGTCAAGGATTTTTGGAAGCTGGATGAGCGCAGCCTGCTGCTGGTGGCCGATGAACGGGGCGGCAACCTGCTCAATTTCAACGTCGGCGATGCCCTCTTCGCCCTGATGCCCCGCACCTTCTGGGTCGAGCTCCAGACCCGCTACGGCAACCAGTACTACGTGCGCGAGCATGGCCGCGATGGGGCCATCCTCGATGCCCTCCATTCGGTGCAGGGCTGTCTTGAGAAGGGCGGCTGCCAGGTGGTGCCGGGCCTCCCCACCGAACAATGGGTGCTGACGCTGTGCACCTCCATCCTGGGGGGCCTGATCGTGGGCTTTGCCGCCTACCCCCGCCAGAACAGCGATCGGCGCATCGAATGGGCCTGGGTGCTGTTGCTTTCACCCCTCTGGGTGATTCTCTTTGGCATCTTTGGGGTGGCGCCGATCGTCACTCGCACCAACGACTGGCTGCCCCTGGCCCGCAATGCCCTTGGCTTTGCCGGCGCTGCGGTGGTGGCCTACCTGTTGGCCCAACAAATTTTGGTCCGGCCACCGGCCCAGGACCGCCCCGGTAACTGATCGGGACCCTGCAGGATTCTTAGGGATGGATCAACCCCAGCAACCTGGGGCTGTCACTAAAAAACCCCGCCCCCCTGCTGATTTGGCAAGGGGGGCGGGTTTTTGACTGGCTAAAGGGAATAAACCTTGCTGTGGTCAGGGATTGACGCCCGTCTCTGCGGCACTGATGCCCTTGAGCCGGCAGCTGAGCGAATCATCCCGGCAGGTCTGGGCAGCGCGACGCACAGCAACCCGCTCCCAGACACCCTGGCCGCCACCGGCGCGAATCTGGCTGAGGTTGTTTTCGTAGAAGCTTTTCAGATCGTCGAAGCGCTTGACGGGCTGCCCGTAGAAGCTGGCCCCCTGGAGGGTGGGGAAAGAGGCCCACTCCGGCGCAAGCAGGGCGGCCAGCTCAGGGGTCATTTCACCGCGATCGGCCAGGGGCAGGGCCCCGCGGCGCTGAATCAAGAACAGGGCCGCTTGGTCCTGGGCTTCGGGATGGAAACCCTGCAATCCAAGGGTGCGGGAGGCCAGGGCCCAGGTGAAGGGCATGAATTGGTAGGCACCAGCGGCGGCGCTGGCGTAGCGGCTGGAATACATCACCCTGTTGGGGTGGTATTGGAGGGACGGCATCAGGGAACCACCGAACATGATGCGGTATCCCACTTCATGGCCCTGGGCCCAGGTGCCTTCGGCGAAGCGAATCGTGTTGAGCAGGGCCCTCCGCTCAGGAGTGACCGCATAGCTGAACGGACCTGCCGGCAGGGGCGGCAGCATGGCTACCTGGGGAAAGGGGCGGGGCGCCGGATTCGGGTTCCATTCACTGGAGACTTCCCTGGCAATGGCTGGCGCAGAGAACATCAGGCCAGCGGCGTAAATGAGCAGCCAGGCCAGACGGGAATGCTGGTTGATCGACAAAACAATTTCAAGCAAGAGGACGTTCCGACGCCATAAAACCGGTGAGGAGGCAAGAGGGGTCGGATTTCAAATCGAGCTCGAATAGGAAAAAGCACCTGAGAAGGAGGAGTGCTAAGGGGCTTTATCCCTGCAAGGCAGAGCTCGAGAGGTCGTACAGAAATCAATCAAAGGATGCGCCAATTTGCTTAACAATCTCTTCAAAGGCCATCTTATTTGTGTCGGTTGCACAAGTGTCCACCTGTATCAAGAATTACCTGGAGGCTTGTAATCACTGTGATCAAGCGGAGTTTCCAGGCTTTGTTACACAGAATCTTTAAACTTGTGATCCTCAATCATAGGAATCTCTGATCTCCCCTCCGCCAGGGCCACCAGGGCGGCTGCCGCCTGCGCGGCCCCAGCCAGCGGCAGGGGGCCCTGCTGCGGCGGCAGCAGGGGTTGATCCAGCTGCCAGTCCCCGGCGTAGAAGGCCGCTTGGCTCAGGCAACGGTGCTGGGCGTGGCGCCGCAGATCCCTCTCCAGAACTGCCGCTTCGGCGAAACCATGGCGCTCGACCACGTGCAGGCCCACCCCCTGGCTCATCGCCTCACAGAAGCTGCTGAAGCCGGGCTTGGTGATCATTCGATCCACCAGGGGCATGACGTCCAATGGGCGGCAATCGGCGGGCAGCACCCGGCCGTTGCTGACGGTCGCCAAGCCGGGATCGGGCCCGATGAAGACATGATCGGGCCAGCGGCTGAGCGCGGCCGGATCGATCGCCAGCCCCAGGCCGCCAAAACAGAGCAGCACATGGCGCTGCCGATCTGGCCCCAAAGCGAGCCGCTCGGCCAGGGGAGCCGCCGCCAGCCGCGGCCGCGAGCAAATGATCCCCAACTGGACCTCGCTCAGGCCCCAATCCATCGGCATCGCCAAAGGGCAGTGCAGCAGCAAGCTGCCGCGGCCATAGAGCTCACGGCAGTGCTGGGCCCAGGGGGCGAAGGCCGCACCCATGGGCCCATAGATCGCCTCCCAACCGAAACTGGCCAACCAGGCCAGGGGAGCGCCGAGCCGTTCGGCCAGCAGGGCCGCCGCTGGAGGCACATCCGCCATGATCAACACCGGCTCGGCCTGGGCCTGCAGCCAGGCCAGCTCCTGGTCCAACTGGGGCGGCAGGTCTTGTTCCAGCTGCTCCAAGGCCCGCAACGTGGCCTCGGCATCGGCGCCGAGGGCATCGGCCTGGAGCACACCCACATCCCAGCGGCAAGGTCGCCGTTCGAAATGCACCGGCCCCATGGCCAGGCGCAGGAAGGAATCAGGCAGGGCCGTGGACAGCACCAGGCGCCAATCGGGGCGCAGGGCCGCCAATTCGGCCAACACGGCCACCGAACGGGAACCATGGCCGAAGCCGTGGGCACTGATGCAGGCGTAAATCAGCATCGAGGCAGCAGGGCAGCGGCGGCAGCGGCGGGATCGCGGTCGCCGCGACCGCTGGTTGGCACCGGGGAACCGACAAGGGCAAGGGGATCGGCAGCCGGCGGCGCCTTCCAGAGCGTCTGTTCATAGAGCAGGTCACCGCCACTGCCAAACCAGCGGTGGGAGGCCTCCAACAAGCACCCGGTGGCATCAAACTCCACCCAGCTGAAATGGTGCAGTGCCCGGCCGAGCTGGTCGATGCCGTGGCGCGGCACGCAAGCCGCATTCAAATAGGCCGTTCCCCGACCATCCATGCGAAAACTACGCCGCTCGCCTCGCCCCCGGCGCAGGGCATGGTGCATGTGGCCGAAAACCACCAGGGGAAGCCGCCGTTGTTGCTGGATCTGATGGATCGCCAGCGCCAGATCCAGGTCGCCCCAATCCCGGGCCGGCAACTTCCAATCCCGCCCGCAGAGATCGGCCGCCTCGCTGCCCAGGCCAGTGGGACCGCAATGGGACAGCAGCACCAAGGGCAGGGCTGGATCGGCCGCCATGGCGGCGGAGCGAATCCTTTCGGCGGATTCATGCAGGCTGATGGGCCCATACACCGAGCGCACGGCCTGGGAAACCCTGAAACCACCGCCGGCGGTGCCCGGCCGGGCCCCAACCACCGCCAAACCCGGCGGCCGCAGTTCGCGCAAACGCCAACCGCAGTGGCGTTCTCCCAAAATCTCCAGCTGTTGTTCGAGGCGGCGGCCACTGGGGTCCTTGCCGCTGTCGTGGTTGCCGAGCACGCAGGCCAGGGGAATCTCAACCTGATGCAGCATGGCGGCAATGCGCTGGCCTCCCTCGCTGAGGTCACCAACCACCAGCAAGGCATCAGGCCGCAACCGGCGCAACAGCTCATGGTCCTGGTGAGTCCACTGGTCGTGGATGTCCCCGGCAATGGCCAGCCTTAAAACCGCCCGGGGGTCACTGGGCACGCCGATGGGGCAAAAGAACAACCAAATCCCTGACTTCCTAGGCTGCGTGCATCCTGCCTGAACCAGGGAGTCGGATGGTCTTCACCCAGACCGCAAGCTCGCCAGCTGCCAGCGACGGTCCCCCAGCGGCGGCCGACTTACCCGCAGCCATCGCCGCGCTGAAGCAGGAAAAAAATGCTGTGATCCTGGCCCACTATTACCAGGACACCGCCATCCAGGACATCGCTGATGTGATTGGCGATTCCCTGGAGCTGGCCCGCAAAGCCGCCGCCACCGACGCCGAGGTGATCGTCTTTTGCGGGGTGCACTTCATGGCCGAGACCGCCAAAATCCTCAATCCAGGCAAAACCGTGCTGTTGCCGGATCTGGAAGCGGGCTGCAGCCTGGCCGATAGCTGTCCCGCCGAGGCTTTTGCCGCCTTTCGCGCCCAGCACCCTGACCATTACGTCGTCAGCTACATCAATTGTTCGGCCGCCGTCAAAGCCCAGAGCGACCTGATCTGCACCAGCAGCAATGCGGTTCAGCTGGTGCAACAACTGCCGCCCGAGCAACCGATTCTGTTTGCCCCGGATGCCAACCTGGGACGTTGGGTCGCCCGCCAGAGCGGTCGGCCGCTGACGCTATGGCCAGGCAGCTGCATCGTGCACGAAAGCTTCAGCGAAGAGGCCTTGCTGCGGCTCAAGCAGCAGCATCCTGATGCCGAAGTGATCGCCCATCCCGAATGCCAACAGCACCTGCTCGATCTGGCCGATTTCATCGGCTCCACCAGCCGGCTGCTGAAACGGGCCGAAACCAGCGCGGCGCCAAGCTTCATCGTGCTGACCGAACCGGGCATCCTGCATCAGATGCGCCAGCATGTGCCCCACAAAGATTTCTTTGAGGTGCCGGGGGCGGATGGTTGCAGTTGCAACGCCTGCCCTTATATGCGACTCAATACGCTCGAAAAGCTATGGAGCTGTTTGCACTACGGCCAGCCGGCGATTGAGCTGGACGAAGACCTGCGCCGCCGCGCCCTGGTGCCGATCGAGCGCATGCTGGCCCTGAGCGCCTGAACGGCCCCTGGCCCCTGCGGTTTGGCCCCCAGTCAGCGGGCCCTAGGCCAAAGGATCGCTGCGCTTTGGTTCAGGGGTGGCGATTGGAGTTGCTTGCGGGGCTCTGAGATAGCTGAGCGCCGAGAGCAAAGCCAGCAGCAAGGAGGGCCAGAACAGCCACCAGCCGAGGCGCCATAACTGGGGAGCCAGGGGCCAGGCGGCGGGCCAGAGCATCAGCAAAAGGCTGGCGAATTGCAGCACGGTCTTGGCCTTGCCACTCAAAGATGCCGGGCCGCCGCTTGTCTGGCCGGCTCGCCAACCCGAAATCAGCAACTCCCGGGCCAGCAGCAGCCAGACGGCCGCCAGGGGCAGCCGGCCCTGGGCGGCTAACCACAGCAGGGGGGCGCTGATCAAAATCTTGTCGGTGAGGGGGTCGAGCCGGGCCCCCCATACCGAGCCGCCGCCGCAGCGACGGGCCACCATGCCATCGGCAGCATCGGTGAGGCCGCCGAACAGCAACAACCACCAGGCCAAGGCGGCCTGGTCGGCCCCCAAGGCCAGTAGGAGAGGCAGGCCCAGGCAGGCCCGCAGGATTGTCAGGAAGTCGGCGAGGCGGCGCAGGACAACCAAAGCCACGAAAGTCTGATCATCCTGCCCCGTTACCCCAAGGGGCCCCGGGCGGGGGCGCCTAAGAATGGACGCATGCCACCAGCAATTGGCCGATGAACTCCCAGGCCCTCGTCAACGACGTCATGAGCACCCCGGTGCGCAGTGTGGGGGGCGAGACACCCCTGCAGGAGGCGGTCCAGCTGATGAGCGATAACCACATCAGCGGGCTGCCGGTGCTGGATGGGGCGGGAAAGCTGGTGGGTGAGTTAACCGAGCAGCAGCTGATGGTGCGGGAGAGCGGCCTCGACACCGGTCCCTACGTGATGCTGCTGGATGCGGTCATCTACCTGCGCAATCCCCTCAACTGGGATCGGCAGGTGCATCAGGTGCTGGGCAGCCGGGTCGCCGATGTGATGGGCAACCACCCCCACACCTGTGCCAGCGGCACACCCCTGACGACGGCGGCCAAGCAACTGCATGACAACAGCACCCAAAGGCTGTTTGTGCTGGATGGCGACGACCAGGTGGTGGGGGTGTTGACCCGCGGCGATGTGGTGCGGGCCCTGGCCGCTCAGGGCTAGGGAGGCGAGGCAGCCGCCCCCGCCCCGGCGGGCAGGGGCGGGAGTGGGGGCGGCGGCAGCACGGGTAAGGGGGGCGGCCCTCGCCGCTCGCTCCTTGGGGCCGGCACGGCCTCTGATCGAGGCAAATCGGCGGCCGGGGGCTCGGGCCGGGGCGCAGGGGTGGCTGGAGCTGGCAGTTGCGGTGCCGGCGGATCGCCCGTCCCGGATTCGGAGCGCTCGGCAGCGGGGCGCTCTTGGCTGGAACGCTTCTGGTCCTCACCGGGACGGTCGCTGGGGATGGGGATAGCTGGGGACGTTTCGGGCTTGGCGTTCTCGGGCTGGCCAGGCGGATTTGCCCCGGGGGAAGGCTCGGCTGGGGCGACCTGGGGGCCAGCGGGCTGGGGCTGCCAGCGGGGGCCATTGCCGTTGGCATCGCCAGGGGGGAGGGCAGGCGCCTCGGGAGTGGCCTGCAGCTCGGCGTGCTGACGCTGCTGGACCGGCTGGGGATCGGCGGTGATCACCGGCTCGCGCATGGGCGCCCCCTGGCTCGGGGGTTTTTGCGGGCGGCCTGAACGGGGCGCCCAGATCATGCGGGCCAGGGGATCGACGACTTGATCCATCAAACGGTTCAGCCCGGCAAGACCGTGATCAAGCACGGCACCCCCCCACTGGCTGAAGCAACCGGCCAAACTGCCGCAGCCCTGGTGGGGCAAATGGCGGGAAACAACGCCAAGCAAAGAGCCCTCAAGCGCCAGGTTGCGTTGACTCAGGCGGAGCATGTAGGGAACATGCACAAAACTTGTGGCACCACCACTAATCCAGTTGGCGTCTTCTTCGCTAAATCCCTTGTGGCCGGGAATGATAAAACGACTCTTGGAGGCGTGATCAGGCAGATAGGCGGCCACCATGCCGTGGCGGCGGGCCAGGTCTTTGGTTTGTTCAAGGGTGAGGCCATCGCGACTCATCAAGGCCTCAATTCTGCCATCGGGAAGCAGCCCGATTACGATGCGAATCCGGGGCAAAAAGTAGCGGATCTGCTGACCCATGCTGATGCTGTAGGCGCCGCGATAGCTTGCTGGTGGTGCTTGGGTGTCGTTGTAGAGGCTATGGAGACCGCCAATGAAAGTATCGAATTTTTGCTCCCTTGCTGGTGTCAGTTCGCCGTAGCCAAATTCCACACTGCCATCGTGGCCAATGCCGATGAAGGCGCGCTGGCGGGAGGCGGTGCGATTGGAGCCCCGCCAAACGCGATTGCCTAGCTTGAGATCACCCAAGGGCACGGTGATTTCGCCGCCATCATCGCCAATATGGCGTTCATACATGGGCCCCGAAAGGTAGGCCAGGGCGCCGCGATCTGAGAACGCTTCATTTTCACGATCCCAGCCCTCGAAAAGATCGAAGCGCACATGGCGGGGATCAAGGGCCAGGTCGAAGGTCTCCGGATCGGTGCGATAAACAAAGCCGCGACTTTCGCTGATGGCACCACTGGCCTGACTGGATTGACCGGCTTGATCAGCGCGGCGCTTGCCAGAGGTTTGGGGCAACAAGGGGGCGACGGTGATGCCCCCTGCCACCAGGGTCAGGCCGATCAGCCAGGGCCGCCAACGGGGACCCCGGTGCGGCCGGGCGGGGCGCTCAAGCCTGGCTGGCCGCAATTCGCCAACACCCTGGGCGGGAGCAGGCGAAAGCTTTTTTGCAGAGCGGGAACGGGAGGATGGCTTAACTGGGCGGACCGTGGCGGTCGGGCGGTTCTTCAGCACGCGGACCGCGCTCGCAGTTCTATGGGCGCAAGCTTGTCGCCTTCATCCTCAGAACGTCAAGACAGGCTGCCCCGCCAGGGCCAGTGCCCGAGCCGTCTCAACGGGAGCCCATTGCCTCTTGGTAGGCGGGCCGCTGGTTGGTGGCCTCAATGCTGGCCTGGACGGCTGGATAGGGACTGAGGTCGACGCCGCTGCAGAACATCGGTAAGTAGGCGAGGTAGGACTGGACGGCACAATCGGCCGCCCCCCAGGGCAGCGGGCCCCAGGCCCCGGTAAGCAGGCTGGTGTCCTTGGCGAGGCGACCGTTCAGCACCGCCAGCTGGCGGGATAGATCCTCTGGGCGATCGGCAGCTTGAAACATCGCCGGCCCCAAGGTGGCATTGGCATAGATAACCCATTGCTGGGAGAGGGAGCGCAGGGCGGCGGCCCGGCCGGGATCGCCGCCAAATTCAGCGGCGTGATTTTCGGCCAGATGCAACAGGATCGCGCCACTTTCGGCGAGGGCCAGGGGGCCGCCATCGGGGCCCTGGAAGCCGTCATCGACCAGGGCCGGCACCTTGCCAAAGGGGTTGATCGCCAGAAACGACTCCTGGCGATGCTCACCAGCCTTCATATCCAGGGTTTGGAAATGGCAGGGGATGGCCTTTTCCTTGAGATACCAGAGCACCATGGAGGCCCGGCTGCGGGCAGCGCCGTAAAGAGTCAAGGCCATGGGAGACAAAGGAGATTGAGCGGTCATTATTGGCGCCCACAATGGTCAGATCCGGGGGCCCTTGATGGAAACGCGCCAGCCTGCCGCCGCCCCCTATCTCTCGGCGGCCTGCCTGCAGCGGCTGGCGCCCCACCTGGTGCCGATGGTGCGGCGGGGCATCGTCGGCAAAAGCCGCTACGCCAAGACCTTGATGGCGTCCATCCAGGCCGCGGCGGCCCCTGGCCAGGCCCGGCCGGTGCTGATCAGCGGTGAACCGGGGCTGGAGAAGGACAACATTGCCGCCCTGGTGCATTTCGGCTCGCCGGCGCGGCACAAGCTGATGGTGCGCCTCAATTGCGCCCTGTTGCGGCCTGATGGTTCGGACCTGTTCGGCAGCGGCGGCAGCGGCAGCGGCGGTGAAGCGGCGAATCTGCTGGATTGCCTGGCCGGTGGGGCCCTGTTGCTCGATCAAATCGACCGGGCCGACCCGGCCCTGCGGCCGGCCCTGGTGGAACTGGCCCGAACTGGCAACTGGTCTGCGGCTGGTGATGCTGCCAAACCGCGCCATTTCGACGGGCGGGTGTTTTTCACCAGTGAGCGCAGCGTCGCCGAGCTGGATGCGATCTGCCAGCAAATCCGGGTGCCGCCCCTGCGGGTACGGCGCCAGGATTTGGGCGAATGGGTGCGCTACGGGGTGCGGCTGCGCTCCCGCAGTTTGGGCTGGTCCCGCCCGCCCGAGGTGAGCGAGGCCCTGATCAAGCGGCTGCAGACCTACGACTTCCCGGGCAATGTGCGCGAGCTGATGCAGCTGGTGGATAGGGCCCTGCGCCAGTGCGCCAGCAACCATCCCGCCGAGATACCCGAGGAGGTCTTCTGGATTCAGCGGCGCAGCCAGCGGGCCCGCTTTGATTTGTGGCGCTGGAAACCCCAACTGCGGGGCTGGATGCGGTCGCCCCGCTTCTGGAATTTTTTGTTATTCGGGCTGGTGAGCTGGGTGTTCGTGCTGGTGAATGTCTGGCTGTGGCTGGGCCCCCAGGACCGGCAGCACAACGGCGCCCTCAATCTCTTCTGGGCCTGGTGGTGGCCGCTGATCCTGTTGGGTTATCCCCTGGTGGGACGGCTTTGGTGCTCGTTCTGCCCGTTCATGGTGTGGGGAGAAATCGTGCAGCGGCTGGCCCGGGCCCTGGGCTTGCCGAGCGAACGCTGGCCCAGGGGCGAAACCGACCGCTGGGCCGCACCGGTGCTGGCGGGGGGCTTCGCCGCCATCTTGCTGTGGGAGGCAGTTGGAGACCTCGAAAACAGCGCCTGGCAAAGCAGTGCCTTGTTGCTGCTGATTACGGCCGGCGCGGTGATCAGTTCGCTGCGTTTCGAAAAGCGCTTTTGGTGCCGCTATCTGTGCCCGGTGGGGGGCATGAATGGCCTGTTCGCCAAGCTGGCGATCAGCGAATTGCGGGCCCAGGCCGGCACCTGCAGCGGCAGTTGCAGCAGCTATGCCTGCTTCAAGGGGGGCCCAGCCGAAGGCGAGGGCCTGGCGACGGCGGGCTGTCCGCTCGGCACCCATCCGGCCCATCTGACCGACAACCGCAATTGCGTGCTCTGCCTCACCTGCGTGCAGGCCTGTCCGCACCGTTCTGTGAGCCTGCGGCTGCGGCCCCCGGCTGCGGATCTGCAAAAGGACATGCAGCCCCCGGCCGGCGAAGCCGGACTGCTGCTGGTGCTGGCGGGGGGAATGTGCCTGCACAGCTGGCAGAAATTATTGGGCGGATTGCCCCTGGCGCCGCCGACCCTGGCG
>JBBASD010000063.1:0-13330 GCA_040399485.1 Cyanobium sp. | reverse complement strand
CCAGGGATCCCAGGGCCTCGGCCAGCCCGCAGGCCTCCGAGAGGGTGCCATCAATACCCGAAACTCCTCGAAACCCATGCATCGGCCGTGGCGGTCCGGTGGGATCAGCAAACGACTCCCAGTCCCGCACCGGCGAACTGTTGGCCAGCATCAAGGGGAGGTGGGCCGGCAGCAGGCGGCTGAGCTGGCGCACCAGCACGGGTTCTTGCAGGGGGGACGGGAATCCGGTAGCCGGGGCGCCGAGACCTTCAAGGGCCTGGGCCAACATGGCCTGCGCCCGGGTCTCGGCCTGCCGCCAGTTGGCGGCCAGGGCCAGGGAAGCAAGGCCTGGGGCCCGGGGAGCCTCCCCAGTGAGCGAAACCCCGCAACCCAGCCCGGAGGCCGCCAGCCAACCCACCAACCCGGCGTCACTTTGGCCGGCCACGCGAGCCAGGGGATCTAAAGGACGGGGATCGGCTTCGGAGACCAACACCTGCCGCGCCTCCAGGGCAGCCAGCCAGCGCTCCAGCCGCCGACTCGCCGGCAAGGTTCCCAACCGCAGCACTTGGTCAGGGGCGAGGCCAGGGTCCGGGCGCTCCAGCAGCAGGTCGTAGGCGGCCACGGTCTCCAACTCCGGTTGGCCACGGAGGCCCGAGAGGGCATCGGCCAGCACGGGCCAGCCGGTGCGACGCTGCAGTTGGATCAGGGCCCGCAGATGGGCGCTCCATCGGGATGGTTCGCCGCGCCAGGGTCCCGCCAACACCACTCCGGGCCGATCCGGATCCAGGCGCTGGCAAGCGGGAATCGGGGGCGGGGTGGGCCTCGGGGTTTCCCCAGGGGAAATCAAGATTTGGGAGATTTCCAAGGGCCTACGCCCTTGGAGTTGGCGCGCCCAGGCCTCCAGCAGGGGGCCACCGGCATGAAGGGGTTCTTCAAAGGCCAGGTTGAGGTGTACCGGGCCAGGGGGACTGCCCTGCGTGCGGCCTACGCTCCAAAGCCAGGCCTCCACTGCCAAGGCATCAATGGAAGACCCATCCAGGCCCGCCACACCCGTTGGCTCCGGCTCAGCAACCCAACGGCAACTGCAGCGCAGAAAATCCTGCTGATTGACACTTTGGTTGGCTCCGCAGCCCTTTAGCCTCTCTGGCCGGTCGGCTGTTAGTAGCAACAGGGGGATGGTGGCCTGATCGGCCTCCACGCAGGCCGGCAACAAATGGGCCACGGCCGAACCGGAACTGGTGATCACCGCCGCAGGCAGCCCCTGGCCCCGACCGAGACCCAGGGCGAAGAAGGCCGCCGACCTCTCATCGATGCAGGTGTAAATGGCTAATCCTGTGGGTTCGAGCAGGGCGGCGGCGGCGGCCAGGGGGGCGGAACGGCTGCCAGGGCACAGCACGACCTGGCGCAGGCCAAGGCGTTGCAACCCCAGCAAGAGCCCCAATGCCGTCCGCAGGTTGCCCCCAGGTTCCCTCTTAGGGCCCCCAGAGCCTGCGAACGGCGCCATGGGATCCGGGCGGGATGCCACAGGTAAGCCTCAGGTGTTCAGGATGGGTGGCATCCTGCCGGATCCGCCCATGGAGCCTGTTCCCAAGCCCGAGGTCGCCCCCTCCCCAGGGGGAGTCCCCAAGGCGATCGAACCAGAACCGGGCCTGGGCCGTCAGCTGCTTTCCCTGGCTCTGTGGCTGCTGGTGGCCCTGCTGTTGCGCTGGGCCGTCATCGAGCCGCGCTGGATCCCTTCCGGATCCATGTTGCCCACCCTGCAGCTGCAGGATCGAATTCTGGTGGAGAAGGTCAGGCCAAAGCTGCATCGCCCCCTCAAGCCGGGCAGTGTGGTGGTTTTTCATCCCCCGCCAGCCCTGGTGGAGGCGGGCTATGACCCCGGTTCGGCGCTGATCAAACGGGTCGTTGCCGCTGCCGGAGATCAAGTGGAGGTGCGCGATGGGCTGCTTTATCGCAACGGCCGGCCGGTGCCCATGGATTGGGGCAACGAACCGATGGACTACAGCCTGGATCCCCTGACCGTCCCCCCCCACAACCTCCTGGTGCTGGGCGATAACCGCAATGCCAGCCTGGACTCCCATCTCTGGGGGCCCTTACCCGAAGAGGAGGTCATCGGCACAGCTATCTGGCGTTACTGGCCTTTGACACGCTTTGGACCGATTCGGTTGTCCCCCGTCCCCAGCCCTGGGATGGCCTGAAGAGCTGCGTTATGGTGCAGCGCAAGCCATACGGCCGCAGGCCTGCCGAGCGGGAGTCCCATGTTCAATCCGGAGTTCCTGACTAGCGACAACGAGGCGATCAGTGGCAACTCCCTGATCCAGTACCTGCAAGAGCAATCTCCGGATGTGCTTCAGAGGGTTGCCCGTTCCGCTAGCGGAGACATCCAGGACATTATTCGCCACAACGTTCAAGGCCTGCTGGGCATGCTCCCTGGCGAACAGTTTGAGGTAAAAATCCAAACCAGCCGAGATAATCTTGCAGGCTTGCTGGCCTCGGCGATGATGACAGGGTATTTTCTGCGCCAGATGGAGCAACGCATGGAGCTGGAAACCGCCTTGATCGGTGCAGATGGGCTTGAAGAGATTGGATTTGACAATCCTGGCGAGCTTAAACTTTGAAATAATCGCTCAATAATCTCTGCATCTTCTAGCTCGAATTTTATTTTCTGCCTTGTTATATATACAGTATAGCAGTCCTCCCCAGTAAAGAAAGTTTGATTTTACACTCTTTGATATGTTTTCTACCAGGATGGCAAAATTGTTTTTTATAGTGACTACCTTATTTTTAGGCCTAATAAATGTTTTAGCATGGGGGCAAGTAAACTAAGGAGAAGGACAAAGGGCAGGCCAAGGAGGCTTAGCTGTTCCACCAGATCGGCCGGCTGCAGATGAATCTGGAGTAGCTCAATATATTCTCAGCTGCCCTGATGCCCGTGAACTGTGCAAGCTGGTCGATCACGACCACCCCGATCTCAGCGTCAGCCGGCAATGCCTGCTCCTGCGTCTGGCTCGATCCACGCTGTACTACCAGCCCATACCGGTACGGCGGGAATCGACGCTGCGGATCATGGCCTGGATCGATGCTCTCCACCTGGAAGATCCCTGCAGCGGCAGTCGTCTGACGGTGGACTATCTGACCAGAGATGGGATTCCGATCAGCCGTTACCAGGTGCTAAACCTCTTGCGGCGCATGGGTTTACGGGCGACAAACCAGAAACCGCGCACCACGGTCACTGGTAATCCATCCGAGTGATTCACCTGGCTGGTGGATCTCTACCTGCTGGCGATTATGGATCTATCCATCAGGAGTGTACTCAGCTGGAAGCTATCAAACAGCCTTGACACGTGGCTCTGTCTGGATGGCCTGTAGATGGCGTTGGAGGTAGTCCGCAAGCGAGAGATCTTCCACTCCGAGCAAGGAGTCAGTTCACCTAATCCGAATTCGTAGCTAGGCTGCAGGTCAAGAAGATCAAAATCAGCTGGTCAGATACGAAGCGCTGCTACGACAACATCCTCGTTGAACGGCCGGTGGCGGACAGTCAAGTACAAGGGGGTTTATCTGCGTGCCTATTGCTATGGTGGAAGATAGAAATCCGCCTGGGCCATTTCCTGGAGAGTTACTGCCATGTGAAACCCCACAGCACCCTGGAAGGCAGAACTAAGCACCCACCCAAATGGCGGAACCCATAGGTGGAGCCAATAGGTGGAATCCGACGGCCTCTTAGCGACACGAGTACCGAGCAGTTGCTTAAAAATCCTATTTTGGTGTCACGCAAAAAATCTCCATGCCCATAAGCGAGCCCTGATTACTGGGGGCGTCATCCTTCCCCGCGGCGGTAGATGGCAAGGATCGCCACCACCAGCAGCATCCACTGCGGAAAGCGAATGCCGAGGCGCATCCAACAGTTCGGCATTGCCTTTAGGCTGCTGGTCAGATAGGTTGCAGCAGAGGGGATCTGGAGAGGCGAGGCCAACGGAAATGAGCGAGTCCTGCGCACCAGGCAAGAATGTCTCTTAGCATTCAAACAGCGATACTGTCACAGACTTCTTTTGGGCCCTAGGAGCCAGGTATCTGAGCAAAGATGGCAACTTTTCCCCATTCCCCTTCTTTGATCAATAAGGGCAAGCATTTTTAAATGCCCCCCTCGCCCCTTGATGTGACACTCGTGCAATCCGGCCCCGAGAACCGTTTCCAGGCCATTTTTGGTTTAAAGTACGAAAACCAAGGTTCCAGATTGTTTAAAATGACTTTTACCTCGTCTCTAAAACAGGTTGTTCCAGTTTCAGTCAAGCACAAAATAAAAGATTTGATGGGTATAAAGGATCCAGACACCTCAGTAAAAAAAGTTAAGCCTATAGAATATTGGATCGACGTAGTTAGTGGTTGTAATCTTCGTTGTACGG
The DNA here is from genome assembly GCA_040399485.1 of Cyanobium sp. Lineage (GTDB taxonomy): Bacteria > Cyanobacteriota > Cyanobacteriia > PCC-6307 > Cyanobiaceae > Cyanobium. The sequence continues at coordinate 8,948 of JBBASD010000063.1, read as the reverse complement.
CATGCCCTGTTGGAATGCCTGAATTTTCTAACAGTATCGGTGAGTCACTGCGAGAAATGGATCTCGAGTTATTTGAAAAAATCTGTATCAAAGCAAAAGAAGATACTGCTGGAAATCTGCGTATGGGTCTTTACAATTGGACAGAACCCACTCTGCATTCACGACTTGATGAACTAATTGCAATTGCCATTAAGCACGATATTCCCTGTGGAATTTCTTCAAATTTAAACTACGACTATGACTGGTCAAAACTGAAACGTCTTAAGCTCTGGAATTTTACTATTACAGTTTCAGGATTCACTCAAAAAACTTATGCCATTAATCACCGTGGCGGTCGCATAGAGCCTGTTTTAGCTAATCTGATTCGTATCTCCGAAACTCTCGCAGATTGGGAAAGTTATAAGGATATTGATGTTCGCTATCTTGTACACCGTGATAATAAGCATGAGGTACATCTTTTTAAACATTTTTGTGATAAATTAGGTTTAAAGTTTACTCCTTATCATGCTTACTATATGCCAATAGATCGTATGTTTGAAGGGCTTGAGGGTGTTCCTAACGGCTTTGATTATATTGAATATTCTCCTCAAATGGTTAGTCAAGCCATTGGCAACCATCGATCCAAACGTTGTTTCATGCGTGATTCACAAGTAACATTAGACATGGACGGAACTTATTCTGTCTGTTGTGTTGAATCTCCTTCCTCACCTCGGCTTGGCAATTATCTAGAAGACAGTTTTGCAACTATGCAAAAAGCACGTGTTACAAGTGAACTCTGTGCTAAATGCACAGAAAAGGGAATTAATATATTTGCAACCTATGGCTATGAAGAACCCCAAGAAATACAAGAGGCTATTAAAAATACCTTAAAATCAGATCTGTCAACTCTCCTTAACCCATAATTCATAAAATCTCCCTTTTTAAGTCTTAATTATTTTTAGAATAATCATATTATATCAACACTTGATTGTCACAGATCATTACTTTTACTAATCATGCTTCAGTTGACTTTAATAACCCTTTGACTAGTTTTACGAAAAGTAAATTGATCTAATTGATATTCTCTATAGAAAATTCCTATCAATCAAGAAAGCTACCTATAGTTGTATTAAACTTTCAGTTATTAATCAGATATTGTTTTGATTAAATAGCCGATAAAACTAATTCAACTACATGTAAGCTTTATCTCAGGTCTGGACAACAATGAGATAAACATCCCGTTGTTTCTTTTGGTTCAAGGTATTGCCAAAAAGCATGGGGCATTCTGCGATTAATGGTAACCCGTTTTGGTGTTAACGATAAATCTGCAGTGATTAAAAGTTAGGGAAATCATCAATTACCTGATCAAAACCAGTTTATCTGATCTTGATTACCTAAACAAGTGGTGAGACATAGGTGCTGTCTCTTTACGGGTGGTCACTATTCAATCAAAAAAAATTGATCCTACTATTCTATAAATAAAATGATTTTATCTTGAATACAAATAAATTATAGTAACTCCTAATCATGCTGAAACCGCATAGGGAATTTAACTGCAAACTCTACGGAATGCAACGTGGGGCCAGACGCCTGGTAGGTCCCCTGCGGTTAAACTACCCAGCTAAACCTCATTCCCATAGGCTTTCCCCAATCGCCATTAGCCTTGAAACCCCGCGGGTTGTGACAGAGATGGCGCAGGATCCAGAACAGCGGTTCAGGGCTGGCTAGTCCAAGGGCAGTCGCCATCTCCTCCAGGCTACGTTCCTGACCGTCGGCGAGCAGGTTCACCAGCCGGGCCTTGAGGTCCAGGACCTCGGCAGCGGCCTTCTTGCCGGCCTCAACCCCAGGTTGGTGGTAGGCGTTGATATTGATCAGCTCGCCGTAGAGGCCTACGGCCCGTTCAAACAGCGCGATCAAGGCTCCCAGTGATCGGGCGTCAAAACGCTTGAGGGTGATCGTTAGGCTCTGACGTCCGCCATCACTCAAGGCCGAGCGGGTTCCTTGCAAGAAACCCTCCAGCACATCCCCCGGATATTCCTTGTCCAATGCCTTTATGGCCTCAGGATCATCCAGGCCCTCAATGAAGACCACGAAGAAGTTGTCCAGACCGTCACGCAGTTGCTGGACGTAGGCATGCTGATCGGTGGATCCCTTGTTGCCGTAAACGGCCAGACCCTGGTGAACGATCTCCCCATCCCGATCTAGTTTTTTACCGATGGATTCCATCACCAGCTGTTGGAGATAGCGACTGAACAGCTCCAGACGGTCCCGGTAGGGCAAGACCACCATGTCGCGCAGGCCCTTGCCTCCCCCGGCGGCATACCAGCTGGCGGCCAGCAGGGCGGCCGGATTGGTTCGCAATTCCGGCACGCGGGTGAGGCGATCCATGGCAGCCGCGCCGGCCAGAAAGCTCCGTAGATCGGCATCGATTAGGGCTGCCGGCAGCAGCCCGACGGCGCCCGTGATGCTGGTGCGGCCCCCCACCCAGTCGGGCAGGTCCAAGCGGGCCAGCCAACCCTCTCCCTGGGCCCGTTGGTCCAGCTGGCTGCCGGCGGTGGTGATGGCCACGGCCTGGGCTGCCCAGCTACCACCAAGGGCCTCCAGGCGCGCTCTGGCCTGTTCCATGCCGATGCGGGGTTCCGGCGTGCCGCCTGATTTGCTGACGACCACCACCAAAGTGGTCCTCAAGCGCTCGCCCAGGGCTTCCAGGGTGGTGGCGAATCCTTGGGGGTCGACGTTGTCGAAAAGATGGAAGGGCAGTCCCCGATGCGGTTGTTGCAGGGCCCGGATAATCAACAGGGGGCCCAGACCCGAACCCCCGATGCCGATCCAAAGCACATCACTGAAGGGGGTGCCGCAAGGGGAAGAGATGGCTCCCGAGAGCACCTGGGCGGCGAAGCCTTCCAGCTGATCGACTTCGGCGGCGATGCGGGCCCCGACGGCGGCTTCAGGGGCCAGTTGGGGATCCCGCAGCCAGTAGTGACCGACCTGTCGTCCCTCATCGGCATTGGCGATGGCGCCGGCCTCAAGGCGCGCCATGGCGGCGAAAGCCCTGGCCATGGGGCCTGTTAGGCCTTCCAAATCGGATTGCTCAATACCCATGCGGCTGGCATCCAGCCAAAAGCCCAGGGATGGGTCATGCCAGAGCAACTGACAGAAACGCTGCCAGAGACCTCTGGGGTCATGGCCATCCAACGTCGGAAGCGATGTCATGGCCCCTCAGGACGGTTTGGCGAGCCGTCGAACCGTATCCAGGCAACGGGTCGATCGGCAAGCGACCGAAACGCTCTGAGTGGGTGGACAGACACAAGACCGCGTCAACTGCCCCTGGTCTAGTGTGAAAAAGGGATAAGAATGCTTGTCTAAATTGCCTGATCCGCCACGGTGTCCCCAGTGTCCTTGAGCGGATCCAGGTTGAAGGCGCCACGGAGAGCCCGCATATCCGGGCTTGGCTCCAGAAATTCCCACCGTCATGTCCGCCCATCCCGCACGCGCCCGAAGGTCCTTGCGGCTCTTGGCTTGCTTGTTCTGGCCGGGGAGCTTTTGTTTCAAAACCCCCTGCGGACCTGGCGAAGCAGCCAGATTGAGCCATCGCAGGCTCCCAAAAGCCCTGGACCTTCGGCCCTTTTGCCCAGCAGTGAGGGCATGAGGGCAGACCCGATCGATTTTTCCAAGGACGAACTTCGCGAACTTAATCGTCGTTTCGGTGTCCACGGTCCCCAGCCTGCCTTGGCCCAGTTGTTCACTGAGGGACTCGACCAATTTCAACCTCTGCGCAACCACACTCTGGGACGGCTGGAAGATCTTCGCCCCCTGATAATTACCCATAGTCGCAGACAGGGGATCAATCCAATACTCGTAGCGGCTGTGCTTTACGACGAGCTGCAGCATGCCAAGCCCGGTGAAGACAATCCAATCGCCGTGCGCTCTGGCTTGTTTAATACCCAAGGTCCGGCCCAAGTGGGTTTTGAGGAAATGGTCAAGCAGGGACAGCTTCCCGCTTCAGCCAGTCCCGAGCAAATTACGGAAGCGCGGCTGAAGTTGTTGGACCCTGATCGCAATGTGGAACTTCTGGTCGGTAAATTTGCTCGCCTAAGCCAGGCCCTTGGTCTGCCGCAGGGCAGGGTGATGATGGCAAGTGCTTCCTCTGCGGATGCCAAGGCATTGGCAACCCTGGCCTATCTACACAATGGCAAGCTTGATTATCCCGGCCGGATTCTTCGTTACATGCAGGATCCAGCCTTGCATGCCCTCATCTACGGCAGGCGCTCTTCAGCGACAAGTGCCCTGATCTAATTCCGTGACTTATTGTATTTATATAAACCATAATCCTTGCGGTTGTTTAGTGCTTTATGATTAAACTAACAAAGTACATCTAGGGCAATTAACCTTTCTTTCAATTCATTCCAGTTGAAACTGCGAGGATCTGCCCTTTCGCCACCAAGGTCTACGTAGCGGTGGGTTGTGATATTTTCGGCCGGGATGTTATAACGAAGCATCCAGTCGGCCAAGACCAGGGCCATGGCGTCGTACTGGGCCTGGGAGTAGCCACTGTGGCCTGGGGCATCATTTTCCCCATCAAGGGGGGTTTCAAGGCTGAGATGCAGGGCGAAATTGTTGATGGACCCCCCAACCTTTGGGTTGGTGATGACCCATTTGCCATGGAAAGCGGAATAGCCGGCTCCAAAGGCCCGCTTGGCTGGATCAAGGGCCTGAACAATACGGCCATCCTCGCCAATCAACACGTGGTAGCTCACCTGGTCATCATCCTGGGGATGGGGTGTGACGAAGGTATTGATCGCCGAACTCAACCCGTAGACGGTTTCATGCAGCACGACCACCCGCGGCTTCGGGTCAATGCGATTGCCGAAGGCATCCTTATTTTGGCGCAAGCTAAAATTTGAGGGATGGATATCGATGCGTTGCACCCGCCGGTTCAGCTTGGCGTACTGATCTCGAAGCCTCAGGCTCATGCCTGGATCGGGGGCCACGCAGGTATCGGACAGGGGTGAGCGCCAGGCGGTTTGGCTGGGCGGCTGGGGCGCCGGCTTTGGGGAGCCTGGCGGAGCAGGATGGCCACGCCGCACGTCATCGAGAATTTCCATAAGGGAAGGGTTCTGACCAATGGAACTGGGTGAAGAAGACATCAGTCCCCTGGCCAACCAGAACATCAGGCCAGCACAGAAAAGACTGGCGCCAGCCAGGGCCATGAGCAGCGGAGCCGTCCTGTTGGTCATGGCACCAGGCCAAGCCATTGGCGCCGGCGCAGGAGCATGGCTTGCGAGGCCCCAGGATTGGCATTGAGCTGATAACTAACCACCTCAGGGGCAGAGGGGCGAAGGCAGGTTTGCTGCACTTGGCCATCCCGACAAAACAGAATCTCGAGGGCTTCCCCTTCCCTGGCCCTTTGGTTCAACAGGTTGGTGAGATCGTTTTCCAAGATGACGCGGATGCGTTCGATCGCCAGGAGCTCATCGCCGACTTGCAGGCCAGCAATCTCAGCGGGTCCGTCTCGCAGTACCTGCTTGATTCTCAATCCGGAAGAACCAGGGCTGTCTACCTGCCACCCAGGGAATGGATGGGAAGCGGATATGGCACTCAGGCTCAACCCCACATCTTCGAGGTAGCTATCAACGGGGGGATCTTGACGACTTTCCAGCCAAAATGGCAAAAGGTTGGACAGATCTGCGGCATGGTCTGTGAAGGCCGCCAGCAAATCTGCCTCGCCGTATCCCCGCCCCCAGCGACCATGACTGGCCCACAATTGACGCAGCACGGAGCTGAGGGCAGACCCATGGCGACGGAGGTGCAGATCGAGAATCAGGGCCAGCACTGTGCCCTTGATGTAATAGCTGATTTGATTATTACTGGAATAGGCATCCTGGCGGTAAAGCTTGACCCAGGCTTCCTCACTGCTTTCGCGCAAACTCTGCACAAAGCGGCCTGGTGTGCAGAAATAACTACAAAGATCGTCTCCCAGGTCGGCCAGCAGGTCGGATTCGTCGCTGAGGCCGGCGAGTTGGGGTAAAAAGAGGTCGTAGTAACTGGTGATTCCCTCAACGAACCACAGCGTGGGGACGATCACAGGCCCGTCGTAGTCAATCGGCCAGAGGGGGGCTGGCTTCAAACGTCGTCCATTCCACTGATGGAGATATTCGTGGGCCACCAGTTGTAAAAGCTTGCGCCTGCCTTTGGGCGTCGCCAGGGCACGGCGGCCAAAGAGAAGCACACAACTGTTGTCGTGCTCCAGGCCGCCAAACCCCTGCTCAAGCAGGTGCAGCACCATGAGATAGGCCTGAGCGGGTGGTGCGGCCGTTCCCATCAGTTGGCAGCAGGCCTGACATACGGCAGCCACCTCCAGCAACCAGTTGGGGGAATCAATCGTCGGGTCCTGTCCCCAGGTGACCCAACGATGGGGGACTCCGGCTACGGCAAAGGGGCGGGCCGTTAGCGAACCGACCTCAACCGGGCTATCCACCAGTTGGTCGTAATCGCGGGCCAGCCACCCTCCCTGACCGTCCTCAGGCAGGGGTACGAATGCCTGCCAATCCGGGGGCAGCCGTAATTCCAGGGTGTGGGGATTCCAACGTTGGCCGTCGATCTGCAAGGCCACCTGGGCTAAAACCACAAACCCATGATCTGACTGCAGTTGGCTGGTCCGCACACTGGACTCGACGGCCAAGAGGCGATAGCTGAGGCAAACAGGTTTCAGATCGTTCAATTGGGCGCGCCAGTGGGCTGGGCCAAGGCGTCGCAAGGCGATGGGGCGCTCCCCCTGCATCAGCTGCAGATCTTCGAGAGTACGGACGTAGTCGCGTATCAAGTAAGAGCCTGGGGTCCAGGCTGGCAGGCGAAGGTCGAGTTGGGTTTGCTCTGGCGTGAAGTCGAGTTGGGCCAACACCAAATGGCGACTGGGTTGACGCAGATCCAGCCTTAGCCGTGGGGCCGTGGAGGCCTCAACCATGGAATTCAAGCAAGGCCGTGGGCAAGCCCAGGGAGGCTTCCTGCAGGGCCTGGCGGGCGGCATAGGCCCTGGTGATCCGGCCCAACAGGGTCTGGAGGGTGAGGGAGCGACTCAATTGCTGCAGGTCGCCCACTAGAGAGAGGGAGCCATCGGCAGACCGCTGCCAGCCCAGCTTCTGCCCGCCCTCCACTTGCACAGAAATCGCCACCAACTGGCGTTCGCCAGCAAAGCCGAGCAGCTCGCCCCCGGGCTCGCTCGAAAGGCCTAGGGAAGCCAGGGCCTGATGCAGGATGTCAGTATCCCGAAGCACGGTTGGCAAGATAGAAAGATGGGACATGGGCTTGATGTCCTTCAAATGCCGTGTGCTGAAGAAAATAGCCAATCGCAGCAGGCTTTTCAGTGGCCACTGCCACAACCCTGGCCCCAGCACCAGGGCTCACTAAGGCTGGGGGTGATGGCTTCCGGGGCCGGGAGCAATTTTGAGGCCCTGGTCCAGGCTGGCCGCCTGGGGCCCCTGGCGGCCAGCGTCGAGCTGTTGGTGGTCAATCGCGCCGATTGCGGCGCCCGCGGCCGGGCCAAGCGACTCGGGGTCCCCACTGAGCTTCTCGATCACCAACTTCATCCCACAAGGGAGGATCTCGATCGCGCCCTGATCACCGCCTTCCAAGGCAAGGGGGTGGATTTGGTGGTGATGGCGGGCTGGATGCGCATTGTCACCCCAGTCTTGATCGAGGCGTTCCCGCAACGGCTGCTGAACATCCATCCTTCCCTGCTTCCCAGCTTTCGCGGCCTTGATGCGGTGGGCCAGGCCCTGGCTGCCGGCGTGTGCATCAGTGGCTGCACCGCCCACCTGGTAGCCGCCGAGGTGGACGCCGGTCCGATCCTGGTGCAGGCTGCGGTGCCGGTGCTGGCGGGGGACAACAGGCCCAGCCTGGCCGCCCGGATCCAGGGCCAAGAACACCGCATCCTGCCCCTGGCCGTGGCCCTGGCTGCCGCCCGGCTGGGGTCTTCAGGGATAGAAGGGCAACAGCGGTAATCCAGTGCTGGCCGGCAGCCCCGCCAACAGGTTGAGGCATTGGACGCCTTGGCCGGCCTGGCCCTTGATCAAGTTGTCGATGGCGCTCATCACGATCAGTTGGCCCGTTCGCCTATCAACCTGCACCGACAGCAGGGCCCGGTTGGTGTTGCGTACCCATTTGGTGGAGGGATAGGTGCCCACCGGCAACACATCCACGCTGGGATTTTTCCGGTAGGCGGCTTTCAGCAGCGTGCTGCAGTCGTCCGCCGTCAGCCCCGGATCCCCCAGGCGGGCATAAACGGTGGCGAGCAAGCCCCTCACCATCGGCATCAGGTGGGGGCTGAACTGCAGGGCCACCGGGTGACCGACCACCTGGGAGGCCATTTGCTCGATCTCACTGGTGTGGCGGTGGCCGACGACGCCGTAGGGCATGACGGCCTCGGCTGCCTCCGCAAGCAGCAAGTGTTCTTTTGCGGCCCGGCCGCCGCCCGATGTGCCGGTTTTGGCGTCGATGATTATGCCGGCCGGTTCAATCAGACCTTGGTTCAGGAAGGGCAGCAGGGCCAGCAGGCTGGCGGTGGGAAAGCAGCCGGGAGCGGCGACAAGACGGGCAGTGCGGATGTGCTCCTCCTCCCACTCCACCAGTCCATAGACAGCTTCCTGGCAGAGATCGTTGTCCTGACGAGGGGTTTCCCGGGCTTCACTCGCATAGACCTCCTGCCATTGCGCCAGAGAGCGGTAGCGGTAGTCAGCGGAGAGATCGACAACCTTCACCCCCCGCTGCAGGAGTTCGGGCACGAGCCTGGCTGCGAGTCCATTGGGCAGGCTGAGCACGGCCAGGTCGGCCACGGCCGCAATCGCCTCCGGCTCCGGGGTCCGCACCACCGGGTCCCCCTGCAGGGGCAGAAACGGGGTGATTTCACTCCAGCGGCGACCACTACTGCGTTCTCCCCCAAGAAAGGTGACCGAGAAATGGGGGTGATCCGC
>JBBASD010000062.1:0-13331 GCA_040399485.1 Cyanobium sp. | reverse complement strand
GAGCATTCGGCTTTTAACCGATTGGTCCTGAGTTCGAATCTCAGGCGACCCATATTTGAGAGGCAAAGGTTTTTCGGGACGATGTGGCCAGTGAGGCCCTGACCTGTGGGAACCGGCTGCTGCAAGCCCCGGGTTGGTCCGATGCAATGGAGCCGGGCACCAACTTAACCGGCCAGCAGCATGGGGGAACTGTGTTCTGGCGGTTGCGCAAGCGGGGTGAGAAGGGCGGCGCCTCCATATCTGATAGCCGAGCCCCTGGAGATAGCCGGGAATTTTTATTGTTAGAGAAGGGGATAGTCACGAAGGCGCAATCTTCGGACAGCTGTTTTGTTTGTGCCTCTTTGTGAAAGCCGCATGGGCCCTGATCCAGGGCCGTCAGGCCATGGAATCGTTCCCATATAAGATACGCCTGTAAAGCAGCTGAATACATCCAAATTCAAGCCTGACACTAGTTGAACAGCCGCCTCCCCGATGGACATCATCTTCAAAGGTCCCAGCGACCGCAAGGTCCTTGCCCTCACCATCGACGATTTCCCAAGTTCCGGCATCGACGAGAGCGGGACTGGAGCGATGGCACTGCTGGATCTCCTGGACGAGCTGGCTATTCCCGCCACCTTTTTCGCGATCGGCGAGCGGGTATGCGAGCACCCGGGCATGGCGGCCCGGGCCGTGGCGGCTGGCCACGAGCTGGGCAACCACATGTGGCGTGACAAATGGTCGATCACGCTCGGACGTGAGGAATTCCTGCAGGAGCTGGACCACACCTCGGTGGCAATCAAGCAAGACCTGGCCGCCGCGGGACTTAAGGCGCCCCTGCGCTGGTTCCGCCCCAGTGGCGGCTGGCCCCATCCGCCGATGCTGGAATGGGCCCGATCCCGCGGCTACCAGACGGTGCTGGGCTCAATCTGGCCGCTCGATGGCCTCGGCATCCCGGCACCCGAGCAGGCCCAGCGCTGGTTCGTTGAGCAGTTTGCCCATCCTGGGGGAATCGTCATATTGCATGACACCAAGGATGCCAATCCCGCCACACGCCGCACGCTGTTGCAGGAGGTTCCAGAACTGCAGCAGAGAGGTTTCAGCTTCGTGACCTTGAGCACGTTGTTGGCTCAGGGATAAGCCGAGCCCCTATCCAAGGTGTGAAAAGTCCAGCCTGAAGCTGGCGTGCCAGGGCGGGGCTGTCTGCAGCAGCTGGAATCGTGCCTTGATGACAAGGAGGGTTTCGCCCCCCGAGGTGGAGCGCCAGGCGGGTCCTGTTGGACCCCCATATCTGGCTCTTGTGGTTGCTGAGCTCCGAACGCCTACAGCCGGTTCGGTACCGTTCCAGACGGTTCCTGTGGCCCCTCTGTTGGGTCCTACCAGATCTGCTGTCTATTTTGGAGCCACCGTGAAGTTGCCGCTCTTCAGCGGCCCGGTTCCGTAGGCGATGCGTGCGCCAGTGCGGTCATGGATGGCAAAGCCGGCCACATCAGGTGTGCCATTGGTGACATTCGGACCCTTGTTGTCGGCCAGCATTACCCAATAGCGCAGACCTTTGGGTGGTTGTGCAGAAGCCGCCACGTCAGAGGTGCAGCGACCTGTCAAGTAAACGGTTGGATTGTGCTTGCCGTACGAGTTGATCAACTCGAATGATGTGGCAGTGAAAGTGGCGCGCAGGCTGTCACTTAGGTCAGCCTTGATCGTCAATGATCCACTGGGATAGTCATCGACGGCAGGATTGAAACTCACCGCTATTCTGACAGTGAAAACGCCTGAAGATACTGCGTCCTTACGACTGGCGATGAACACATCACCAAGGCCTTCCACCTTGCTGATGTCGGAAACGTGGAAGGCGGGAATGCTTAGGCTCACAAGGTGTCTCCAGTACGTTGATGAACGCTGCCGGACTGTTCAACGTTCACGCTCAATTTTAAGAAGGGCCATGGCATTTCAGAAACCAAGCGTAAACAAACGTTTCAACTACCTGATGCGTTGTGAGCTCTCCCACCAGGCCTTAGCCGACCTGCAGCAGATCGGCGACTAAATCGCTGGGGAGAATCCCAGCTTCCATACCATGAAGGTTGGGTTTGCTTCTAGCTGGGGAACTTTATCTGCATGAACTTTTGTAGTCTGGGCCATTAACTAGGGCGCAGATCATGAGACCACCATCGCGCACGCCGTATTTCGCAATCAACTTTTCCTGGAGAAATGACCATTTATCACGGGTATCCTCAATGGCCGCAGAAATAGCGCGGCTAAAGTTCCCTGGATTAGCAATGCTGCGCTGGGTGGAGCCGATACCAATTGCAGGATCGATAACTCCCTTATCTTTGTTCAGAACAAAGTGGGTTACTCGGTTGGGACATTCAGATACCCCATCCGGCAATCTTCCCTTGAAACACCCGGTCATCAATCCCTGGGGAAAGACTGGCGATGGATTGCGCAAATTCAACCAAGGTGACGGTGCAGACTGGGCGAGGCCTGGAGGATTTGTAATCGAAATCGGCAAGCGTGGATTTGGCTGATCAACCCAATTCGAGTGTGAATAAAAATCCTGGGAAGCATGTAGAGCTGCACCAAAGTCCTCAAGCACATTGCAGTAAGCACGTCCTCTCGTATAGTTAAACGTGCAATTGAAAACGGTTGGTATCTCCTTGTCGACTAGACGGTGATTTTGAACCAACGCTGATGCGTCATCGACGGCTTTATCTATATTTATTATCATCCAGTTAAGGCAGCTTTGAAGCGCTACTTGGGCTTGTTGAGCCGATTGCGGATAGTTGGGAACGGCAAGAAAATCGCCGTCGTCACAGTGGGATTTTGGATCACTGGTTCTTAAATTGGCGGGATTATCAGGTGCGCCGACCGCGCCCCAGGTTCCTGTGCGGCCGGCCAGATCTTGCAAAGCCTTGTCATTGAAGCAGGCGTTTGCACCTGGTCCGCCTTGGAGTCTGCAGCCGAGGGCGTGGCGGGTGATTCGCTCATGCTCTGCATTCTGACCAAGCAAATTGACCGTGCCAAAGGCGATAGCCCGCTGGGCGGGAATGAATGAAAGGAGGGCCAGCAGACAGATTAAATTTTTCACAAATTAAACAATCCGTAGGTCGATATATGCTTAAGTTATGTCGTGCAAGATAAATCCGCTATGCTCCACCCTAAATCTTAACACTTCCAAAACGCAGATCGTTTAGTTGCTCGCGGCTTTACTGACGACAAGGCCGGATGGGGTTGGTGAATGGCTTGTTGTTGTTAGCCGAACTGGCGGCCGATCTAACTGCTGCAGTTGCAGAGCTCGACGACGAGCGCAGCAGTGAATCGGATGAATCTTTTCCCGCCCTGCATTGCTCTTGCGCTACTGCAAATACCCCTTGCCGGGCCTCTTCCTCGAACTCATCGCCCTCCGAGTTTCAGTGCCCCGCCCCGGCGGCACTCCGCGCCCGCCCGCCCGTCAACAGCACCAGCGGCAACGCCAGCAGAAACAACAACCCCACCACCCGGAACACATCGCTGAAGGCCAGCAGGGAGGCCTGCCGGCCCACCTGGTCACTGAGCAGTTGCAGGGCCTGATCGGCGACCCGGCCGGCGCCCTCGCCCCTTTCCATCACCAGGGCCTGCAACTGGCTCAGCCGTTCCTGCAGCAGCGGATTGGTCACCGTCAGGTGCTCCACCAGGTTGCTGCGATGCAGCGAACGGCGTTGGTCGAAAATCACCGCCAGCAGGGCGATGCCAAAGCTGCCCCCCAACAGGCGGGTGAGGTTGTAAAAGCCAGTGCCGGCGCCCATGTCCTCGCGGGGCAGGGGGCCAAGGGTCACCAGGCTGAGGGGCAGAAACATCATCACGGTGGTGATCCCACGCCCCATCAAGGGCCAGTACATCGAATCGACTCCCGTATCGGTGCCGATTTCGGCCAGCCAGTACATCGAGGCGGCCATGCCCAGTGCCCCCGCCGCCAGCAGATACCTCGGATCAATGCGGTTGATCACCTTGCCTAACAGGGCCATCACCAGCCCGGAAACCAGGGCCCCGGGCAGCAGCAGCATCCCCGTCTGGGTGGCGGTGTAGCCCAAAACGCTCTGGGCGAATACCGGCACCAAAAACACCGTGCCGTAGAGCCCCATGCCCAGCACCATCGCAAACAAACTGCCGCCCACCAAGGAGCGATGCCGCAACACCCGCAGCGCCACCGCCGGCTTGCGGCAGCGCAACTCCCACCAGATGAAAACCGGCAGGCTGACGGCCGAAAGCAGCGCCAGGCCGCGGATATTGGCGTCCTCAAACCACAGGTACTGGTTGCCCAGCTCCAGCACCGCCTGCAGGCTGCCCAGCCCAACGGCCAACAGCACAATGCCGAGCCAATCCATCTGCAGCCTGCGGCTGTTGGGATCGGGCGGATCCGGGGCCAGGAAGGCCAGACCCAGCAGCACCGTCAGCAAGCCGAAGGGCAGATTGATGAAGAAGATCCAGCGCCAGCCCAGCCCATCGGTGAGCCAGCCCCCCAGAGTTGGTCCCAGGGCCGGGCCCACCAGCACCACCACCCCGAACGCCGCCTGGGTGATGCCCTGAAGAGCATTGGGAATGGTGCGAAACAAAATCGCCTGGGCCTTGGGAATCAACCCCCCTCCCAACAGCCCCTGCAACACCCGGGCCAGTACCAAGGTCGGCAGGCTCGGGGCCAACCCGCAGAGCATCGAAGCGGCGGTGAAGCCGATCAGGCAAAACAGGAAATAGGCGCGGGATCCAAAGCGATCGCTGAGGCCAGCGCTGAGCGGAATCATCACCACCGTGGCAATGGTGTAAGACGTCACCACCCAGCCCACCTCCGCCAAAGTGGCCCCCATGGCGGCCTGGATGTGGGTCAGGGCCACATTGGTGATGCTCGTATCGATGATCTCCAGCAGGGCCCCCAGCGACACGGTGATCACCACCGCCCACTGCTTGAGGCTCAGTTGGGCTGGGACCGCAGGCTGGGATACACCGGCGGCGGTCATCAGCGCCGCACGCGCACGTTGGCAGACAAGCCAGGCACCAACCTCAGCCCCTTGGTCTGTTGCGGATCCAGGGCGATGCGGGCGGTGATCCGCTGCACCACCTTGGTGAAGTTGCCGGTGGCGTTATCCGGGGGCAACAGGGTGAAGCGGGCCCCCGACGCCGGGGCCAAACCGGTGATGCGTCCCTTGAAGACGCGATCGGGGTAGGCATCGAGCCGCACCTCGGCGGCTTGGCCCAGCCGCAGGGCCGTGAGCTGAGTTTCCTTGAAATTGGCCTCCACCCACGGTTGGGTATCCACCAGGGTCATCAGCGGCTGGCCCGGTTGCACCTGGCGGCCGGGTTCGGCACGGCGGGCACCGATGCGGCCCGGCGCCGGCGCCGTAATGCGGGTGTAGGAGAGCTGCAGCTGGGCCTCGGCCAAGGCCGCCTGGGCCTGGGCCACCTTGGCGGCCGCCGCTTGGGCCTTGGAGCGATCCACGCCCACGTCCTGGATGCGGGCCTGGGCGCTCTGGGCACTGGCCTGGCTGTGGGTGTAATCCGCCTGGGCCTTGCGCCAGGCCGCCACCGCCCGCTCCGCTTCCTGGCGGGAGACGCCGCCCTGCTGGGCCAAACCCACCAGCCGCTGGGCGTCGGCCCAGGCGCGGGCCAATTCACTGCTGGCCGACTGTTGTTCGGCGATGGCCACCCCCTGGGCGGCGCGGGCGGTGCTGAGGGTGGCGCCCGCCTGGGTGCCCATCGCCTGGGCCTCGCGGCCCACCTGCTCCAGGTCGGCCCGGGCCCGATAGAGCCGTACGCCGGCATCGCGATCATCCAGCAAAATCAACGGCTGGCCGGCCTTGACCTCCTCGTTGTCGTCAACAAATACCCGCACAATCGTGCCCGGCACCCGGCTGGAAATCTCGGTGAGACGGCCCTGTAATTGGGCATTATCGGTTTCTTCAATTCCCCAGTGGCTGGCCAGCCAGGCACCACCAGCGCCGAGGCCGCCCAGCACCAGCAAGGGCACCAGCCAGTTGCGTTTGCGGCTGCCCCGACCCGGGGCAGGCGATTCAGGCTCCTGATTGCCATAACCGCCACTGAAGATGGCTCCAGCGCCATCGCCGCGTCCTGCAGGCTCCAACGGGGTGCGGGGAGCCTGGGGTGGGGGAGGGGCGGACCCCATGCAATCGCAACATGCTCTCGGCGAACGCTACTCCTTGCCGCCAGCATCCCCGCAGGCTGCGAAACGATCACCCACCTGAGCTTCGAGCTGCTCCAGCAACAGGCGGCCCTCAATGACCCGGCGCCCCGCCAACAGGCCGCGGCGCACCAGCAGCGCTCCGTCGCCCGTGGCCACCACCAGGCCCAGCCCCGCCACCAGGGCAGCCACTTGTCCTGGGGCCCCAGGATCCGCTGGGATGCACCCTGAACGCAGCAGGTCCTGGGCCTCGGGGCTGAGTTGCTCGGCCAACTCCGGCAGCAGGGGTTCTGTTGCCAGCAGCTTGAATCGTTGGCCGCGCCACTGGGCAACCGCCCCGGGATAGAGCCCCATCACCTGGCGGTGAATATCCAAGGCACTGCGCTGCCAGCGGATCTCGAAATCATCCCGTTGCAGCAGGCGGGCGTAGGTCATGCCCTGCTCGCTCTGTTGCCGCACCCCCAGGCGGGCCAGCCGTTCCGGCTCTGGGCCCGGGCCGCCGGCTTTTATCGCCACCAGGGCTTCCAGCATCAAGCTGGCAGTGAGCTGGGCCAGGGCCAGGGACACCGTTTCGGCGTTGTCCCGTAGACCGATCGCCAACGCCCTTTCCAGGAGTACGGCACCGGTATCGAGGCCCTCCTCCATGGCCATGATGCCCACTCCGCTCTGGCCATCACCCTCCAGCAGGGCCCACTGAATCGGGGCGGCGCCGCGCCAGCGGGGCAGCAGGGAGCCGTGGCCGTTCCAGCAGCCCAAAGGGGGCAGGGCCAAAACAGTCGCCGGCAGGATCTGGCCGTAGGCCACCACCACGAAGACCTCTGCCCCCAGGGCAGCCAACTGCGCCTGGATATCTGGCTGCTTGCGCAGGCGCTCGGGGGTGAACACCGGCAGGCCGAGTTCAAGGGCCCTTGCCTTGATCGCCGAGGGCTGGGTTTGGCTGCCGCGGCCACGGCGACGGTCGGGCTGGCTAACCACCCCCACCAGCTCATGGCCGGCGCTGTGCAACGCGTCCAGGGTGGGCACCGCATAAGCGGGGGTGCCCCAATAAAGGATCTTCAAGGTTGGCGTTCAGGCCTCACCCGTGACCGAAAGTCCTTCCACCCACACCCAGGGACAGAGTCCACCGGGGGTGACTTTGGCGAGCCCTTCAAAACCCACCAAGCTATTGAGCACAGTACGGATGTCGCCCGCCACGGTGGCCGCCTCAATCGAGCGACTTTCGCCGCCGTGGATCCACCAACCATCAAAGGGCAGGGAGAAGGATCCCTGGCTGGCCTTGACGCCCGCATGCAAAGCCGAAAGCGAATCGATCACCACCAGGCCTTCACGGCCGACGCCGGGACCGGTGCCCGTGAGGTGCTCCAAACCTTCTGCCCCGCCAGCCACGCCGGCGCTGGAGCCGATCTCAAACCAATCAGGTCCGACCGACACCTTGGCCCCCAGGCCGGCATGGCCCGTGGGGGCGACGCCAAAGCTGCGGGCGGTGGCCTCGGAATGCAGAAAATTGACCAACACCCCCTCGCTCACCAGGGGCAGACATTGGCTGGGGGTGCCTTCGCCATCAAAGCGGGCGGCGCCCACGTTGCCCGGATGCAAGCCGTTATCGCGAATTGAGAGGAAAGGCACCGCCAGGGGCTGGCCCAGGGACTCCCGCTTGCTGAGGCTCATCCCATCCAGCACCGCCCGGGCATTGAAAAGGCTGCTGAAGGCGCCGATCAAGTCGAGAAAGGCTTCGGGCGAAAAAACGCAGGTGTAGCGGCCGGTGTCGATTGGGGCGTAGTTGAGGTGGGAAATGGTGCGTTCGGCGGCCTCGGCCACGCAGCCCGCCACGTCCAGGTCCTTGGCGCCGTAGGCCACCCGCATGGCGCCACTGCTGCGCGGTTTGCGACCCGCCTCCTCGGCGCGGGCATAGAGGTAGAGGCTGGCGGTGGTCAGCTCCTGGTGGCGGCAAGCCCCATCACTGTTGATATAAATGCGCTCGCTGCTGCGCTGGCTGAGGCCGTTGTAAGGCACGGTGGCGATGGCCGGGTGGCGATGCAGCAGCTCGGCTTCGGCCTCCTTGAGGGTATCCAGCAAGGCGAGGATGCTCACTGGCTCTTGAAGCGGTTGATCAAGCGGCGGCAGGGGGGCAGTGGCCAACGGCGAGAAGGCCGGTACATCGTCGGGGTTGCCGAAGTCGCTGGCGGCGCGGGCACCGGCCATGGCCCGGGCCAGGCCCGCATCGGAAAGATCGGAGGTGGAGGTGATGCCCACCAAGCCCGCCCCGTTCCAGACCCGCAGGGTGATGGCACTGCGCTGGGCCCCTTTCATCTGCTTGGCATCCCCCCGGTCAACCTGGACCGAGGTGTCGGTGCTGCAGCCAGCACCCAGGTCCCAGCGGCCTACGCCTTCGTCTTTGGCCAGGGACTCCAGTCGCTGGCGCAAGGACGCCACATCAAGGGGAGCAGGAAAATCGCTTGGGGTGGTGCCTGATGCCATCGTCAACGGCCCCCCACGGTGATCGTGTCCACCTTGATATGGGGCTGGCCGACGGTGACAAAAATGCTGCCGCTCACCGATCCGCAGAAGCCGGCCGCCAGTTCCAGGTCGTTGGCACACATGGAGATGCGGGGCATGACTTCCTTCGCCTCGCCAATCAGGGTGGCACCTTTGACTGGCTTGGTGAGCTGGCCGTTTTCGATCAAAAAGCCCTCTTCCACGGCGAAGTTGAACTGGCCCGTCGGTCCGACGCTGCCACCCCCCATCGACTTGCAATACAGGCCCTTATCAATGGAGCCGATCAGGGCCTCGGGGGTGTGGGGGCCGGCGGCGATATATGTGTTGCGCATGCGGCTGGCGGCGGCGAAGGCATGACTCTGGCGCCGGCCACTGCCGGTGCGCCCGTGGCCGGTGCGAATCTCACCGGCCCGGTCGCTGAGGAACCGGCGCAGGATGCCGTTTTCGATCAGCACGGTGCGCTGGGGCGCCATGCCCTCATCGTCCATGGCCAGGGAACCAAAGGCCCCATCGGTGAGACCCTCATCAATGGCGGTGACGGCGGGGTGGGCAATCTCCTGGCCCAATTGCTCGGCAAAGGGTGTTGTGCCGCGCTCAATCTGGGTGGTTTCGAGCAGATGGCCGCAGGCTTCATGGAAAATGACGCCGCCGAATCGGTTCGCCAAAACCACTGGAAACTGGCCCGCTTCGACATAATCGGCCCGCAACATTGTGGCGGCACTGTCGCAGAGATCGCGGGCCGATTCCTCAGCCTGCCACTGGCGCAGCTCATCGGGACGGCCATGGGAGCCGTAGCGGCGGCCCAGGCTGGCGCGGTGGTCGCCATCGGCGGCCAATACATTTAGACCCAGAGACTGATGCAAGCGAATGTCATGGGCATTGGTGCCATCGCTGGCAACCACCAACACGTCCTGCCAATTGCGTGCATAGCTGCCGCGGCGCACCTGCAAATGCTGGCCAAGGCTATTGAGATGGTCGGTGCCTTCCAGCAGGCGAGAGGTGGCTTCTTGAAGGGTTGGGCATTGACCGAGCCAATCCCCCTTGGCGATTGCCCAATCCTGAAGTGGTGGCAGCCCTTGGAAAGTGTTGGGGGAGTGGCTGGAGCGCAGCAACCCCAGCATGCCCAGCGCTTGATCAAGGGCCGTCAACAGACCCGCTTCGCTGAGGTCGTTGGTGGAAACAAAGCCATCAAAGCGGCCCCGGAACACCCTCACGCCCGCGCCCATCCCGAAGGAGGGACTAACGCTGGTGATGGTGTCCTGTTCGGCCAAAACACCGAGGGCATCGGTGCGCTCCAGAAAGACCTCAACTAGGTCAGCCCCGGCGGCGACCCCTTGGGCCAGGAGCAATTCAAGGCGGGGGCGCCAAACCGGGTTGGCGAGGCTGTCGTGGCGCCGCAGGGCGGGGGGGGATTGGACCACTGCGGGGCTCAGCGCACGGCCGGCTGGAACCGGTCGCTACGGATCGGGGCCATCAAGAATAACCGCGCCATCTGGTAGCCGTTGGCGGCCCAGTGGGGCAACTTGCGCAGGGCCTGGAGGGGGGCCGGACCGCCGCTGGCCGCCACCTTGCTGAGGGCCACATTGTTGTCGACCAGATTCTCGAGTCGACGCCAGAATTCAGGTTTATCTACCGCAAGCACCACAGGGAAAATGCGAGCCGAGGTTTCGTTGGTCTTTTCGATCACGTACTTATCGTATTCGCGAGCATCAAGGCCAAGAGATTCGTAGAACTCCTTGCGAGCCACATCGCGCACATACATGGTGGCGAACACAGCAAGCAGGAAGAAGCGACACCAAAGCCGCGAAGCAAGGCCATTGACGGTCTTGGGCTGGGACTTCATCAAGGCGTCAAAGAAATCACCGTGACGATTTTCATCTTGGCACCAGTTTTCAAAGAAATTGAAAATCGGGAAGATTTTGCTTTCGGGGTGTTTTTCAAGGTGGCGATAAATGGCGATATAGCGCCAATAGCCAATTTTCTCAGAGAGATAGGTTGCGTAAAAGATGTAGGCAGGTTTGAAGTAGGTGTAGGCCTTGTTAGCCGTCAGGAAGCCGAGATCGAGCTGCAGGCCGAAATCAGCCATGGCTTTGTTGAGAAAACCGGCATGGCGAGCTTCATCCCGGGCCATGTGGGCAAAACATTCGGCCAAGAGTGGATTCTTGGTCTTGATGCGGCGGCTCAGCTCTTTGTAGAGCAGGAAACCAGAAAATTCCGAGGTGCAGCTTTGTTCAAGAAATTCAACAAATACCTTGCGTGTATCGGGATCAAGCTTTTCTGCGGCGCCTATGAATTCATCGTTGCGGACAAAGTGGTGACGGTTGTAGTCCTTGCGGAATTCTTCGCAAATCGCCTCCAGTTCGGCCTGGTTGGGCTGCAGGTCCATCGCCGCCATGGCGTCGAAATCGGTTGTGTAAAACCGCGGCGTCAGAATCGTGTCCTTGGCCGGATCCTTGATTTCTGGTGCTGCGGTTGTGCCAACCCGCTGGCCGGAGACGGCGCTTGCAGGGGCGGAGGCTCCGGTAACTGTGGCGGCAGGAGGCACCATCGCTGGAGTCGAATCAATCTTTGCACCCAATGTAGGTGGGCCGGGGCCGCTCTTGCGCCCATGTGAAGCGGGATGCAGGAATCAGTTTGGTCCGAGCCACTTCTGACCATTCAGGCGTTGCACCAGACGCGAGACGATCAGGGCCAGGGTCATCTTTTTTTCGTCGATCAGGAACGACTCCAGCAAACTCGGCACATTGCTGCCCCCCTCAGCCAGGGCAATCGTCTTGATGGCGCCCAGCTCTGGTGTGGCAAAGCACAACCAGAACCGCCTCTCCCCCGGTAGATCGCCCTTGACCATCCAGCAGTTGCCTCCCACCACCGGCATGGGACCCTCCTCAAAAACGAGGTTAGGGGCGGGACCGCCATAGGTCTGGCATTCCTTGGCCAAGGCCGGCAACAGGAGTTGGGGTACAAACTCGCTGAAGGGTTTGTCTTCAGGTGCAGGTGGTTTGACTTTGGCGTCCGGAGCGGCCCCAGGGGTCTTGGTCTCGGGGGTCTTGGCCGCAGGCGTCTTGGCTCCGGGCGCCTCGCTGGCGGTGGACGGGCTGTCAGGCGAGGCGGGGGTCGAGGGTTCAGCCACGGAGAGAGCTCGGCGAATCAGCAGGAGCCAACTCTAGGCAGGGCTCCGCCAGGGTCCATGCCTACCAGTCTTCATCGGCCGGCGAGTCCCATTCGTCCTGCTGAGCCGCCGCCTGGGGCTTGGCTCCCGGGGAGCGCGACCAGGGCCCGGGCCTGGCGGCCTCGGCTGGGGCGGCGTGGGGCCGGGC
The DNA here is from genome assembly GCA_040399485.1 of Cyanobium sp. Classification (GTDB taxonomy): domain Bacteria; phylum Cyanobacteriota; class Cyanobacteriia; order PCC-6307; family Cyanobiaceae; genus Cyanobium. The sequence goes on along the minus strand of JBBASD010000062.1, from coordinate 1,376 downwards.
CCCATCAGCGCGACGAATCACCCTGAAAGGCACCGTCATGGTTGGCAGGGGCTCGCCTGGGGCAGGGGTGGGAGTGGCGGCGGCGAACTCGCTGGTGCCGGATCCTCGCCCGTAGGTCTCGGTCGGATCCGGTCCCCGTCCCCTCGAGGCGTGTACTGGGCTTGGGGAGTGGCGGCGATTGCCCCCCTGCTCAGTCGGTGTTGCCTCCCACCCCGGCGCGGAGCGCTCCAGGCGCACCCGGCGGCGCAGGGCGGCAACGGGCGGGCGCAGGGCCAGGGAGACGCCGGCGCCACTCAGAACAGCCCCCCCCAGGGCAGCCGCGCTGATCCAGGCACCCAGGGGAAGAGCTGGACTGCTCCAGGTGAGCAAACGCAGGCTCAGGACGGGCGTTGGGTTGAGCGCTCCGAGAACGGTGGCCGCCAACAGGGGCGACAGCAGGGGCAACAACAGCAGACGACGCAGCAAGGGCGGCAGGGCTCAGGGGGCAGGGGAGGACGGGTGGGGGTTCGGATCAACCAGGGGCAGCGGCCCCTGCCAGCGGCGCAGGGAACCGAGGTCCAGGCCCAGTACATCAAAAACGCGGATGACCAGGAAGTCCACCATTTCCGCCAAGGTGGTCGGCTGGTGGTACCAGGCCGGCACCGGCGGCGCGATCCGTGCTCCCGCCTCGGCCAGGGCGGTGAGATTGCGCAAATGCACGAGGTTCCAGGGCAATTCGCGCGGAGCGATCACCAGGGGCCGCCCTTCTTTGAGGTGAACATCAGCAGCCCGCTCGATCAGGTCAAGGGCCACCCCACTGGCAATCCGTCCCACGGTGCCCATGCTCGCCGGCAGAATCACCATCCCCCGGGTGCGATAGCTGCCGCTGGCGATCGCCGCCGCCTGGTCATTCCAGCGGTGGCAACGCAGCTGGCCGGCGGCTTCACCGGTGCGCTGGCGCCAGAACGCTTCCTGGGCTTCGGGTTCGGAGGGCACCCGCACACCCAACTCGGCCTGCCACACGGTGATGGCGCCACGACTGGTCACCATCTCGACCGTCTCGCCGGCCTGGAGCAACAGGGCCAGCGCCCTTTCGGCCAGGGGTTGGGCCGAAGCCCCGGAAACGGCCAGGACGACCGGAAGGGCCGGAGTCATCAAAGCTGTCTCAGGATTCGGCCAAGGCCAGTTGACCCTGCTCGACGGCTTCAGGGGGAAGGGGGAGACGCGAAGATTCGTCACCGCCCTCTTGCGGTGTGGAAGGGGTTTGATCCACCACCAGATCGATCTGGTTGCGCAGGGCGTCAACCTGTTGGATTTCGACCTCCACCTTGTCGCCAAGCAGGTAGGTCCGGCGGGAGCGGCGGCCCACCAACTGGTTCTGGCGCGAACGGTATTCG
>JBBASD010000061.1:0-13480 GCA_040399485.1 Cyanobium sp. | reverse complement strand
TAATAGCTTCTGGAACGGCTGGCTGCGGGAGATAGCTGGACCAGAACTGATCTCCTACGTTCAGAAGCGTGCAGGCACGCGCCTGGGTCTGAAGTAGCGGCTGCGCAGTGGGAACCACCGCTTGGTGGTGGGTCTAGCTGGTAGGGGCTGCCCGTAGCAGAGGCAAGCAAGGCAATGCGGGACTTACACAGTGGTGGAAGTGCCACGTATGATGCGAGGTCCGGCCAGGGACGAGAATGCGCTCCAGACGCCGCGGGCGTGGGCAGAAATGCAGGACAAGCTGTCTACTGCGGCAAAAAGCTAGTAGGTCACGCAGGTGACCGCACTACGGAATCTCTGCTGGAAAACAAGGTAGCTTTTCCAACTAGACCAGCTAGCCTGGCTAGAGGGAAAGGCTAAAACTACTGCCCTCACGTGAGGAAAGTGTGACACTGGTCATCATGGGCAGAGCATGATGACCACCGCCAGACGTAGGTGCCATCATAAAAACTAACAATAAATAATGAAAGCTAGTCCTACAAAGATCCCGGATGACTCAGCCACGGCAGACGTAGAGTCACCCGGAACCAGCTGCGCCCATCACCAGATGTGATGCGACAGCTGTCGCGTGCAAAGGAGGAACCAGCATGACATGGTTCCTATCTACCTATGCTGATCTCAGATCACCGACAGGTGATCTCAGATCACAGGCAGATCTAGCTTGGAAGCTGATCTGGCATGATCTGAAGCATGAAATGCTGACACATGGCAAATGTGGCATGCAGTTGATCTGACATGGCATAAGTGTAAGCATGCAAAAATGAAGTGCCCTGCTGCATAACAGTATGTCTGACGACTAACACCCCCCCTCTGCAGCTGAGAAGCAGGTGCAGAAAGCAAAAGGAAGCAGGGTGTGGTAAAAGGCAATAAAATGCATAGCGTGCAAATTATGCAAAGGCAGACTAAGAAAACTATGCCCTGGCCGGGACACAGGGTGTAACCGGCAGTTACAACACCTGTCTAAAATAATGCTACCGGAGTGCGGCAGACATGCATGTGGGAGGTGCAGGGAAACGCGGCAACCCCTGTCACCCTTCTGAGATCCCTGCAGGTTAGTTCCCATAACGCAAGGGAACAGTGCCAGCTGCAATGTGCAACAGACTGGCATGGCCTGACTTCACAGTCCGCGCGGATCTCAGAAGTACCCGATAAACAATGATAAACCAACAGTGAAAACTAAAGCAACCATAACGCAGGTGATGCAGCAGAAAACATAATGTGGCAGGGAGGCAAAATGCAGTATGTGACTATTGCTATGGCAGCGGAATCACCTAGTCCTGTGACGCTTGTCATCAGGCTCTGGCACCCTGCCAGGGCTGTTGCTGTGCTGCCGGCGTGGAGAGTGATCACGCCCTCGTGGGAGTGGCTCCTCCCTCCTGGCAGGCGCACGCCAGTGCCGGTTGTAGCGTGGCTGCTGGCGAGGTGATGGTGAACGCTGCCTCCGCTGGGGGGAGGCAGCGTGCCTGCGCTCCTCCCAAGCTGAGCGATGCCGAGAAGACGATGGCGGCCTCTCTGGGGATGCGGCTTGCCGGGGTGCAGGCGCTGTGGGTGCCGGTGCTGGTGCTGCCGATGTGGATGGCCCCGAGCGAGTGTCTCTGATGCGCTCCAACACAGGACGTGTGCTGGGAAGAGTGGATGGCGCCACACCAGCAATGCCCTGCGGCTGGGGCACGGTTGCCATGGCTTGCTGCAAGAGGTCCATGGCCACCCCCAGAGTTTCCTGCAAGGAAGGCTGCTGAGGCAGAACCACGGGCTTGGCAGCGGCTGGCGGAATCGCGTGGGCAGTGAGGGTTGCCACGTGAGCCTGCAGCCGTTCCACGTCAGCTTGCAGCTGCTGCTGCCGCTGTTTGCTGGCATCAGCCTCCCGCCGAGTGTCCCGCAGCTCGCGCTTGACCTGCATGAACTGGGCGAGATCCTCCTGAGCCCGCCGGTCAGCTTCCGCCTGCACTCGCTGCAAGCTGGAATGCAGCTGTTGCACCTCAGTCAGGCGAGCGGACAAGATGTCATAACCCTGGTAGCGAGGGCCACTGGGCAGTACCGCCTGTTTGAAGGAGCGTAGGTGCTGAGCGGCCCCTGCAGGGAGCTCATTAACAGCTGGTAGGTAGCACTGGGCATCGGGCAGACTGGATGTGGGTAGAGTGCCCCTGCGCCGGAGGAGTTTGGTAATAAGGCGAAGGAGGGGAGTGAGCAGGTGTGCAGCATCGTGGTCTGCGCCATCCAGAGCACGGTTGAAGGCGCCCAGGAAGGTCTGGGCCACACAAGCCTCCTCGGTCGTTGTCAGGTATTGTGGTGCCGTGTCAGAGATCCGGGGTGCCCGACTGGGCCCAGGGTTGTCGTCCCCATCAGGCCGCCTACCATGGGGTGATGGATGTCGGCTGCCACCACGTGGCGCACGGGCTGGTTCCGTGCTCCTCCCCGGGCGGGTTGCCGGTGGTCCAGCATCCTTGCTGGACGAGGCCCTTTTGCCAGCCGCCTGCCGTCGCCGGCCATTTCCACGGACAGGACTTGACACGGGTGAGGTTGTCGCAATGGCGTGCGACCCCTCCGCACCTTGCCACACGATGAGGTTCCTGCTAGCGATGGGCTGACTGGAGGACTGATTTTCAAGCCGCGCTTTTTCCTCCTCTTGCTTGGTGATCGCCTCCCGGAGCCGGTCCATTTCAGTGCGATGGGCCTTCTGTTGGATTGCTGTTGGTCTGGCTGGCAGCGTAGGAGGTGCAGAGGTGGGACGCGCTGGCTCCTGTGTGCCCGCGGGACTTGGATGTGTGGCGGCAGCAGCGAGGAGGACAGCTCCCTCCGTGGAGCAAGGCTGGGCATTGGCTGCCATGTCAGGCAGGGCCGATGTCCCTGCGGCGAGTGTCCCAGCACCCGCCGGTTTAGAGGCGGAGATAGGTGGCTCCTCATCCTCCTCGTCACCCTCATCTGGATGATCCTCATAGTCCACTATGTCGTCCTCCTGATCTTTAGCGTCCGCCTGATCCTCAGCGTCCGCCTGATCCTCAGCTTCTGAGGCACTGTCCTGAGGGCCGCGCTCCCAACTGTCCCCAGCCGTAGCACGCCACGTCGTCAGCATGCGAAATGCGGTGCTCGCCAGCGCCTGTCGTTGTGTCGGGTCGGGATGATCCAGCAGGCCCAGGCAGCGTATGGCCAGCTCCCTGACCGCCCTGATGGGGTGTACGTCCACGCACTCCCTGACCAATACAGGGTCATCCTCCCACTCCTCCGGTAGAGGGTCGAAGAAGAGACACCTCTGCAGGGCCTCCAGGAGGCGGTTAGCTTGTGCAGCATCCTCATCAGTGAGGGGGCGATGCCGGTAAGCGTGCCGGTGCTTGAGCACTCCCCTTGTGGATGCCCTGCCAGCTCCTCCAGTGGACATCCTGGCTGCTCCTCGACTACGCGCCATGCTGGATCAGATCTGCAGACACGACAGCAGCAGTTATGCAGACGGCATGCGGCATGCACAGAGTGAGGTGTGCAGGCCTGCATACACGACAAGTGTGACAAGTACGCAAGTTTAATGCATTATGCAGATGCATGAAGAGCCGCCGCCTCAGGAATTTGCACACCAGGCGGCAGCTGGGCCTTGCTCCCCAGGAGCCGGAGACGCCCTGTGCTGGTGAGACTCCTGAGGTTGGTTAGACTCGTCCGCTCATAAGCTCCATCCTCGGAGGTAAGCAGTAGGGAACGCGGGCGTTGCTCCCGTCCCATGTAGCGCAGCCTGGCATAGCTCCAGTGTGGGTCACCGTCCGTCACCCCTGCTGTTAGGCGCTGGCAGAGCCGTCCATTCAACTCCTCAGCCTGCATCTCTTGACGCTTGATTGTGGCGTTGGGGAAGTTGAGACGTGTTTGGGCAAGCTTGCCATCCTGGGCTCTGCGGGCAGCTGTTTGGTACTGTAGCCCCTCCTGCGTAAAGCCAGCCTCCTGGCAGTGTGGACAGATCCAGAGGCCCTCTGGCACCTCCGGGAGAGGTGGGTTTAGGCAGGCCATGTGCCATCCAGTGAAGCAGTTGTCACACATAACCATGGTGTCCTCCCCTTCTGGTGAGCGGCAGACCTCACAGCGCTCCTCCCCTGTGGTGTGCAGGAGGTCAGCATCCAGCGTGGTGTCGATGCCAGCCAGCAAGCAAGGCGAGACATGGCTGCAGTGCACCGATTTGACCTTGCCATCACGCCCCTGAAGCTTCAAGACTCCACTCTTTTTCACCTCCAGTACACGCAGGATAATGGGTGGCGCTCGGCTCTGCAGTGATTCTCCTGGCGCTGCCTCACAGTAAACCAGCTCGCCCACCTTGAATTCATAGAGCTTGGGAAGATACTTGCCAGATCGCCGCTGGGCGTAGCGTCCAATGTCCCTGTGCTGGGCAATGGCCTTGTTGGCTGTCGCCATGGGGGCCATCTCCTGGAAGTGCTTCTGGCGAGAATGCAGCTCCCGGGCTAGCTGGGCCACGTTACCTTCCATGAGCTCTAAGTTGATGGGCCTGGTCGCCTCTTCCCACTTGGCTGGAGGAATGACTGGCTTTTTGGCGAAGACCAGCTCATACGGAGACATGCGGCTCGCCTCCTGAGGTGCAGCACGGTAGGCTAGTGCCGCCCACGCCAGGAGCCTTTCCCAGTCTGAAGGTTTGCCGTTGTCCTCAATCAGCTTTTGTAAGCTGCGCTTGAGAGTCTGTACCATGCGCTCCGCAGCTCCATTGGACTGGGGATGTGAGGCTGAGGTACGACGGTGGTCCACATGACATTGACGCAGCAGCTGGTCAAACTCGCCCTCGAACTCGTTTCCCTGATCAGTTACCACCTCCGCGGGTGCTCCCCATCTGGCGATAACAGCATGAAGGAACGCCTGTGCCGTGTGATTGGCCTTCTTGTCGGGAATGGGAATGACCTCAATCCAGCGTGAGTATGACTCAACACAAACCATGGCATAGCGGTTGGTGGTGTTGTGCTTGATGGGTCCAAACAGATCGCAGTGCCACCTGAAACCCAGTCCTACCATGGGCAGCGGGTGCAGAGTGGGGCCCTCCTTCCCGAAGGAGACCTTGGCTCGCTGACAGGGGTCACACTGTTTGACAGCAAGAGTGATATCAGTGAGCATACCTTGCCAGTAGTAAGAGTTGGCCACCAGAGCTGTAGTGCGCCTGACTCCTAGATGGCCCAGTCCATGCACCTTCCTCACGATGTCAGCTCGATCCGCCAGCGGAGGCACCAGCCTGGTAGTGCCATCCTGCATGGTCCTGAGGAGATTGCCGCCAGACCAAGAATAGGAAGCTGTACGCTTGCGTATCCTGCGCTTTTCATTCTCCGTGGTGTCCTGAGGGTAGCCCCCATGCTGCAAGAAATGCATAGCAGCTCCATCCTGCCAGATGTCCTTGGCTCCTTCACTGATTTGCGCAGTGAAGATCAAAGTGGCGTTCATGACCTGCTGCTCTCCAGCCGCCTGCTGCTGCCGCAGTGTGAGGGCAGAGTATCCCCCCCCAGCAGGGGGATGTGAGGCAGGGGTGGATGACAAGGGTGGGTGGGTGGGTGCCAAAAGAGTGCAGACATGTGCTGGGGTGGCAGCATGTAGGTGTGGTTTATGTAAGAAGGCGTTCCATGCCAGGGCTGCAGCCATGATGCATTGCAATGTATTCATGTCCATGGCGTTGCCCAGGATTTTGCGCCGGTCAAGCTCTGACACGCCTGGTGCGGCGGTATCATCGGTGTAGTAGCCCATGGCTCTCTCCCGTTCCACAGCGGCGGGCTCATCCCAGGTGCCATCCTGGCGCAGGACTGCACCTCCTTGGTTAGGGCGAAAAGCACGTGACTGTTCAGATGCCATAAGGGTAGGCCAGCAGCTGCGTGCTTGGCCAGGTGTGTTGGCAGGCCAGTACCCAGCTGAGGCAGGATGTGTCGTTGTAACAGGCTGGCAGACTCGCATTGGTAGCATGATGGGTTGGACAGCCAGGCCGGGTTGCCGCCGCACTTGACGAAGTGCCGCTGCTAGCTGTACCGGTGTGGCCATGTTGGTCCAGAAGTAGCGAAGCCGATGTGCCAGGCTGTTGAACTGGGCAGCATCCAGCACGTGTGGGTGTCCAAGTTGCTGGGTGACTTCCACGTATGCTTGCTGAGCAGCGGGTGCCCCATCCTTGAAGTTGACGTTTTCAAGAAGATAGGCAGGCAGGAGCAGGGGTTGGAGCTCCTGCAACCACTGAAGGATGTTGACCATGGGATAGAAGGCAGAGCTCCTGTTTCCAGTCAAGCCACGTTGGTTGCCCGCTCGGGATAGGTCTTGGCAGGGCCATCCCGCCACCATCAGCCACTGCCCCCCCTGTGTGGCGCCTGCCTGCAACAGGTGCTCCTTGGTTATAAGGTAGACATCATGGGGTAGAGTGTCGTGCATGGATGCAAAGGCTGATGGCGGAAACTGATCTGGGTAACGTTGCGCCAGCTGGGCCACTCGCCAGCGAGCCACTGACCGCACCGTGGGATCGAAGTCCACGTGATAGTATTTGTGGATGGCCATACCGTTGCGGAGGGCCATCTCCAAGCCAGCACCGAGTCCTCCGAAGAGATCAAGCACGACCAAGCCTTGCCCTGATGCGAGTGATGGAAGGACTGAGCTGGTGTTGATGCGGGCCTGCTGACTGTCAGGGTAGTGCACAGGCGGTGGCTGAGTGACAGCGGCATGTACCCAGCTGTTGGCAGCTTGGCGTAACTCCTGTTGCAGGTGTTGTGGCCAGGACGGTAGCTCTGGCATGTTGGCCTCCCAGTCCGGGTGTAGCAGCTCTGCATCCCGCCCAAGGATGTCAGATCCAGTGGGGATAGTGCTGGCGCTGATGCCCCTCTGATTGTAGTGTTGCATAGTAGTGAGAATGTGGTGAGATGCCTTTGTCTGGCTGATCCAGAGGCCCATCTCACATGTAGGCACTGGCTTGCCATGGTGGGCAGAGACCACTGTGACGTTGACAGGATGGCCCTCCTTGAGCTTACCTCGGCCTACCTTTTTGGGGATACCGAGCTCGGCAGCCAGCTGTTCCTGGCTGGGCAGGTCTTGCAGGACTGTCCCATCCGGAAGACGGACAGTCGGCATTGACGGAGTGAAAGGGTCCTGAGAGGTGTGGTGCCTTGCCCCTGTGTTGTCATAGCTGTGCCACTGCGGAGTGCGGCTGGGGGCATCAGCTGGGTTGAGCTTACCATCGACGTGTAGGATGGTAAAATCGTGCTCCATGAGAGTGAGGATCCAGCGTTGCTGCTGTCCGATAGGCTCTTTGGTCTTCATGAGATAAACCAGTGGCCTGTGATCCGTCACCAGTGTGAACTTCCTGCCATGAAGGTATGGTCGGAACTGCCTCACGGCGTAGACACAAGCGAGTGTCTCACCCTTGAAGGCAGGGTAGTTGCGTTCATGCTGGTTGAGGGAGCGCGAAGTGCAGGCCACGAGATAGTGGTTGCCCTTGTCATCCTGCTGGCTGAGGATGCCTGATACTCCGTGCTCAGACCAGTCGGTATGCACAAAGAATTCCCTGTTCTTGTCAGGTTGGCGCAGGCCGCAGCCGGGCTCTGCAAGCTCCTTCCGGAGGGTGTCGAAGGCACTCTGCTGCTCCTCTCCCCACTCGTATGCAGCTCCTTTTTGCAAGAGCTTGTTCATGGGGCCTGCGGTGAGGCTGAAGCTAGGCAAATAGCAGCGGTAGAAGTTGAGCAGGCCCAGGACGCTCCTAAGCTCAGAGACGTCCTTTGGCGCTGGCAGCTGGAGAATGGCAGCAGTCTTAACCTTGCACGGCTCCAGACCCTCTGGGGTGATCTGGTGGCCCAGGTACTGCACAGTCCTGGCGCCAAAGACAGACTTGCCTGGATGCACACGCCAGCCTTCCGCATGAAGTGCTTCCAGTACGGCTTTGACGGCGATGGCGTGCTCCTCCATGGTGCGTGTAGCGATGAGGACGTCATCCACATAGCTGAAGGCCACATTGGTGAGGCCAAACCGACGCAAGGTGCCATCGATACGCTCCTGAAAGAGTGATGTGGCAGTTTTGAGACCAAACAGTAAGCGGTCGTATTGCCAGAGCTCGCCATTCCACCAGAAGTTGGTGCACTCCTTGGAATCCTGATCAAGCCTGATCTGGTGGAAGCCAGCTTTCAGATCCAGCGTGGAAAAGACCGTGCATCCAGCGAGGCGTTGGAAGAGCTCCTCCGGCAGTGGTGGTCGCGTTGCATGCCCTTTAATATGATCATTGATGGACCTGAGGTCGATGCAGAATCTCTTGTCAGTCCAGTTTCCGTCCGCATCCCGCTTAGCTGCCATGGTGGGCGCCGAAGCATACCTGGTGCCAGGAGCAGCCTTGCTGATGAAGCCAGCCTTCAAGAGTTCCGAGCACTTCTCATCCTGGACCTGTAGTTCCAGGGGAGAGTACTTCCTTGGGGCCGACCAGATGCGTTCAGTCGTGGTCAACTCAATCCGTGCATCGCCATACTCCCCTGTATACCCGGGTAAATCATTCAAGCTGTTGGCAAACACCTTTTTGCATCCCACAACCGCTTTCTTGAGCGCCTCCGTGGCCTCCTTGGTGGCACCTGGATGGTTGCCCCAAGTCCAGCCATGCTCCTGATCCATGACAAACTCCGCTTGAACAGGTGTCTCCTGTCCTCCCAGAGGCTGCAGCATGTCAAGGATGTCAGGGGTAGGTGCCCAGAAAGGTGTTCCCTGTGAGTCACTTGCGGGCCCAGGGTCCTTGGCAGGGGTATGTGCTCCGGCAGAGCTCTCTTTCCCAGTCCCAGAAGTGGCAGCTCCTGCGTCACCTTTCTGCTGCTGACTCATGTCATGAGTGGTTGCTGCAGCTGCCAGCACAGGACGATGAGTGGCAAGTTGCTGCGCCAGGTGAGCATTTGCAACCTGCAAGTGATGCAGCTGATCCAGATACAGCTGTGTCCCATAGGGTGGAATAGGTACAGGCGGTGCCGCCCCGGATGTCGGTGGTTGTCCTCCATAGAGCCCCTGCATGGCGTGAACGGTGCTGCCACCAGCAAAGATGCTAAGGGTGACCAGCAGCAGCAGCGCCGACGTGATCTGCTTGACGCCACACCGCTCCCGTTGTGCAGGGTATCCATTGCTCACTCTCCACTGCCGCCCCGCATGGTGTCTGTGGTATGCCTCATCAGCCCTGCGATCGCGTTTCGCATACCGTTTGAAGCGCAGGTTGGTGGTGGTTTCAGTCCACGTGATTGCAGGTTGAACCTGATCCGGCCTCCACCAGGGCTCCACCAACGCTGCTAGCAGTACCACAGCCAAGAGAGGGAAGTACAAGAGCTTGGAGGTCCACTTCCATCCAGTCATGATGACGTCTCCGTAAGTATGCTTCCTGACAGCTTGCCCCCCCACACTGAAGAGACAGTCGCCGGCCACAGCTGCTCCCAGCCATGAAGGGTGGAGTAAGTAGGCCGCAGCCGAAATCAAAGGTCCATGCTCCTTATTCCATGCCCACACAGCGGGCATTATAACAAAAACAAGCATGATCACGCCGTCCCTGGGCACTCCCCACTTGGCCTTGGTATTGAAGAAGGGCTTGACCTTCCTCCAGCATATCGCCAGGATGTGTAAGAGTGGAGCTGAGGTGAAGCTCAAGCAGATCACCAGGACTGAGAACAGCGGCTTGATGGCAGATGCTTGCCAGATGGCCCATGACAGCAGGAAATGCACCACTCTGCCGAGAAGAGGCGGGGGCGGTTTCTGTCTGCTGGGCTCCCGTTGCTCCGCACCTTTGAACACGAAGAACCAGAGCCATAGGGTCCATGGTGCCAGGTTGGCAACCATCTTTGGCCAGGGGTTTGGCCGGTTTGGCGTTTCCTCCTGAAGCGTGCCCTCCGCAGTTGCCATGCCAGTAAAGCAAAAGAGCAACAGGCACAGAGTCCAGGCCGGCATGCGAGAGAGCCTGGGGAAAAAGAAGGGGGTTGCAGTGGTGCGCTGCTTTCCCTCCCCCAGTGGTGTGCTGGGTGTGTGGCCAGTCTCCCCCCCCGTCTGAAGCAGAGCGGAGGATGAAGAGGCGATGCTGCAATGTGTGAGCAGGTTGATGTTGGTAGGGGCATCATGCGTGAGTGCCTCCCTGGTTTGCAGTACGATGCTGCCCAGCTGGCCTGCGGTAGCGCCGGCAGGGCCCTCCAGCTGGTAGTAAAGCGGTGCCTCTGTGCCGTCCTGGTTGTACATCAGGATGATTTTGGCAGTGGTCATGAATGCCTTGCTCAGGAGATACCCAAAAATGGTGGGCTCCCCATCCATGACGATGAACTCCACTGGCAGGGTACGCTCCATGAGTGTCCCTTTGTTCAGGATCACGTTGATGGGCGGTGTGCGCCCCAGTGCCATCACAACCTCCCCTGAAGCTGTGCGCAGTTGATCCATTGGCTCTGCATGCCATGGCAGGTTGTCTCTGTCCAGGGCGCCTCGCATGGCAATGCAACGCTCAGCACCAGAATCCAGTCGGATATCGGAGGGTCGGGCTGTTACTCCGGTGGGTGCATGCTCCAGGTGAATGCTGGAGGCGTCCGTCTGCAGGACCCTGTCTAGTGTAGGGCGTGTGCCCTGATCCTCAGGAGGTGGTACCCCCTGTGCACGCCTGTCCTGCCAGGTCATGTTGTTGAAGTTGACACCGGTGAGTGCAGTGTTGTAGACCTGGGTTGGCTGAGGGGCAGTAGCAGCTCCACTCAATGCAGATTGGACGACAGCAGCGGGGAGACGAACAGGCAGTGAGAGAGTGACGGTGACCTCCTCGTCTTGCTGCACGTCGCGGCCGTTGGCTGCAGGCGGCATCGGTTGGAGCGGATGCCCAGGCCCACGTGCCAGTGGCTCCTCGGCTAGCTCAAAGCGGGGGCCGCCTCCTTCCCGAATCAGGCCGCCTGGAGCAATCCTGCGGGGGTCAGGTGCCACGAAGCTGGCAGGCATGCTGCGCTGCGCTTGCGCATGGGTGGGCAGCTGAGCCTCCTTCTCCTGCGCCCGTGTCAGCACAGGCATCACTCCAGTAGCAGTCAGGCAGTTGACATGATACGGAGGTTGGGAGTTAGGCAGCTCCTGGACCTGAGGAGCAGGCAGGGCGTAATGTTGCTGCTGTTGTTGGACCATGGCGTACCATGCGGGGTCCATGTATTTCACGGCCATAGCGTTGTGGTATGGCACCACCGGTGGACCCAGGGGCGGGGCCCTGGGTGCATACGCTGGTGCAGGCTGGGGCGCCAGTGGTGCTGCCGCTCCAGGCATGTGCTCCCCTGGACGCTCCTTCTCCCATGCGGCCCGGAAGGCCTGCTGCTGCTGGGGTGTGAGGTTGTCCGATGGACGCCAGTTTCGCCTGTGCCTGGCCATTCCGGGGTGCAGGACCCAGCAGGTGTCCACTCCACCAGGATGCCCCTGCGGGAAGTTGCAGTGAGGGCATGAAGCGCTCTCCCGGTTGCCAGCAAGCTGACGTTGTCCGCCATTGCCTCTGCCTACGCCACGGTTGTTGCCAGCCTGAAGCGTCAGAGTGTTAGTGAGTTGCTGAACGGCAGCCAGCAATGCACTCTCGGCAGATGGGGCGATGGCTGGAGCTGACGTGGTGACCGCCATGACTTTGCTGGTCCCTCCCTTGCCGGGGCGTGGTCCCTTGCGAATCTGGCCATCCTGCCAGATGTGTGCCTGTTCACTGCAGTCCTCGTTGGTGTGCCGGCCCCGAGGATGTATCCAGCAGAGATCCTGAGCTCTGATGGCAGGCCGACTCCCAGAAGTGTGGGCGTGGGAAGTGGAGGCTCCAGCTCCCAGCCCGGGTGGTAGTGCCGGTGTGACCAGTTGCTGCTGCACGCCGAGGTCCAGCGTGACGCCCTGCAGAACCTGAAGGGAGAAGGCATCTTGCCTGAGGTGCTCCTGAGCATTGCGCACCCGGCTCACGTGGGCGATCACCTTGGGGAAGCTGATGAACTCCTCCCGGTAAGTGATGTCAGTGGTGTGTGACAGCAAGGTAGAACGCAAGTTGGTGTCTGACATGCCCGCCACCATGCCCATGACGGCTGCAGTGGTCTGCACCATTCGCCCACGAATGTAGCCATGACTGGTCATACATCTGCCCATGTATGCCGCAATATCCTCCTCTGGCTTCTGCCTCCAGCTCCTGACGATCTCCTGTTCATCGGCTGGGTCCACCAGGCCAAAGACAGTCCGCATGATGCACATAAGCTTCGCCACCAGCACCTCATACCTCTGCAGACGTTGACCGAAGTCATCCACGCAAACCTGTGGTACTGTCAGCGGTATGGCGGTGGCCGAATGGCTGTTGATGGTGTAGGTGCCACCCAGCTTGAAGAGCCTGGAGTGCACGCTAGCAACACTCTCTGGGTAGCCATGCATATCAGGCAGTTGGCCTGCCGTTGAAAGGACTTCCCTGATGGAGTGGAGGCTGGATAGCGACTCCATTGCCAGCTCATAGACCACACTGCCCGGTTGACTGGAGGGATGAAACGTCTCCAGCTGGGCCAGGCTCTGCATGCTGGGCAGCTCCTTCGCCGCCAGGTTGCCATAGCGGTCGATGATCTCCGCTGTAGTCACTCCGGGCATGAAGGCGCTCATGACCCCCCATAGTTGCTTGCTGGGGTAGTATCCAGGCATGAAGCCATTGCTGACTGCCGCCTGGTCGTAGACCATTCCTGCAGCAAGCTCGTCGATGAACTGCTGAGATGATGATCCAGGCTCACTCGCGGCTCGTAGGAGGTCCAGGAATTGGGCCAAGTTAGGAGACGCTCCCCGATTGACAGCTTTGGCAGCTTCATTGCACTGTCTGTTTAACAGTGGCTTGACGTTGTTGCTGAAGCTCTGAAAGGCCTCCCCTTTCTTACCCGTCCATCTCCCGCCGTGAGGAGACTGCATGCTGAAGTCAAATTCCTCTTCGTCCCAGAGGATTGGCAGAGCGGTGTTGCCCGGGTTGTGAAGGCCTGGCGTTGCCGCGGCCTGCGTTGTCGTTGGCACCGGTAGTGCACTGACAAGAATGCGCTGAGCTGGTTGGTTCAGGTATGAGGTAGCACTCAGGGGTGTGCCCTGAGGTGTGTGAAAGGCTAGGCTGATGCTGCTGCCTGCGCCTGCGCTGGGATGCTGGCTGCTCCCGGAGAAAGCGGCGTTGTGGTGAATATGTGGCCAGTAGTCTTGGCCGCCACGGCTGCCCCTGATGCTGGGGCTTGTACCCAGAGGGGATGTGCTCAGGAATGAGGCGCCGTCGTGGACGTTCTCCCCGAATACCTGAAAGGTGATGCCCGGTGTGCGAGCGTTGGCGTCAAACTCGAACTCCTCGTTGTTTGAAGCCAGCTTGGCTTGCGGAGGGCAGTCCGGCTGTGTCTCCTGTCAACCTGGCACCCGTGTGTGTGCGGGCTGGTTGCAGTTAGGGTTATGCGTGCTGTCAGTATGCTCTGCCGTGACACCCGGGAGGTGAAAGGGCAGGGAGCAGCTCCTGAGTTTGTCCTCT
>JBBASD010000060.1:4826-13565 GCA_040399485.1 Cyanobium sp. | reverse complement strand
GATTTCAGATCCTCGCGTGGGATTCAACGCAACAAGGAAGATATCGCCTCTTGAGACATGGTCTTCTCTTGAGACATCGTCTTCCGTCACCATGACCACTCTTCATCATCAAACCGAGTGGCGGTCATCCCATCGAGAAGTCCCTCCGGCTCGAATGACGCTGCCGCCTTTGCCCAGCCAGCCCTCGGATGGGCAGCTGGCCTGATGGTCAGAACCCCTGGAGCGGCCTCGATCTCGACCTCGTCAGCCAGCCCCGCAACCTCAAGCAGCGGCTTTGCGAGGCGGATCCCTCGTGAGTTGCCAATTTTGACCAACTTCGCCCGAACCAAGACCACACCCTGCAGACGTGCTCACATTGTAGCCACGTTGGTAGCCTCCGCGCATTGCCCTGCTCTGACCAACGCTGCCCTTGGGTGGCAGGCAGGGCGCTTGGGGTGGTGAAGCTGAGAGTTGATGGCGGCTTGTCCACTCGAGGGGCTTGTTTGAAGTGTCGCGTTCCTGTAGTCAACTTATGCGGACTGTCGCCGGATGAATCAGCCACTACGTAAGTCACATCTATAGCTGCTGAGGTAGCGAAGCAGATCTCTACGCTTCACAGGAGCAAGGCCAGCTCCTCGGCCCCTGGCCCTGCAGCTTCTAATGCATCCTGACGGTTGAATTCCAGTGCTTCGCGCAGAACCTCTCTTAGTGATTCCAGAAGCGCTTCGCGACTCTGCTCTTGAGCATTCACACCAGGAACCTCTTGCACCCATCCAATCCACCAAGGTCCATCCTGTCGAATCACAGCTGTGTAAGCGGATGTTGTAGACATGCCTTGTACCAAAGCTCTCTTCTTAACTAAGCTCAGATCAAAGTCGACGCGAAAGACCTTGACCTGAAGCATCTGAGTGGACAATCGACTGTCCAAATGATTGTGTCGCTTACCACAGATTTAATGCCATGCCACTTGAATTCACGTCGATGCCTTCGCCCGTCCCCCCGTGCCCTTCTAACGCTCAAGATCAGAAGCGGGCAGAGATCTCAGCATAGAACCATTGCTTCGCACCCGTCTTCTGTATCTTGATGTAAGGAGGCAATTAGAGACCAATTAACAAGAATCGACGAGACAAGCTGGATCAGTGCAAGCAAGATGTTAAGTCTATACTTGCAGGGTCCACAAAGGCTTATGCTTCTCTTATCTTTGATAGAATTCTATTCATGCCTTCTGGTCGGTACTCGGCCACTTTCATCTTATCAATTATAAGATTCCGAAAGTTTTCGTATTTCCCGATAGCCTGTGTATGCTTGTTTGCAAACCGGCGTAGAATATCTCTTCCGCTAAACTTCCCCTTCCAAGATCCGTCTGCTATTGATTGTTCGAGCAGCAACCGCTTTTCTGAGTATAAGCTGGTTAAATTGGCAATGGATAACTCTGAACTCTGCTTTTCTATCAAGCGGCTTAACGTCTCATTCACAGCCTTGCTTAAGCTATCAGGGAGATCATCTAGTCTTGATCGAGCGACGTTTCTAATACACTCACGTAATCTCTGATATACTATATGTTCTAGGTCCTTGCGCACCATCTCGTCAAGGATCTCTGAGGCGATGGCGCGTAGTTCAGCCTCGACTTCGTCTTCGGACATGACTGAGTCTGAAAAGGAAAAGGCAGAAAGAGCTTCTCTAATGAACTTGGGGACAAGAAGATAGTTCTCAATATGGTATACATCCCATGTCAACTCTCTTTCTGAATCTAATAATTGATTGCTTTCCTGAGATTGCCCATCTCTATCTACAATTGAAAAAAACTTTGGTGGAGATAATTCAGCACCACTGGCTCGCTCCAATAGTTTTCTCAATTTCTTTACGGTGGACTTATTTCCACCACTGATCAGATTGGCATCATCGGCAAGCTCAGGGAAAAGGGCTGTGATCATTCTTACGTCAAATTCGGGGTCAGACCCCTCACAAACTAATATCTTGCCGTAAGGCTTGTACGTAGCCAGATCTCCAACCATGTCTACAATTGTCATTTCCAAATCATTCTTTACGGATACTTCAGTAATTTGATTATGTTGAGCAGCATCCGGGACTTGCATGTGAAATACACTAAATCTTGGCTTGCCAACGGCTTCACGTAGAAGTGCGTCTGAATGCGTCACCAACCAGAGCTGACTTTCAAGTTCAATTCCAAGATGGCGATGATAAAAGAGTGGCAAGTTACGAACAAGCCTAGGATTTAGATGCAGTTCTGGCTCGTCAATGAGGATAATAGAATATTTTGGTGATGAGTTGCGGAGGCGTAAGTAGCCAAACAATACCTCTTTCTCTCCCGAGCTAAGCTCATTTATATCATGCGTTGTTCCATCCAATAGTCGTACAAGAAAGTCAAGCCCGCCGTCCGGAGCAGCCTCGGGTCCTTGAAATGATTTCCCAGGGAAAAAGGTAGTGAAGAGTTCTCCAAGTGTCTCGGTGAGTGAATCTACAGGCAACTGCCCGCCAGCTTTCTGAATCAGGATTGACCGTATATAAGCACCAGCAATCTCAGACTTGATATTAGAATACTTGGAAGAGTAATTGTAAAGAGCATGTTGCCTCATCGCATTATTCTTTGAATCAAGATTTAGATTTACACCGCCTAACTGCTCGCGCTGGAAATGACGTTGGGCTCCGTGGTAGTCAATTATTCCAAGATGATCTGGTTCGTAGTTTCCAAATACTAGCTCAAGCAACGGGTTATCCTCGAGCCTTACAGTTCCATTGGAATCTAGTTCGATTTTGCCTTTGAGCAGGGATGATTCAGATAGTGAGTCTCTGGCTTTTGAGATAAATGAATCCAATTCTAGTGCTCGCTCTGCACGAATTCGGGATGCCAATGACTCTTGTTGTAAGTATTGAGGTTGGTCGGCAAATGAGCTTCGCGCCAATTCCTCCAAGTTTTCCGAAATATATTGCCTTTCACCGTTATTCAATAAAAAGTCAATCTCTACGAACATTGGTCTGCTCGAATCTCTAAACAGTCTAGAAAATGATCTTGGGATATTAGGATCTATCTGAAACTCGCTCCAGAAGCTCATCAGTTCGTTCGACTGATATCCACCGTAGGATGACTTAATGAGTCTAATTGCATCAAAGAGACATGACTTGCCGCAACCATTCTGCCCTGCAACTACAACAGTGTCTTCAAGCCCTGTCATCTCTGCATGATTAATTCCGCGCAGATTGTCAATTTGCAGATTCCTGATTCGCATGCTGTTGATTTTCTAGAGTGAGTCGATAGAGGTTTTCTGCCCTTCGCATTATAACTCAATGGAATCAGCTACGATCCTCCTAACTCTTTATTGGGAGGTTCCGAGAACCACACCCAGTACCCTCTGGGCTTTCCGCAAACCACGCCCAGAGGGGCTCGGGCCCTTCGACTGAATCCAGTGCCAGCATAGGGTTTCAAGTAAGAGAGCCCCAACAGTATCCGTGGTTTGCGGGTCCGCGAACCACATGTTCGTGCTGCTACACAAGATCGGCAGGGCTGCGCACCCCGAGTGGGCCGCGGTTGAGCACATGGGCATAGATCATGGTGGTTTTCACGTCCTTGTGGCCCAGTAACCCCTGAATGGTGCGGATGTCCTGGCCCGGCTTCGGCTACGGCTCGCTTCACCGCCTTCTGCACCACGCTCGGATCGAGATGATGGCGGCCCTGGCTTCCGGAATCCCTGTCGCGCCATCGGTTCTGCCGGGGGAACACCCACTGCCACGCCCACTCCCGATTGGCGTTTGGGTACTTCCGGGCCAGGGCATAGGGCATCAGCACACGGCCCCAGGCAGCCTCCAGGTCGCCGTGATGCAGGCTGCGAACCCTCAACAGATGCTCTTGCAGAGCTGGCATCAGACGCATGGGCAGCAAGGTAATCCGTTCCTTCCCCCCCTTTCCGTCGCGCACGGTGATCTCCCGCCGTTGGAAGTCGAGATCCTTGACCCGCAGCCGCAGGGCCTCCATCAGCCTCAGGCCACTGCCATACAAGAGGCCCACAACCAGCGCCGCCGGGTGCAGGTCTCGATGCTAAATCGGGTTGCTGGCATTCAAGACTTGTGTCTCCCGCCTGCTGCAGTGGGATGTTAGACGACGCCTATGCGTATGTTGAACTGATCCCAGAGGCGAGCAAGCATGAGTGCCTCGGTAGCACCATCGCCATACGCACGATTAAGCTTCTTGTCGCGAGTTGTATCTACAATAACACAACAACTGAAGTCAAACTGTGAAGCATAGACTATGCACTGTCCGAGTGCATTCCTTACGCAACTGCCGTCACTCCCCCGTTTTAGTTCAATTGCAATGCGAATTCCATCAATCTGGACTATAAAATCAGGGCGGTGCTGTGCACCCAGGAACTGGATATGGTTAATTGTCGTATTGATGTCACCTTCCCAAAGAAGGCACTCACGTGCCCTCTTTTCTACCAATGCTTCAGGAGCATTTGTATCGAGTTCCCGATGTAGGCTAGTTAGCGACTTTACGATCTCGCTGTGCATTTTATGAGCGACGGCCGCCTCATTTCTACCGTTTCCTATTATACCAAAAACTGATTGGCTCATCAGTGCATCCATTACACCATCGATGATCCGAATTCGTCGAGTGGTCTTCCTTGCGGCCGTTCCTGCAATTGGCTGAGTCATGGTACTTCTGGTGTTTGTCTAGCTCTTTTTTGGGGAGGTTCCGAAAACCACGCTAGGTCCTTCTGGAGCTTCTGCGAACCACAACCAGAGGTGCTCAGGGCCTTCGACTGAGTTCATTGCCAGCAAAGTGTTAGGAATCAAGGTACCCTATCAGAACAAGTGGTTTGCGGCTCCGCGAACCACTTGTTCGTGCTGCTACACAAGGTCTGCAGGACTAAGAACCCCGAGAGGGCCGCGGTTGAGCACTTGGATGTAGATCATGGTGGTCTTCACATCCTTGTGGCCCAGCAACTCCTGAATGGTACGGATGTCCTGACCCCCCCTACAAATCCAACCCCAACTGAATCACCCCCTGGCTTGCCTGCGCCTTCGCCCCCGCCCCACCCTTCCGCCGCCGCCTCCCCCCGCCGCTCGCGCCCATACCCGAACGCCGCGAGCCATGCCGCTCCACAATCGCGTCTGATTGCTCCCGGAACCCCGGCTGCCGCCGCCGGGCCCAGAGGCGATCGCGGGCCTGGCGGGCGGCGGCGACGGGATCGACGATCGGATTGGGGTAATCGACGCCAATCGACCACCCCAGGCGCATCTGGGTGAAGGGCGGCATGGTCCAGGGTTCGTGCAGATGCACCAGGGGCACGGCAGCTAGTTCCGGTAGCCAGCGGCGCATGAACACACCTTCGGGGTCGTGCTCCTGGCCCTGCTTGATTGGGTTGTAGATGCGGATTGTGTTGATGCCGGTGGTGCCCGATTGCATCTGGCATTGGCTCCAGTGGATGCCGGGCTCGTAGTCCACAAACAAGCGCGCCAGATGCAAGCCGCTCTGGCGCCAGGGCAGCTCCAGGTGGTGGCTGGCCACCGACATCAGCATCGCCCGCATCCGGAAATTGATCCAGCCGGTGGCAATCAATGAGCGCATGCAGGCATCCACAAACGGCAATCCCGTACGCCCTTCGGCCCAGGCCGCCAATCGCTCTGCATCGGCGGCGCCGGCAACGGCCGTCAGCGGATGGAGCTCGCGGAATTCCAAATTCGGCTGGCTTTCCAGCTTCTGGATGAAATGGCAATGCCAGTGCAACCGCCCATCAAAGCCCCGCAACGCCCTTAACCAATCGCCCCGCTGGCCCTCGGGCAGCATCTTGATTTGATCGCGGCGCTGGCGGCCGCGCTGCACCACCTCCCGCATCGACAGCGTGCCCCAGGCCAAATGGGGCGACAATCGCGAACAACTGGCCACGGCGCTGTTGGGGCTGGAGAGTTCGCGGTGATAGCGGGCTCCCCGCGCCATCAAAAAACTCTCCAGCACGGCCAGGCCCTCCTGGCGTCCGCCCCGCTGGCGGCCCGGGCAGGGGTCTGCGGCCAATCCCAGGTCGTGGGCGGTGGGGATGGGGCCCGGATCCAGGCCCGGCAGGGGCGTCAGGGCCTGGGGGGGCGGCGCCAGCGGCTCGGCCATGCGTACCTCCCAGCGGCGCGCCCAGCCCTGGCGGCTGCCCAGCCGGCGGATCACACCGAACTGGGGGATCTCAATCCAGCTGATGCCATGGCTTTGGGCCCATTGGGCCACCCGCAGGTCGCGGGCGTAGGTCCAGCCGTTGCCCGTTTCCTCGTGGCTCCGCAGCCCGGCGATGCCGAACTGGCGGCGGGCCCGCTCCAGCACCTGCTCCACCGCTCCGACCCGCACCACCAGGGGCTGGCCCAATCCAGCCAGGTCGCGCCGCAGCTCCGCCAGGCCCTCGGCGCAGAACTCCCACTGCCGCGCCGAGGCATCCGGCTGCTGCCACAGCTCCGGCTCCACCACCACCAAGGGCAGCACCGGCCCCTGCTGGCAGGCCTGCAGCAGGGGCCGGTGATCCACCAGCCGCAGATCCCGCTTGAACCAGACGATCTGCAGCGGATCCATGGCGGCAGATTAAAAGAAAACTTTGCAACTCCCTACAGCCCCCGCATCCTGATCAGCCAGTGGTGCTAAACCCCTGGGCGTCCTTTTGACGCTGTTGGTCATGACCTGGCTGACTTTCGCCTCGACCACCGCTCCCGGTGGCACCTCCGTTGTGCTGCCGGCCTTGGCAGGCGCCGGCCTGCTGTTCTCCCTGTTCTTCCTGACCCAGTTGTTCGCGTCGAAGACCTGAACGGTCGGCAGCACCCCTTGACCGCCGCGGCCGGCCCCCCAGCATGGGCCCAGGTGTCGGCCCCCATGAGAATCCTCGGTATTGATCCCGGCCTGGCCCGGGTGGGCTACGGCGTCATCGAATTTGAAGAGCGGCGGCGGGGCGTCACCGGCAGTCAGCGCCTGCTCGACTGCGGCATGATCCGCACCGATCCCGGCCAGGGCGAAGGCCAGCGCATGGTCGAAATCGCCAACGACCTGCGCCAACTGATCCGCGCCTGGAAGCCCCAGCTGGCGGCAGTCGAAAAATTCTTTTTTTATCGCTCCAGCAACACCATCGCCGTGGTCCAGGCCCGGGGGGTGGTGATGATGACCCTGGCCCGCTTTGCCATCCCGGTGGTCGAATACCCGCCGATGCAGATCAAGCTGGCGGTGGCCGGCCACGGCCATGCCCCCAAGGACGAAGTGCTGGCCGCCGTGATGCGCGAACTCGACCTCGACACCCCGCCCCGCCCCGATGACGCCGCCGATGCCTTGGCGGTGGCCCTCACCGGCTGGTTCCAACGCTGAGGCGATCCACTCCCCCATGCAGCCGTTGCCGCCCCCACCCCCGGCCGGAGCAGCCAAAGACTCCCTGCGGCGCCACTATCGCCAGCTGCGGCGCCAGAGCCTGCCGCTAGCTGAGGCGGCCCTGCTGGAGGTGTTGGCCACTGCCCTGCCGCAGGCCCTGGCGGCAGCTGACGCCAAAGCCAGCGCCCGGGCCAATCTCCAGGCCAAGCCCCAAGCAGCCCCCAGCCGCCTCGGCCTCTACTGGCCCGTGGGCCACGAACCGGATTGGCGGCCCCTGCTGGAGCGCTGGCCCGAGTCCCTGCGCCAACGCCTGGCCCTGCCCGTGGTCCGTTGCGAGGGCGGGGTAGGGCGGCTCACCTATGGGGCCTGGCACCCCGCCGATCCCCTGCGCGCCGATGGCTGCGGCATCCCGGCCCCCGTGGCCGCAGCGCCCCTGGAGGCCCATGAGCTGGCCCTGCTGCTGGTGCCAGCCCTGGCCATCGATCAGCGCGGCATTCGGCTGGGATCGGGCGGTGGCTGGTACGACCGGCTGCGGGCCGACCCGACCTGGCAGCAGGTGCCCGCCCTGGCGGTCCTGCCCGCCGCCTGCCTGGCGCCGTCTTTGCCCGCCGATCCCTGGGATGTGCCCTTCACGGGCTGGCTGGATGAAACCGGCGGAGCAACCAAGGTTTCAGGGTTTAACTAAAGACCCCAGATCGCCCCGCTGGCCGCCGCCATTTGCCAAGATTCGGCCAGTGCTCATTGATCGGCCTTGGATTCCACCCCTTTGCAGCCCCAGGGCCGGCCATGCCGTCGCGATGCCTCCCAGCCCCCGGGCCTGCAACTGGCAGTGGCCTCCCTGACTGGCGAAGGTCGCCGCACCGCCTCCGAGCGGGTGCTGGCCGCCGAACTTGAAAATCGGGCCAGCAGCTGTGAGGCCCTCTCGATGATGGTCAGTTCGATCGCCCGGATGGTGCAAGCTGGCAGATCCAGCGACAATCGCTGGAAATCCACCTGAACGCTGGCCATGGCCCCCGGTTTCCCCCAGCTTCGCCGCATGTGCGGCGCCCCAGTGCTGCTGGTCGGCGGCGCCTTGCTGGCCTTCGCCGATCCCCAAGCGGCTTCCGCCCACGCCATCCAAACCAGCCTTGAAACGCTGAGTTCCCTCAGCCGGGCATACACGGGTTCCAACACTGGTCCAGGCAAGGGCGCCGCAGGCCCCAGTTTTGCGTTGGCCAGTAGTTTTTCCACGGGAGCGCCGGTGGCCGATGCCTCCGTCAAGCTTGTGCCCCCTGGTGGCACCCCCATTGCCCTGGGTCGCACCGACGCCCGCGGCCAGCTCAATTTCCAATTGCCCGCCGGGGCCCGCTCCGACTGGGAGATCCAAGTAGATGGGGGCCCCGGCCACCGCGACTACCTCGAACTGCCCAACGGCGCCG
>JBBASD010000060.1:0-4726 GCA_040399485.1 Cyanobium sp. | reverse complement strand
GTGGAACGGCTGGGCAGCACCACGGACCCCAAGCGCCGCTACGAATACGTGCTGTGGCTGGCCAAAAAGCTCGAACCCCTGCCCGATGAATTGCGCCAGGACCATTACAAGGTCAAGGGCTGCGTCTCCCAGGTGTATGTGGTCGGCACGCTGCAGGACGGCACCCTGCATTGGCGCGGCGATTCCGATGCCGCCATCACCAAGGGTCTGCTGGCCCTGCTTATCGAAGGATTGGAGGGTCTGACCCCCCAGCAGGCGGCGGCCCTCGACCCGGCGATCCTGGCCGCCACGGGGCTGCAGGCCAGCCTCACCCCCTCGCGGGCCAATGGCTTCCTCAACATCCTGCGGGCCATGCAGGCCCAGGCCGTGCGTTTGGCCGCCCCAGCCGAGGCATGAATTTCTAGGATGGGATGTTTGTGACACGGCGGCCCATGGCCATTGGCATCGGCTTGCTTGGTCTTGGCACGGTGGGTGCGGGGGTGGCCGCCATCCTTGCCAGCCCGGAAGGGCGCCATCCCCTGGTGGGCCAACTGGCCCTGCGCCGCGTGGCGGTGCGCGATCCGGGCCGGGCCCGGGCCGTCAGCCTCGATCCCACCCTGCTGGTGACGGACCCGCACCTGGTAGTAGATGATCCCGCCGTCGACATCGTTGTCGAGGTGATGGGGGGGCTGGAGCCGGCCCGCAGCCTGATCCTGCAAGCCATCGCCGCCGGTAAATCGGTGGTCACGGCCAATAAGGCGGTGATCGCCCGCTACGGCGAAGAAATCGCCGCCGCCGCCGCCGCACGGGGCGTTTATGTGCTGATTGAGGCGGCGGTGGGCGGCGGCATCCCGATCATCGAACCCCTGAAGCAATCGTTGGGGGGCAACCGCATCCTGCGGGTCAGCGGCATCGTCAACGGCACCACCAACTACATCCTCAGCCGCATGGCCGCTGAGGGGGCCGCCTACGCCGACGTGCTGGCCGATGCCCAGCGCCTGGGTTACGCCGAAGCCGACCCCGCCGCCGATGTCCAGGGGGGCGACGCCGCCGACAAGATCGCCATCCTGGCCGGTCTTGCCTATGGGGGCAGCATCGAGCGCTCCGCCATCCCCACCGAAGGCATTGATCGGCTGGAAGCGCGGGATGTGACCTACGCCAACCAGCTGGGCTATGTCGTCAAGTTGCTGGCCGTGGCCGAACGCTTCGAGGCCAGCGCCGGCCCCAAGGCGCCCCCAGCCCCCGTCCCTGCCAGCAACGACGTGGCCCTGGATGTGCGCGTCCACCCCACCCTGTTGCCGCGCAGCCACCCCCTGGCCGGCGTCGATGGGGTCAATAACGCCATCCTGGTGGAAGGGGAGCCGGTGGGGCAGGTGATGTTCTTCGGTCCCGGCGCCGGCGCCGGCCCCACCGCCTCCGCCGTCGTCGCCGACATCCTCAACATTGCCGGCATCAGCCAGCTCGGCGCCCCCGCCGGTGCCCTCGATCCCCTGTTGGCCGCCAGCCGCTGGCGCCAATGCGCATTAGTAGACAGCGCCCGCACCCGCCACCGCAACTACGTACGGCTGCTCACCCGCGATGAGGCCGGCGTGATCGGCAAAATCGGCACCGCCTTCGGCACCGCTGGGGTCTCGATCCAATCGATCGTCCAATACGAGGCCAGTGGCAGTGGCGCCGAAATCGTCGTCATCACCCATGAGGTGGAGGAGTCGCGCTTTCGCCAGGCCCTGGCCGCCATCACAGCCCTGCCGGAGGTGCAAACCGTAGCGGCCTGCCTGCGCACCCTCTAAGCCCGCCACCAGACCACCGTGGGGGAGGATGGGGCCCACCTCTGGCGCCGGCAGTGCCTCCAGCCCAGGATTCACCGCAGCAGCCGGCCCCCCCGGGACCCCCGATACCCTTCCGCCCAGTGCGCCCAGGCCCGGCGCTGATCGCCTCCTCGCTGCTCCTGTTGCTCGGCCTGACGGCCTGCCAGCCGGCCCGACCGCCCGGCAGCCTGATCGTCGGCCAGGCCAGCCGCATCAATTCGCTGGATCCGATCAAGGCCTCGCGGGTGGGCGTGATGCAGGCCCTGGCGGCCCTGGGCGATCCGCTTTATTCGATCGAGACCGATGGCCGCATCGAACCACGCCTGGCCACCGCCCTGCCCCAGATCAGTGGTGATGGCCTGCGGGCCCGCATCCCCCTGCGCCAGGACGTCCTCTTTCACGACGGCAGCCGCTTCGATGCGGAGGCCCTGGTGTTTTCGCTGCAGCGCTTCATCAAGTCCGGCACCCTGGGCTTCCAGCTGGCCGATCGGGTCGAGGCGGTGCGGGCCGTGGGGCCCTACGAAGTGGAGCTCAGCCTCAAGCGCCCCTTCGCACCGCTGCCGCGCCTGCTGTCGGCCATCTTCCTCACCCCCGTCTCCCCCACCGCCTACAAGAACCACCGCGATAAACCCCTCAACGAGCGCTTTGTCGGCACCGGGCCCTATCGCCTGGCCTACTTCAGCGAGCAACAGCAGCGGCTGGTGCCCTTCGAGCGTTACTGGGGGCGCCGTCCCGCCAACGGCGGCCTGACGCTCACCACCTACAGCAACTCCACCTCCCTGCTGGGGGGCCTGCGCAGCGGCGAAATCGACCTGCTGCTATCAAGCAGCCTTGAAATCGACCACCAACTGGCCCTGCACCGCAGCGCCCAAAGGGGAGAATTCAAAGAAGGGGTGGGTCCTGCCCTGGACATCGGCTTTCTCTCCCTGCTCACCAGCCAGCCCCCCCTCGACAACCCGACCCTGCGCCAGGCGATTGCCTCCAGCCTCGACCACGAACTGATCCAGCAACGGGTCAGCCTGGGGATGCGGCCCAGCCTGCGCAGCCTGGTGCCGCCCTCCCTGCCTGGTGCCGACCCCGAGGCCTGGCCCGCCTTCAACCCCGAGCGCGCCCGCAGCCTCTACAAACGGGCCGGCTATTGCAACGGCAAGCGCCTCAGCCTGCCGCTCACCTTTCTCTCCGATGTGCCCACCGACCGGCTGTTTGCCCTCACCTGGCAGAGCCAGCTGAAGCGGGACCTGGATGATTGCGTGCGCCTCGAAGTCAGCGGCATGGAATCAACCACCGCCTATTCGCAACTCGATAAGCAGGCTTTCCCGATGATTCTGATCAACTGGATGGGGGACTATCCCGATGCCGAAAACTACCTCTCCCCCATGCTTGGTTGCACCAAGCCCCAGGGCAACCGCTGCCTGGAGGGGGGCAGTGCCCTCAGCGGCAGCTTCTGGACGGCCCCCGGCTTGGACGCCCAGCTGCAACGCAGCAGCGAACTGGCTGGCCCGGAACGGCTAGCGCTGCTGCAAACGATCCAGCGGCGGGCGGCCGAGGGCGTGCCCTACCTGCCGGTGTGGGTGGTGCGGCCGGCCGCCTGGGCCCAGCCCCAGCTGGAGGCGCCCCGCTTTGACGGTTCTGGCCGAGTGCTGCTCTCCCAATTGCGCCCGATCGGCCCAGCGGCCAGTCCAGCGGCCAGCGCGACCAAAGCGGGAGGCCAACGATGAACCGCCGCCGCCAACTGCTCAGCTACGCCGCCTCCCGGCTGGCCCTGGCACCGGTGATGTTGTGGCTGATCGCCAGCCTGGTGTTCCTGCTGTTGCGCCTGGCCCCCGGCGATCCAATCGACGCCCTGCTGGGGCCCCGGGCCCCCGAGGCGGTGCGCGCCGCCCTCAGGCAGCAGCTGGGACTCGACCAACCCCTGGCCCAGCAGTACGTAGGGTTCATGGGCAAGTTGCTGCATGGCGACCTGGGTCTGTCCCTCAGCAACCAGGAGCCAGTCAGCCGCATCATTGCCCAAAGCCTGCCCGCCAGCCTGGAGCTGGGGGTGGTGGCCCTCAGCCTCGCCGCCGTGCTGGGGCTGGCGGTGGGCTTCAGCGGCATCGCCCGCCCCGAGGGGCGCCTTGATCTGGCGGGGCGCCTGTTTGGCATCGGCACCTATGCCCTGCCGCCCTTTTGGGCCGCCATGGTGCTGCAGCTGGTTTTCGCCGTAGGGCTGGGCTGGCTGCCGGTGGGCGGCCGCTTCCCCGCCACCATCGAGCCCCCGACAGGCAGCGGCTTCTATCTCTTCGACAGCCTGCGGGCCGGCAACGGCGCCCAGTTTCTGGGCGCCCTGCGCCATCTGGTGCTGCCGGCCTGCACCTTGGGGCTACTGCTGAGCGGCATCTTCACCAACGCCCTGCGCCTCAACCTGCGCCGCGCCCTCGATTCCGACTATGTCGAAGCGGCCCGCAGCCGCGGCCTAGACGAACGGCGTGTGGTGCTGCGCCACGGCCTGCCCAACGCCCTGCTGCCGGTGCTCACCATCGCCGGCATCACCGTCGCCTCCCTGATCGGCGGCGCCCTGCTGATCGAGGTCACCTATTCCTGGCCCGGCGTCGCCCACCGGCTCCAGGAAGCCATCGCCCAACGCGACTATCCCCTGGTGCAGGGCATCGTCGTCGTCGTCGCCGCCTTGGTGGTACTGGTCACGGTGGCGGTGGATCTGCTGGTGGCCTGGCTGGATCCCAGGGTGAGTTTTTAGGTTCTGCCGAGTCCGGTGCAAAAAATCGACCTTGCTCCCTGGTCATCGACTTCGGCGCCGTACAACATTTGCAAACCTGCGCTGGTTAGGCACCCGTCTTCTGCATCTTGATGTTGGGAATGCCCCTAACATAGCTCAATCTTCAAAGTTTTCCCCACTGCTGATGCTGCTCTGCCAAGGGTGGAAAGAGTAACTGACCGATTAG
>JBBASD010000059.1:0-13598 GCA_040399485.1 Cyanobium sp. | reverse complement strand
AATGATCAGCTCACCTACTCGATTGGTCGCGACGAGCAGGGACGGTTACGGGCCAAGCAGGTGCGGTATCAGAAAAGTAAACAACTACATCCAGTAAAAACAGAGAGTTTCTCTAAGACTCTGCCTATAAAAGCAGCGTTGCTTATCTTGCTATGCCTAGCGTCCCTATACTTATGGTTCACTAGAGTCAGTCCCAATCAGTCGCTTGTGAGTTCCACCTCTGCGGCCGACCAAACAAACCTAAACACATATCAAGCTCCACAAAGCCAAGCTCATCAAAGTGAAGCTCCACAAAGCGGCGACCAGATGGGCGGCGAAGGCGTGGTTGTTCGAGTTCTAGCTGACGACAACGACGGCAGTCGCCATCAGCGCTTTATCCTCCGCCTTGCATCGGGTCAGACCCTGCTCATCGCCCATAACATCGATATCGCCAACCGCATCGAAGCATTGAGCAGTGGCGATCGAGTTGAGTTCTATGGTCAATATGAATCGAATCCAGAGGGCGGCGTCATCCACTGGACACACCATGACCCGGATGGCAACCATGTCGCGGGTTGGTTGAAGCACAACGGGACGGTTTACCAGTAGTTGTCTTGCCGCCTGCGGTTTGGCGATGCTCACCAATTTGTTTGGAGGGGAGTTGGCTGCCGTGGCTCCGTAGGGTTGATCCGGGCGGCTTCTTCTTTAGCCCAACCAGCCCTAATCAAAGGACGCATGACACTGGCCGGTATCCATAACCGGCCAGTGGCGAGATCTGCCTTAATTACTGGCGCACACCTGGTCGATCCAGAGCTCCTGGCCACCAATGGTGACATCGCGCAAGGGCTGCCCCTTGATGGTGACCGTACCGCGACGACCTCCTGGCGTCACTCCACTCATTGTTGATACCGTCAGGCCCCCGATACTGGCTGGCGCGCCGCTGATGTTGCCAACGAATGGGGCACCGCCATTGACCGCAAGATTTTCCGTTCCGCCCAGATCAAGGAAGCTGAATGTCACCTTATTAGGCACAAAAGGAAGAGCAAAGAAATGAAAGCGCATCGAAATGTTATTCAACCTAAGCGAGCGGCCGAAAGCGAACGCAACGGGTGCCCCTTCAATCCGCCCGAAGCCGAAGAAGGGAGCTGCTCCAGTGGTGAAATTTCCTATACTACCAATCACATTATTGGAAAACAACACCACCGTGCCAGGGGTTTGGCCAACGGGTGTTCCGTAAACCGTGCCATTTACCATAGGAGGGTCAAAGGTAACGCACGCGGAGGCCGCCTGCGCTTGCGGGGCTGCGGCTAAAAGACTGGCAGCTAATCCAAGGATAGCTGTCTTCTGGAGATTGTCAGTTGAAATCAGGGAAAACACTTTAGGAAGTCAAAGTACACATAATAGCCTAATCAGCAACTGGTGCCCTGATTAGCAACAAAGCTTCGCACGCCCTGAAAGCGCCTAATCACCGGCATGAGCAACGTTGACCGTTGCAATAGGTACCAGCGCAGGAGCTGATGCTGGTGACACCGCAGGTGTTTTGATTAAATTTAATTCCACTCCCCAGGCTGGGGCCGTCCCACAAAGAGCGCATTCAGACCCAATTATCCGGCCACTGCCCTTGCTTGCTGGGGCCCGAGAGCCGACCAGCATGAGTGTCACCAACTCAACGGATAACTGTCAGCAAGATGACAGCTTCAGCTGGGCTTTCAATCATGATTGGGCCTGAAGGAACCCAACACAGGGTTGATTAGTTCTTCCCATCTCCCCATTGCGAGTAGATCTTCGATGTCAGTCAATCAACTGGCCCAGATAAATCTTGAGGCCATACCCCAACCAGCCGGCGGTTACTTCCCCTCGCCAAGTGCCTGGGAAGATCAGGTCTTCTATTTCTTGATGCTCGATCGCTTTTCCGATGACAAAGAACAAACCTATCGCGATGTCCAAGGCGCTTTGGTGACCAGTGGCACGACTCCCCTCTTTCAAGCCGGGGATCGGGGCAATGCCGTTCAAAATGAGACCGCAGCAGCCCATTGGCGACAGGCTGGAGGACGCTATGTAGGCGGGAATCTCAAAGGTTTGACCAGCAAGATAGGCTACTTGAAGCGCTTGGGCGTGACGGCTATCTGGATCAGCCCGATCTTTAAGCAGGTCAAGTTTCAAGACACCTATCACGGCTATGGCATCCAGAACTTTCTAGAGGTAGACCCACATTTCGGCAGCCGTGATGACCTGAAAACCCTGGTAAAAGTTGCCCATCAGCAAGGAATCTATGTAGTATTAGACATCATTTTGAATCATACTGGCAACATCTTCAGCTATGATGCTGATCGCTATCCCACATCGAATGGCAACTTCGACCCGCGTTGGGATGGCAAGCCATATAAGGTCAAGGGCTTTAATGATGAACAAGGAATTCCCTCTATTACCTTTAAGCTAACCGATCCGAACAACCCGGCAACATGGCCAAATCTCGATCAAGCTGTTTGGCCTGTGGAATTCCAAAACCCGGAATTTTATCGACAAAAAGGACGCATTAATAGTTGGGATAATGATCCCGAATACCTTGAAGGTGACTTTTTTGACTTAAAAGATGTACAGCATGGCCAGGGCGAAACCAATTCTTATCAGGTTTCAGCAGCGCTCAATGCCATGTGCAAAATCTATCAGTTTTGGATTGCCGATACTGATATTGATGGCTTTCGAATTGATACAGTAAAGCATATGGATCCTGGTGCTACCCGTTTCTTCGCATCAGCCATACACGAATTTACTCAAAGTCTTGGCAAGGAAAACTTCTATTTGATTGGTGAAATTACAGGTGGACGAAAGAATGCTTTTGATACCTTGGCAGTTACCGGATTGAATGCTGCCCTGGGAATTGATGATATTCCCGACAAACTGGAGTATATGGTCAAAGGCTATCGTGATCCCGTGGAATATTTTAGCCTCTTCCGCAATTCGTTATTGATCAATAAGGATTCCCATACCTGGTTTAAAGACAAGGTTGTCACCATGTTTGATGACCATGACCAAGTACGCAAAGGCCAAGATAAAGCTAGATTTTGTGCTGATCCCGACGCAGCCAAAGTAATCTTTAATGCCTTGGCCTTGAATGCCATGACCCTGGGAATTCCCTGCATCTATTACGGTAGCGAACAATGTTTTGATGGCAATGGTAAGGGCGATGGGGCCGATCGCTACCTGCGAGAATCAATGTTTGGTGGAGACTTCGGAGCATTTACCAGTCAAGGCAAGCACTTTTTTGATGAAAAGAATCCTGTATATCAGCAGTTGGCTGAGGTACTCAGCATCCGTAAAAACAACATTGTCCTCAAGCGCGGTCGTCAATACCTGCGGGAAGTTTCGGCGAAGGATGATGGCGTTCGGTTTGGCTTGCCAGCCATGGTGTCTGGACAGATTCGTTATGTGGTTCCCTGGTCGCGCATCTTCAACGGCAAAGAAGTGCTGTTGGCAATCAACACTGACTACTACCAAGCAAGCACTGCCTGGGTAACGATCGATAATACAATCCACCGAGGGGGAGACCTGCTCACCTGTATCTACTCAACTGACAGTAAGCAAGTGGGGGAAGACACCAAAGTCGAACTCCGCAATGGCAAAGCGGTACTTCTTACTGTTCCCCCGGCTGGCTTTGTTATATTTGAGTGAATTCGAGATATACGAGCCCTGCCGCTATTGCCAACCAAGGCAGTATTGGCAGGGCTTCATGCTGAGAAGCGATTCGACGACTGCCGATGAAAAAATGGCTCATTTTAAGATCGTAAGGCTTCACCTGCAGCGAAGCGGTGCCATGGGGGTGCCATGGGCCTGCACCAACCGGTTGCCTGGCAACTGCAGACAGAGCGGCAGGCTAAAGCGTCTCGCCAAGCCCAGAGCTGCCTCCGGATCCCAAGCAGCACGACGCCCTGGCAGGCTTCAATTCAGGTCCGCCTAAGGCCGCGTCAATGCCCATTCCCCAGCCGCCCAGTTTCCTGAACCTGATCGAACGGTTCGAGCGCAGCCTCGCCGTGGTGCTGGCGGCCCTGCTCAGCGTCGTGCTAATCGTCGGCACCGCCCAGCTCTGCCTGGGCACCGCCCAGGCGCTGTTGCGCACTGACCAAAATTGGCTTGAAGGCGGCCTGATCGCCCTACTGGACCAGCTGCTGTTGCTTTTGATCGGCCTGGAGGTGCTCCAAAACCTGGCCGCTTATCTGCGCGATCATTCAATTCACACCGAGTTGGTGGTCTTGACGGCCCTAACCGCCGTGGCCCGTAAGTTGATCGTGATGCCTCCAGGCCCTGACAAGGATCCGCTGGCTCTGATTGGCTCGGGAGTCGTGATCGTCTGCCTGGCCATCGCCTACACGCTGCTGCGCAACAAGAAATAGGCTATAACGGCACACTAGGTTATAAATGAATGGATGACTTCCAACAGTGACGTAGCAGCTTCGGCTTCGGCTGGATCCACTTCTGATTTTTTTATGATGTAAGGCCGCAACACCAACTCCATTTGATCGCCAAGTGATTGCCATGGTCCAGGATCCCTCACCCGGCCATAGAGATCGCGCAAATCTGTTATGATTTTTACAATTCTATCGGCAAGTCTCAGATTACAGTTAGCCAATACTTCATATATTTCTAGTTCGATAACGCCACAAAGTCCCCAGAAATCAGGATCATCTTGTACTTTACGCGCTAAAATCTCGTGAACTCTATTCAGATCTCCAGGCTCGAACCCACTCCAGCAGGTCTCTCCAGCCTTAAGTACACAATCGGCAGCCATGCGATTGATAGTGGCATAGAAGACATCGTTAATGCTAGATTTATTGCCATATTCTTCTGCCTTCAAATACCAGCTCTTCATTGCTTCTAGAGCCTCTTTCTCGGCAACAGAATCGTTAGCCATCCTTTCCAACATCGCACGCCGTTTCTGAGCTGATCCACAGAGACAGAGCAACTCCATGGTTGGTGCAATCGTCACCAATTGCTGCAAAGACTGGGCCTCATGTTGAATAATATCACGGGATTCACGTAGAATTTGCTTATACTTCTCTTCGCTTACTGGACTAGGATTCTCAGTAGAATTTTCATCCCTAGCCTGAACCAATTTCTTCAGGGCTTGACGCAGCTTGATGTTGGACATTTGGGCAAGATTATTCAATGATGCACCACCATCCTCGGCACTGATTGCCTGCTGAAACCATTCAATTGCCCTTTCTTTATGATTAGCTGCATCCCAGGCGATAGCGAAAGCCCTGGCCACTTCTCCTTGCTTTCCCCAGAGATTGGCAAATTTTGATTCTAGCTTCTGCAATTGCTGGTGTACATACTGGTTGTCATCACCTTGCGAGCTAGCCTTATTCTTTAACGATTCAAGCGCCAAAATTAATGAATTGGCTGATACTATATTTGGTTCACTATTAAAAGTTGTAGTTGAAACCATTTGAGGATCTTCCTCACTTGATTTTAAAATCCAATCGGGATCTCCATAACATTGATAAGCAGCCCAAGTTTTATCCTGCTTGCCATAAATCTGCCAGACAGCTTCCCTTGCCAGGGCGATGGCATCAATAAAGCGTTGTCCATTAAGCAAAGCATAATAAAATTTTTCCGCAAAGGTTTCAGAAGCTCTGTCTCCAACCGCCCAACCTGCTGCGACGACACAGCGGACGCCATTTTTAATCAGCTGTTCAGCTACACTTGCAGCAAATTTGGTACGGTTATACGAATTAAACACTTGATCCGCTCCAGTGGCCGCTAAATGGCAACAATTTACAAAAACAAGCTCTGGAACCACTCGCATGGTTTGGATCTCCCTGGGTCCTAAATAGAGGCCATCAGAGAGAACTACCCCATGGGGATCGTCATTATCGGGCAGATCACCATGGCCACTAATGTGGATGATGCGCCAGTCCTCAGACATTAAGGTATTGATCACCTGGATGGCATCCGGCCTATTGTCATCGCTATCCTCTGCACTGATCAAGGCGACAACATTATCTTCACCCAATCCACCTTTGAGCTTTTCGAATACGGCCCGGGCTTCTTGGCGGGCCCCCGGTAACCTTGGCCAGGCAGCATCGCATAACGGTTCACCGATAATAAGCGATGGGCTGGATTGCCTCGAATCCTTCGGCTGTTGACGGAAATCAGCCAGTTGGAGCTTGCGCAACAATTTGGTGCGAATTGCCCAAGGCCGTTGATCGCTGCGATTACTTTTACCACTATCTGTGTCAAGCATCTCCCAGGGGATCGGCGCACTGCCCTGATCCAACTCAATGACCATGGCCGAGGTACCAGCCATGATGGGTTCCATTTGCAAAGGCACAAGCAATTTGAACAGAGTGCGACCAATGCCAATATCTGAACCTCGCTCGTTACTGGCCTTGGCCACAAGCTGCTCGACCAAACGCCTTTGGGTGCTTTGGGCGCGGATCTCGGTGCGGGCACGCTTACTGTCAATCGTATAGGTAATTTCACTACCACCAGTACCTTCTCCACTGCCTCTGCCTGTCAAGGCACTAATGAAATCATGCTCTGTCCCCCTATATCCCCAGTCCGGGGGACGGCGCTCGGCACCTACACCTGGCACCACAGTGGAGTTGATTGTGTATATACCTGGCTGAGCCTCGGCCTGAAGTTGCAAGGCATTGAGAGCAATACTGGCCCGATCCAAATAAAGTTCGACCAGTTCGAGAGCCGATACACTCGGCCAGGGCCTGTTCTTTTGTGTTTTCAGTAATTTGTTGGCTTCCCTGACGCCTTGGGCAACCAACTGGGCTGACTGTCCGGCATCGATACCCGAACCACCACTACCCAACAAGGTGGCTGATAGTACAAATGGCTCTGCTATACCATCCGATTGCTCCATGCGTTGCTGGGCATAGGCCATTACCGCCTTTTGCACCGAGGAAACGAGATTGACAGAGGACAGCTTGCCCTCTTCCCCCAAGCCGACAACCACGACAGCTTCGGGCCTCGCCGGCTGAAGGGGATTGTCCCGATTAATGCTGCAGTTGGCAAACACCTGATGGCTTTCTGGCCAATCCGGGTAACAGCCCATGGCCAGGGCGTCTGCCAGGGTGCCGCCAATCAACTTATCAACCACGGCCTCGGTGCCGGTGAGGGTGCTGGAGGTGTAGTGGCCAATCAGCAAGGCCTGGCGAACAAACTTCAAGTTGCCGTTGCGTACTTTGATCGCCAAGGGCGGATCGCCTGGGGCAAGCAGGCCAAAACTATCATCCACGCCTAAATTATAAAGATTATCGTCATTGCCGCGCGGCAAGCTGCTGCCCCCCTGCCTTGAGGGGCGACTGCGCCGCTGAATCGGCAACGTGGGCTTTTCCAGACCCCTGCTGACGCCGGCTGATTGGAAAGGTGAGAGCAGGTTGGTTGCACCGGTTTCAAGCAGCTCCTTGAAGGCAGCGAAGGCAATCTTTTTGGCCGGCAAACTGCCGTGGTCCGCATCGAGTTTCCAGGTGCGCACCCCCGGCAGCATGGCGCTGGCATGGGTCACCCGACCATCGCCACTGTCTTGGGTCTCCTGGTAAGCAAATTCGCCCTGCTCATCAATACCAAAGCCAACAGCGGTGAAGGGGGCAGAACCCACCACCATGGCCAACTTGTCGCGCCAACGGGGCAAATCTTGATCACGCTGCTTGTGGAGCTTCTCCCAGAAGCGCACGGCCTCGGCCAGCACCTCATTGGTAGGCACTCCCCAGCGGGCGTTGTCAAGTTGGCGCCGATCCTGGTGCCACCAGCTGCAGGCGCTGATCTGGTTGAGATCGCCATCGGCAAGTTTTTGCCAGCCCTCCTGGGTATTGAGGCCCTGGGGACTGTCCAACAGGCTGGCCTGCAACTGCAGAAATCCAGGGAAGCGCGCCATCGTGGCGCGGGCGATCTTGTCTTGAAAGGGGGCGCCCACAGCCGTGATTGTGTTGCCGAAGCTGTCGTCTCCTGAGAGCACCTGCATCGGCGCCCAGGAGCCCTCATTTGGCGTGCCCAGCATCAACAGCCGGGCCCCCTTGTGGGCCATCATGCGATCCCAGATTGAGCCACATTCGATCTGCATGGCGCGGGCCAGCAACCCGCCCATGGAGTGGGCTAGCAGGCGTACGGGCTGACCCGACTTCTCCCGTGCCTCCAGGGCAGCATCAACCACGACGCCGAGCCGCCGGGCCTCTTCTTCCATTGGTTTGCGCCAGTCGTAACTGAAGGGGATGACCTCATGGCTGGAAGCCAGAAAGTTCATCAAGCCGTCGTAGGTGATACCGATCGGGCCATCTGGTTTGACGATGCGTTTGCCGTCGGGGTAATCGAGCAGTTTGAAGCCGTTGAACAGGCTCCAGCTGAGCCAGACGCGATGATCACCCACCTTCAAGTGGCTGCCGAGGATACCCGGCAAAACAATCACCACCGGTTTATCGGCTGCCGCAAGGCGATCGACCGGCGGCAGAAAAGTGCCCCGACTGCCGTCACTTGATAGACCGGCAAAGGACAGAGGTCCGATCACGCTCCAGTCCTGGGGGTTGTTTTCGATCAGGCCGCTGACGATGGCGTTGGCGGTTTTGGCATTGGTGAAGTAATTGAAATGGCTGGAATCACCGCTGCGATCGAGGCGGAAGCAGGCGATGGCTTTGCGAGGTGTTCCGCCATACATCGAGCGGGTCTGAACGACAAGATCGTTATCGGTCCAAAAGAAGCTATCGGCCATCAAGGTTTTAACCCAGGAACCAATCGAATCCCCTTGCAGATCGCCCGCCACCACCCGAAGTTCCCCCGGCACCACCTCCTTGGCCGCATGCAGCCAGCTGATCAGGGGGCTGTCGGGAGCCATCACGGCCAGGCCAGGCATGGTGTTGGGGTCGGTTCGTTCCCGGGCCACCCCGGCGAGGAAGTCCACCAATTCCGCCACCACGCTGATGCCAGCCAGGCTGAGGGCCCAGCGCAGAATTGAAACGTAGGCATCCAAGCGTTGGCTGGCCAGCAGGGTGCCCCTGGCCGGGCAGGCGACCCGCACCGTGCGATCGACACTGATGCGCCTTTCCTGCATCAGTTGGATCAACTCCTTGAGGTGATCACGCTGGGTCTGCCAACCCTGCTGGGCAAACAGCTCTTCGCCGGCATCATCCAGTTGCGTCAGAGCAGCTGAACGGGCCAACACCTCGGCCACCAGACCACCGCGGGAGTGGGTGATCAGGTGCAACCGGGTGTCGGGGGGGCAGGCTCGCACCAGGGTGAGGGCATTTTCGATCGGCGTTTTGCCCAAGGTGGCGTGGTCGAGGGCATAAACATGGTTGTTGTAGTGGCTGAAAAGGGAGGCCACCAGTTGGGGGTGCCGGGACCAGAGATTGGCGAAGCCGCTCTCGCAGGTGGTGGAGAAGGTGCCATGCACGAACACCAGCACCGCAGCCCCTGGTTTAGCCGTCTCCATGGTCTGGACGGGGGTCTGAACCTTGAGGGGTGTCAACCTCTCCGGTTGCAAGGCATAGACCCCTTCGTTGACGCGGTCATCCAGCTTTTGGGCCAACGCGCTGGCGACCAGCTCCTGAGCCCGACCCTTGAGGCCAACGACTTCGATCACTTTCAGCACCACATCGCCCAGCCCTCCCCGCTTGGCGCCGGGGTTGACCAGCGCAGCGCTCTCCATGCCGTTCCACCCCAGCTGGGGGGAGACTTCCACTTCATGCGGACCCACTTCCAACACGGAGTCGCCCGCAGATCCGCGGCTGACAGCCCGCAGCTGCTTCGATTGCGCCAGCAGCAGATCGCGAGCCGTGCTCGGGTGCAGCACCAGGGGTGGACCTTGGTCGAGATGAAGAACGACCACATCTTCTCCCGGCAGGGCCTGGATGCGATGGGCATCGCCCCCGGCACGCCGTCTTTCCACCTGCACCGATGCCTTGATGTCCCCTCCCAGTGCAGCCAGCAAGGGCAGACCGGTGTCGGCGCCCCCTCCCCGGCTGACACCATCGATCCGGATGCCAGGGATGACAAAAGTGATCGGCAGTTCAGGGACTGGAGTGCTGGTCATGGCGATGAAAAGGGGAGCAGGACTGGGAAGGCTGCGGATTAAAAACCTTTGGCAGCAGATAGCAACAGAGATATCGTGTCAGTACTGGAGTCCGCCGGGCGTCAGCTGGCTGACAAGATTTACGCAGGCCCGTTACATGCGCCCGATTGCAGGCCACGATTGCGGGCCAGATAAATATCAACTTTAAGCAATTATAGTAAAATCCTCTATGCTTTTACCCCCAGCGCTGGGGCGGCTCCAAATCGAAAACCCGCAGCTTTGACGTTTTTATCCTGACCCAGGCCACAAAGGCCGCCTACTTCAGGGAAGATTTGCGAAGACCACTTTTTGACGCTTGCTTTTCCCGTGCTCCTGAGAGTTGGCTGCCAAATCGAACTTTGTTGTCAAGCCCCCACGCCACTGCTGGCCTTGGTGCATCCCCACAGCAGCCTGACGGCCGATCTCCAGGCTGCGGAGAAGCTGCGGCTGGCACCAGACCGCACCATCGAGGTGCTGGCGGATCAGACCGGTAACCGCTGGAGCCGCTGGATGGCCCCCAGTGGCACCACAACCCTGACATACAGCACCAGCGTGATCTGTTCGGACAACCCGGATCCAGTGTTGCCGGCGGTGCGCCAGTGCCCGATTCAGGCCCTGCCGATCGACACCTACCGCTTTCTCAACCCCAGCCCCTATTGCGACACCGCCGAGTTGATGCAGCTGGCCTGGGCCACCTTTGGCGGCGTCGCCCCTGGCTGGCCGCTGGTACAGGCCATCTGTGATTGGGTGCATGGCCAGATTCGCTTTGATTACGAGGCGGTGCGGCCCCATAAGACCGCCAGCGGTGCCCTCGCCGATGGCGCCGGGGTCTGCCGCGACTTTGCCCATCTGGCCATAACCCTATGTCGCTGTCTCAACATTCCGGCCCGTTACTGCACCGGCTACCTCGGTTACACCGGCATTCCGATAGGCGACGCCCCCGTTGATTTTTCAGCTTGGTTTGAGGCCTTTCTGGCCGATCGCTGGTACATCTTCGATGCCCGCCACAACTTCCCCCGCAGCGGCCGGGTGTTGATCGCCCGCGGTCGCGATGCCGCCGATGTGCCC
The DNA here is from genome assembly GCA_040399485.1 of Cyanobium sp. Lineage (GTDB taxonomy): Bacteria > Cyanobacteriota > Cyanobacteriia > PCC-6307 > Cyanobiaceae > Cyanobium. The sequence continues at coordinate 2,497 of JBBASD010000059.1, read as the reverse complement.
TTCCTGCGTTCCTTTGGAGAGCACCAGTTGCTGGGCCTGCAGGTGATCACCGAGCAACTCGCCGAGCAGACCGCTGAGCCAGGGAGCGCCAACCAGCCAGTAGCCAACGCGATCGCAAACACCAGTCTGAGCATTTGATCCTCAGCCAATCCCCCTGGTCTGTACACACAGGCGTCGCGTTTGTCAAAGGGAGACCGCGAGCCTTGCCCGGACACCAGCCTGTTTACTTAGAATCGCCCAGCGGACCAAGGAATAACGCGGCAACCATGGGGTCCCAGTGGGAGAACTTTCTGGCCAATCTCGGCGAGTGGCGCGGTTCGTTCACGGCGCTGAATGCCGAGGGCGAGGTGGGCGAAAGCACAGCCTCGATCCTGACCCTGGAGCGGGGCAGTGAAGAACGGCTGGTGCACTTCCGGCTGCGCCGCTTTGGCCCCGGCGAAGAAAGCGGCGTGCCCAGCCGGGAGGTGAACCAGGAGTACCGCAGCCTGGGCCGGCAGGTGGTGTTCTTCGACTCGGGATCTTTTAGTAAGGGGTCGCTGCAGGTGGCGCCGGGCACGCCCTTTGGCGCCGAATTTGGCTTCATAGCGGGCGATCGCCGCCACCGGCTCGTGCAACTGCACAACCCGGTCGGGGCCCTGGAAAGCTTTGTGCTGATTCGGGAGTTTCGAGCCGGCAGCGACGCCAGCGAACGTCCAGCGCTGCAATTGGAGAGCCTGCTCGGCCCCTGGACGGGCCAGGTTGCCACGATCACGGCGGACTGGCCCGAGCCTGAAATCGCCAGCTGTGCATTGCAAATTGAAGGCGGCCCAGGCCAGCCGTTCCACATCCGCACCCAATCGGCTGCGGATGTCAGCGAAAGCGGCGGCGCAGATCAGCGCCTGTTGCTGCAGTCCGACGCCGGTTACAGCCTGGCGCCGGTGCAGGTGAGCCATCGCCAAGCCTTTGCGGTGGAGGCCGGTTGGCTGCCGGAGCCAAACCGGCTGGAACGGCTGATCCGTCGCTACGACGCCAGCGGCGCCTGGCTCTCCTCCAGCCATATCAGCGTGGTTAGGGGGGCGGGGGCGGTCTCGAGCGGATAAGGCGAGGAGGTAAAGGAAGGCCTGTTTTAAGCAGGGGAACATTCCTGTTGTTGTTGCATCGGCGTTGCCTGAATTCCAACTTTGCCCCCCTACGGCAACAGTGTCGCCCCCAGGCGCACCCGCGAGCCCTGGTCGCCGCCGATGACTTCAATGCCGGCGCGGATGCGCTCGCGCAGGGCGCCAACGTGGCTGATGATGCCGATTAGGCGACCGCCTTCCCGCAGGCGGTCGAGTTCGTCCATCGCTAACTGCAGGTTGTCGGGGTCGAGGCTGCCGAAGCCTTCATCGACAAACAGGGCATCGAGGTGGACGCCGCCGGTGTGGGCCTGCACCGTGTCGGCGACCCCCAGGGCCAAGGCCAGGGAGGCCTGGAAAGTTTCGCCGCCCGAGAGGCTGCTCACCTCCCGCTCCTCGCCGGTGAAGGCATCCAGCACTCGCAGGCCAAGGCCGGCCTGGCGGCCACCCCGGCCGCCGCCATCGCTGAGGCGCAGCTGGTAGCGACCGGAGGTCATCATGTCGAGCCGCTGGTTGGCGTATTGGCAGATCTCAGCGAGGTAGGCCGAAAGCACCCAGCGCTGCAGGGAGATGTAGGGAGTCAACTTGCCGTTGCAGCGGTCGGCGATGGTGCTGAGACTCTGGGCCTGCTGTTGCTGATCGGCCAGGGCGGCGGCCTGGCGGCGGTGCTCGCCGCTGAGGCGGCTGAGGTCGTCGTGGCAGCCGCGAGCCTCGCTGTGGCGTTCCAGGGCGGCGGTGCGGGCCTGGTCGGCGGCGGCCGCCGTCGCCTCGGCGGCCGCCGTATCGGGCCGTTGCTCGGCCACTACCGCCAGTTCGGGGGCCGCCAGCAGGGCCCGCTGACTTTGTAACGCCTCCTGGTAGGCACTGATTCGCTGGCTCCAGCTCTGACGTTGTTCGGCGGATCGCAGGGCCACGGCCAAGGCCGGGCCATCGGCGAAACCAGCCGCCAGCAGGTCCCGGGCCAGGCGTTGCTCGGCCTGCTCCCGGCGGCTCGCCAGCCGCTCGCTGACCTCAGCGGTTTTGACCAGGGCCGCCAGGGCCTGCTCCAGGGGCTCCCAGCCGGCCAAAACCTGGCGGGGGGAGAGGATTTGCTCGCCCAGTTCGGCCGCCAGCTCGGCCGCCAGGGCCTGGGCCCTCTGGCCTTCGGCGGCCCTGGTCTGGGCCAGCAGCGCGCTACTGGTGGTTGCCTCGGCAAGAGAGTCCTCGTTTTGGCGGATTTGCTCGACCTGCTGCGCCAAGGCCTGCTCCAACTGGGCCCGCTGGGCAGCCTGGTCCCTGGCGTTGGTGAAGGCTTGCAGGGCCTCCAGGGCCGAAGCCCGGGCGGCGCTGGCATCGGCAGCGCCATCGCCGGCTTGCTGCGCCAAGGCCTTGTTTTGGGCCTGGAGGGCGACTAGGGCCACGGC
>JBBASD010000058.1:0-13607 GCA_040399485.1 Cyanobium sp. | reverse complement strand
CGATTGTGCCCAGTGGCGCCAGCACCGGCGCCCATGAGGCCCACGAACTGCGCGATGGCGATGCGCGCCGCTACTTTGGCAAGGGAGTCAGCCAAGCCGTCGAAAACATTGAGGAGCGCATCGCCCCTGCCCTCTGTGGACTTTCTGCTCTAGATCAGGGAGCCGTGGATGCGGCCATGGGCGAATTGGATGGCAGCGATAACAAATCGGCCCTCGGCGCCAACGCAATCCTGGCCGTGAGCCTGGCCAACGCCCAAGCCGCCGCCAGGGGCCTTGGATTACCTCTTTACCGCTACCTGGGCGGACCGATGGCCAATCTCCTGCCCGTCCCCCTGATGAACGTCATCAACGGCGGGGCCCACGCCTCCAACAACATGGATTTCCAGGAATTCATGTTGGTGCCCCACGGCGCCAACAGTTTCCGGGAAGCCCTGCGCTGGGGCGCCGAGGTGTTCCACACCCTCAAAGGACTGCTCAAGGACCAAGGGCTATCCACGGCCGTGGGCGACGAAGGGGGCTTCGCCCCGGATCTGGCCGATAACGCCGCCGCCGGTGACCTGCTGGTCCAGGCCATCGAAAAAGCCGGCTACCGCCCCGGCGATCAGATCTCCCTAGCCCTGGATGTGGCCAGTACTGAGTTTTTCAAAGACGGACTTTATGCATTCGGGGGAGGCCAATACAGCAGCGCTGAAATGGTCGACCAATTGGCCAACCTGGTGAGTCGCTTCCCGATAGTTTCGATCGAAGACGGGGTTGCGGAAGATGATTGGGAAGGTTGGGCCCTACTCACCGAAAAACTCGGTCGGACGGTGCAATTGGTGGGTGACGATCTGTTCGTGACCAATACGGCCCGGCTGCGGCAGGGCATAGAGCGGGGCGTGGCCAATTCGATCCTGATCAAGGTGAATCAAATTGGATCATTAACCGAAACGCTGCAGGCAATCGATCTTGCCGGGCGAGCCGGGTACACCAGTGTCATCAGCCACCGCAGCGGCGAAACCGAAGACGTGACAATTGCCGACCTGGCGGTGGCCACCAGGGCCGGCCAGATCAAGACCGGCTCGCTCAGCCGCAGTGACCGGGTGGCCAAGTACAACCAACTCCTGCGAATCGAAGACGACCTGGGAACCCAGGCCATCTATGCCGGCAGTGATGACCGGGGCCCCCGCGGCAAGGCCTGAATCCAGTCGTGTCGTTTCAAACGCCCTCCAGATTCGGTTTCGGCACGTCCGGCATCATGGGCTCAGCGCTCACCACAACCGGCCGGCTGAGACTGCTGGAGGTGGCTTTTGAAGAGGGCATCAGCCACTTTGATACCGCTCCTCTTTATGGACAAGGGCAAGCGGAAGAGCTAATTGGCAGCTTTGCCCGCTCCCGGCGGGAAGCCCTGACGATCACTACCAAATTCGGCCTGGTTCCCAATACCTATCCGGCGTTGCTGCGCCCCCTGCTACCCATCGCCAGGGTAGTGAACAGAAGAATAATGTCGAAGGATAAACTGTTGGCTTATTGGAAACGGGTGATACCCCGCAGGCAGCCAAATCCCCCCACCCCTTCGGCGGCGAGCTTGGTTGGCGCCAAGGCCGGCAGCCCCCCAAGTAACTGGTCTGTGGAAGAAACCACCATGCCACCAGTTCCCTACACACCTCAAACCATCAGCGAGCAACTTGAGAAAAGCCTTCGTCGACTCAAAACCGATCATATTGATTATTATTTACTGCACGAATGCCATGTACATTACTTGCAACCAGTCATTCTGGAATGTCTAGAAAGATGGGTCCAGGAAGGCAAAATTCGCCACTACGGCATCGGCAGTGGTCGCTGGCAAAGCCGTTGCATCCTCGAGAAGTATGCGACGGTGCCTTGGGTGGTCCAGATTCCGGACAGCTGGGCAGATCGCGATACTGATTGGTTTGCCCAGCGGGTCCAACCACCTCTGTTTACCCACAGCTCACTACGCCTTTCCTTGGCTGCCGATCCCAGGGCGATGGGGGTCATCAAGCAGCGGTGGGCCGAGCTCACCGACCAGGATCCAGACCAGCCTAATTTATTGAGTGAACTGCTGCTTAGTGGGGCCCTAATCAAAAATGCATCTGGATGCGTGGTGTTTTCCAGCCGCCACGCCCGACACATCCGCAGCAATGCGGCCCTGCTCAAAAGGCTTGAGGCCCGCCGAAGCGCTGTTGAAACCCTGCTGCGCGAGCAGCAACAACCTGCCGGCGGCTCCTGAGCGATGTTCATCGATTTTGCCGATTCGGCCAATGCCATTGAGTATCAATGCGACATCTGCATCGTCGGTAGTGGAGTGATTGGCCTGGCCATCGCCAGCCATTTGCTCGCCCACAGCAAGCGTCGCATTCTGCTGGTGGAAGAGGGGGGTCTGGCCGATACCCAGAATGACTCCGCGGTGCCAGCAGAATTCAACGCCGGCGATGTCGCCTCTGGGGTAGCCGGAGGCAGGGCCAGAGGCTTTGGCGGATCAAGCCGGCGTTGGGGGGGGCAGGCCCTGCCTTTCAGCGCCTTGGATCTCGCCTCCAGGCCTGGCATCGATCCGGCGGGAGGCTGGCCAATCAGCTGGGAAGAACTGAATCATTTCTATCCACTTGCCGACAAATTTCTGGGGCTTAGCCCTATTTCATTTCAGAGTGATTTATGGAAAAATTCTCAGATTACTAGTGGCTTTGGCAAAAATTCTCCCCTGGAACTAAACATATCCAAGTACAGTCCCCATCCCTATCTAGCCTCTCTTTATCAACAAAGAGTTACCACTTCAAGCCAAGTAACTTGTCTTTTAAATGCCAAAGTGGCTAGCGTCAATCTAGACAGCAGTGGCCTCCGCTCCACTGGAGTTCGCATCCGCAATCGCCATGGCAAGGAGTCCGAGATCAAAAGCGAATGGGTCGTGCTTTGTGGCGGGGGCATTGAAAATCCCCGGATTCTGCTGGCCTCCTGGCACAATGGCAAGCAAGGTATTGGCAATCAACAAGACCTGGTGGGTCGCTATTATCAAGATCATCTAGGTTTCTTTGCTGCACGACTTGAACCACTTGACTGGCCAGCATTTCAACATCTCTTTGCAAGTTTTACCCCTGGCAATCAAAAATATGTTCCAAAAATTCAGCTGAGTCAAGACAGTCAAGTGCAGGATAATCTTCTTAATGTTACCGGCAATCTTGATGTCCAGAGTGAAGCGGATACCCCCTTGCACTCCATACGTCGCCTTTACCATGCGCTGCGCGGTAGCAGACCAGATTCCAGATCTTGGCAAGCCCTATCAAGAGATCTCAAGCAAGTGATCAGGTCCGCTCCCGAAGCACTGGGAGTACTATCAACCCACTTCTTCGAACATCGCATTGCCATCCCCCGCAGAGCGCGATACTTTCTTATGGCGAATGCCGAAAGTGAACCTCTTTACAATAGCCGCATCAGGCTTGGGGAAGCGCTTGATAATTATGATATGGCCCGTCCGATTGTGGAATGGCGTGTTAGCGATCGCAGTCTAACCGCCCTGCATTACTATGGTCAAGCCTTAAAAACTACCCTGGAATCAAAGGGAATCGCCCAGGTCAATCTGAGCCCATATCTTACGGATCCTACAGCAAACTGGAAAGAAAGAGCCTACAGCCTCTACCATCACATGGGAGCAACACGCATGTCTAACTCTGCAAAAGATGGCGTCGTCGACCCCTGGGGACGCATCCATGGAATTGGAAATTTATATATAGCTGGCACATCCGTTCTGCCTACTGGCAGCTCATCCAACCCCAGCTATACGGCCCTGGCTCTGGCCTTTCGCACGGCCCAAGACATTCTTGCCAAACTTTGATCAAGTGCTATCAGCTTACCCCTCAGGGAGCCAATTGCCGATATGCTTACCATGTTGTTACTACGCAGCAGTGCTGCCGATTTCATGGCCCTAATTGATGACCTGATCAGTGGTGTGGTGAATTCCGTCGCCGGCGACAAGGCTCAGGCCCTCAACGATTTCTTCAAAACCAACGGCGGCCTGACCGGGCTGGCCCAAAAGTTTCAGAACGGCGGGGCCAGCGAAATGTTCGCCAGCTGGGTAGGTACGGGAGAAAATTCCTTGATCAACCCCGATCAAATTGACAAGATTCTGGGCAGCGGACCGATCCACGACCTAGCTGTCAAGCTAGGAGTTGATACCAAACAAGCCTCGGATTACATCGCTGCCAAGCTTCCCGAACTGGTCGATCGTCTCACCCCTGACGCCAAGATCGAACCCGATGCGGCAGCCAAGCCCCTGCCGCTCGCCCAGCCTCCTATCGCCTGACAATCGATTGAAAGTGCCCCTAAGTATTGAAAGTGCCCCTAAGCCCTTTTAAGGCTTGCTGCCTCCCTTCATTTAGCAGGGAGGCTTAACCGCCATGGAGATGGTCAAGGCGCCCTTCCCGCTTGAGGCGCGCCTGTAATTTCAGCCAGCCCCATCCCACCGGCAGGGCCAGGGCTGCCGGCACCGCTCCATAGAGGGGCCGTTGACTGGCCACCATCAAGGCCGTCGCCACGGCCAGTCCCCCCAGCAAAAAAGCTTGGCCACTGATCTGTTGGGTCAGGGCCAGGCGACGCAGCAGGCGATCGGTTTCACCGGCGCGGATCTGCACCTGGAGATCGCCCTGCTCGATTCGGGAAAGACTTTCATCGAGCCGCCGCGGAATGCCCAGGGCCCGGGTGCCCACATCCGCAGCCTGTCGGGTGATCTCATTGAGGAGTTCGCTGGGGCCGTTGCCGCTGGAAGTCATGAGGGGCAGCAGGTACGGTCGGGCAATCGCCACGAGATTAAAGCCCGGATCGAGGCTTTTGCCGACACCCTCAAAAGTGGAAAGGGCCCGCATCACAAAAATCAGGTCGGCTGGCAACCGAAACGGCTGTCCATAAACCAGGTCATAAAGGTCGCCGGAAAGGCGACTAATCAGGTCAGCACTGAAGGGGGGGGTAAGGGCCTCCTGGAGCATCAGGCGCACCATGCGACGCACGGGTCCCTGATCAATGCCCCGCTCTAGCACCCCCGCTTGCTGCAATTCCTCCACCAGAGACACCGCATCCCTAGATACGGCCGCCGTTACCATACGACCGAGGCGCAAACGCAGGCGTTCGGAGATCTGACCCATCATGCCGAAGTCGTAATAGATGAGCGCCCCGTCGGCGGCCACCGCCAAATTGCCGGGATGGGGATCGGCATGGAAAAAACCGAAACGCACGAGCTGCTGCAGATAGCTGGCGGCACCTTTCTCGGCAATCGCGATGGGGTCAAGACCCGCCTGCAGAAGGGCCGAACGATCGGTGATCTTGATGCCGGGAACATAATCGAGGCAGAGCACCCGCCGCGAACTCAGCTCCCAGACAACGGCGGGAATGCGAATCCCTGGATCCTCCAAAAATTGTTGGCGAAAGCGAGCGGCATGTTCGGCCTCCAGACGGAAATCAAGCTCGCGCAGCAGCACACGCCGGCATTCCCGTGCCATCGCGACCCAGTCACTGGCCCCGCCCCAGCGGAAATACCGCTGGGCCCAGACCACCACTGCCGCCACCTGCTGCAACACCTCCAGATCGAGCCGAAACAGACGCTCCAGACCGGGTCGCTGCACCTTGAGAACAACCTGGCGTCCACTGCGCAGGCTGGCCCGATGCACCTGGGCCAGGCTGGCCGATCCCAGCGGTGTGCTCTCCAGGTCGGTGATCTCAACGCAGCGTTCCGCCAACTCCTCCTGAATGATTGCTTCGACCACGGCAAAGGGAAAAGCCGGCACATTGTCCTGAAGCCGCGCTAGTTCCTCAACCACATCGGCGGGCAACACGTCGGGCCGAGCCGAAAGCAACTGGCCCAACTTGATGAAGGCTGATCCAAGCTCCAGAAACTGCTCCGTCAACCAATGGGCCAGCCGTCGCTGGCGCCCCAGACGTCTGGCAACGGTCATGCCCCCCGGATAGGTCCAGCGGCGGCCATCCCACCACAGGCGAGCCACCAGGCTCAGGGCCAGACGCCAGATGCGCAGGGGGCGACCCAGGTGCCAGCGCGGCCATCGGGGGGGCGAAGGCGCCGGCATCAGGAACGACCAGGATCCTGTTCAAGCCGTTGGGTGAGGTGCGCCACCCGAGCCCGCAGAGCGTCAATGAGATCTTGGGGGTCAGAGGAGGAAGGCGGCGGGTCTTTGGGGCCTGCGGAGGTCCATGGGGAACCTGAGCCTGAGGCCCCTGGATCATTCTTGTTGCTGCTCGCAAAGGGGCCTCCTCGCTCCAGGCGCTGGGCCTCCAGCTCCACCTCCTCCCAGAAAACCGACCATTCCTGCTGAAACTGTCCCGGTGCCTGCTGAGCCAGTTCGGCCAGCTGGGCCGCCGAATCGAGCAGGCGATGGCCCAGCCTGGCACTGAGACGGTTGAAGGCCGCCTGGAGGAGGGATTGGGGGGCGGTCATGTCCACGGATTGAGCGTTTGCCGACTGTGGCAGATCAGGGCGGGTTGGCGGCGGCCCCTGGAGAGGTGGTTTCCACCGGAACAGGAGCCGAGGAGGGGTCAGGGGTCTGCGCTGGGGCAGGGGTCGGGGGGGGCAGCAAGATTGGCTCGGGGTTCGGGGCCGCTGGATCAGGACCTTGGTTGATGGCCTCCAGACGGATGCGGTCTGCCTGCCTCTGGGCAGCATCCTGACGCTGCTGGCTCAGCTGTTCCTCGGTGGCCTTACGGCTCTCCTTCTCCTGGCGTTGGCCCTCCTGGCGCCGCTCCTCCACCAGACGGTCAAGATCACCAAGCAGGGATTGCCCCTCGGCTCCAAAACGCTTTTGCAACTCCGCCAATCGGGTGCCAGGTGATTCCTGAGCCGCAAAAGAGGGGACCTCGCCCTTCGCCGCCGAAGATGACCCCATCCGGCCCAGGCGCTGGGTCAAGCCATAGCCAAGGCTGAAGCAAAGCCCGAGCACCAACCAACGCCACCAAGGTCCTTTAGATCCTTCAGTCCGGGGGCGACCGGCCCCAGGGGACCGCGGGGCTGGGGGGGGGGCCGACAGCATCGACGACAGGGGGAGCGGATCAGGCCATCTTGCCTGGCCAGATCCCATAGAAACAAAGCCCAGGGTTAATTTGGGGTCCCTGGGGAAGGTCAGCTTTGACCCCATTCCCCCATGCCACGGGTTCCATGGCCGACCCCCTAGATCTCTGGATTCTTGAGGATGACATCGCACTTTGTAAGCTGATCGCCGAACAATGCCAGCGACAGCATTGGCATCTGCAAGCATTTCACCACCCCCGCAGCCTGGATGCCGCCTTGGCCGAAAGATCTCCGGATCTCCTTCTGCTCGATCAAATGCTGCCTGAAAAATGTGGTACTGATATTTTAGCGAGCCTGCGCAATCGTAACCATCAGTTTCCGGTGCTGATGATCTCGGCAATGGCGGCCCCAAGCGATCGGGTGCTAGGCCTAGAATCGGGAGCGGACGATTACATCAGCAAGCCATTTCTCTTTAGGGAATTGCAACTGCGAATTCAAAATTTGATAGATAAGCAACCTCTGGTTACGCCCCTATCGCCCCCAGCCACTGTTCTACGTTTTGCCAATCTCCGATTCGAACCCGGCCTACAACGGCTCGAAGCAAATCGGGGAGATGTGATTCGATTGAGTCGAGGCGAAACCGCACTCCTGCTGGCCTTTTGCCAGCAACCTGAAATCGTGATCTCCCGCCAATCCCTGGCCCAGTTAACTGGCAGTCTGGTGGATCCGGAGCGAAGCCGAACCTTTGATGTACGTATCTCCCGGCTGCGACGAATCCTGCGGGAACTCACCGGCGCAGAAGATCTGATCCGTCCCCTAAGGGGTGAGGGTTACCGGCTGGATGCCTCTGTCCTTGCAGAAGGAACATAGGTCGTGGGAGCAAAGCAGACAGCAGTCCATCTGAATGGTCGAGACTGGCTGGATTTGTTCAGCTTTTGCTGCCTAGGCTGCGGCATTAGTTTTACTTTTTTGATGATACTAATGCGCACCATTTTAGAACCTCAAGTCGTAGCAGAAAGCAGCTTGCGAATAAGCATCAGTGTCAAGTTAATGGAAGAAGTGCTAAAAACAGTTCCCCCAGATCGTCTTCCTACTGGTATAATTGTCAAGCAATCTAAACAGGGACCTGAAGGCAACCCAAGCTATCAAAGTCGCTTCGGGAAATTACTAACAGATGATCTCAAAAACACCTATGGATTGGACCGCCTTATCCAGCCTGATCGACCTCCCCTTGAAGATCCCTGGGGCGGTTTCTGGATCGAATTAACCACCAAATATGATCCACCAGTATGGCTATATCGCCCAGCACGCCTCGGCGGCAGCAGTGTTTGGTATCTGCCTCTGCTGCGTTCGTTTACCACAGCCGGTGGAATTCTCATCGGTATCATCTTGTTCTTGAAAAGCCGTGTTGAGATACCCTTCATGGATGTGCTCAATGGACTGCCGGAGACCGTGATTCCGCCCCTGTCACTGATCCCGGAAAAAGGAATCGCACCGCTGCACTTGATGAGTGTACGCATCAATCGACTCATGGAGGGAATAAATAGCTCTGCCGATAGCAGACGTATCCTGCTACGCGGACTGATCCATGACATCTCCGGTCCCCAAACCCGGATGGGACTCCAGATCGAATCGCTTGAAATGCAGATTCAGGGCAAGCCAAGGCAAGCGATACAAGCTCTGAGCAGTGATCTTGAGCAACTACGCAAGATCACCGAGCAATTGGCTTTACTAGCCGAAAAAGATCAGACAAGTCTGAAATCTGAACAAGTAGCCCTTGACGATCTTTGTCTTCGGGTGATAGCCAGCTACTCAGCAGCTTCGATAACGGTCAACGTGCCGCGACTACTTGTGCAGATTGATTCCACTGGAATGGAGCGATCCCTACGAAATTTAATTGACAATGCCTTGGACCACGGCCGTCCTCCTGTACGCATCCAAGCTTGGCGAAAAAATAATACTTTGTCCATTCAAGTTACTGATCACGGCCTAGGTTTATCATCGCCGACAATTCCCAACATGCCCTACCAAACCCATGCCAAGGACAGAGCCAGAAATCTTCACCAAGGACTGGGCTTGAAGATCGTCGAAAAATTCTGCCACGATCACGCAGGCCAGCTGAAGTTGGATCAAAGTGATCTCGGAGGCCTTAGGGCAACAATGACGCTAAAAAAAAATGTGTTTGGCTTGCCAATATTTCTACAATAATCTAACTAGAATTCTTCGCTAGCCACCCCACGGGCAATCCGTCCAAGATCAGCCCGTTCATCCGTGGTAATTCGATGGGGCACACCACTGATAATACGCTCAAAATTAGAGAATGAATCTTTAATTTCGGGTCCGTTACCTGTAATCACAAATTCGCGTATTCCCTTATCGTGCCAAGAGCCTCGCATTTTAAATACATTAAGCGCCCGGGCCATCTCACCACGAATTTCAACATACTGAAGCAGCAAGATAGTGTCGGTAATAGTAGATATATGAGAGTCGGTGATAGAGTGACTACCCATAAACTCCTCTGATGTATTCGTAAAGAATCCGGCAATCTCTTCCTGCTTAGCATAGCCAGTAACCCCAATTACAAATTGTCGAAAGGCATTATGGCTAACGCCACGGGCCAAGGCCGAAAGTGAATCGATGGCCATTCGTGATGGTTTAAATTCACTAATTTCAGTTTTAATAATTTGCAGATGATCTTCTAAACCCGTGGATTCTGGATAGGCGCAGATAATTTTCAACAGGCCATCCTGTTCCAATTGTTCAAAGTCTATGCCCCAGCTCGTGGCATTGCGCAGCAACTGAGCTCTCGATTCTTCATAGGCGAACAAAATCGCCCTTTCCTTACTGCGGCAAGCATCTTCGATGAACTTACTCACCAAAAGAGTCTTGCCTGTTCCCGTTGCACCTGTGGCCAGAATGATCGAATCTTTGAAGAAACCACCGCCACACATTTCATCGAGACGCGGCACTCCCGAACTAAGCCTCACATTGGAAGATCGCTGCGTGAGTCGCATGGCTCCCAAGGGAAAGATGCTGACACCATGGGCTCCCATCGTGAAAGGAAATTCACCTTTCATATGGGTCGTGCCTCGAAGCTTGAGAATCTCAACCGTACGGCGACGACGTTCTCCCTCTAATACATTACGAAGAATAACAACATTATCGCTGACAAATTCTTCGACCCCGTAACGGGCAATTGGACCATATTCGTCAATGCGTTCCGTCGTCATCAAGGTGGTTACACCAATCTCCTTAAGACGGGCGATCAGCCGGAATATCTCCCGACGCACGACAGAGACAGCATCGTATTGCTGAAAAACAGCTGTAATTGAATCAATGGCCACGCGACGAGCTTTATACTTACGAATTGCATAATTGATACGTTCAATTAAGCCTGAAAGATCAAAACTGCCTGCAACATCCTGTCCCTCCGGATCGGGTGAAGCATCAAGTATAAACAGCTTATCCTGCTCAACCATTTCACGCAGATTCCACCCAAAACTAGCCGCGTTTCGCAGAATATCGAGAGGTGACTCTTCAAAGGTAACAAAAATCCCAGGCTCATTGAAATCCCGTATACCATTATGTAAAAAATTCAATGAGAATACAGTTTTACCAGTACCGGAAGTCCCGCTAATCAAAGTAGAGCGTCCAATCGGTAAACCTCCATGAAGGATGTCATCGAAACCCTCCATCCCCGTCGGCAGCTTCTGGACCTGCATCAGGGCTGGGCCAGGGGTGTTGTTGGATAGATTGGGGTCCTGCATGAAACGAGAAAGAGAGGTTTAACTAAGAATTAGACGACGTTTAAGTAAGTTTACTCAATCAACTCTCCGATTCAGGGCCATCAAACAGCCCATCCTCGGCGTCATAGGACTCGTCGTTGAGTTCCTCAAAAAGCAGATCAAGACCAATCAGAACCCTTTCTCGATCGGATAGGTCTCCGATAATGCGGCGAACCGGAGGCGGCAGGATCTTGGCGAGGGTGGGTGTCGCCAAAATTTTGTCTTCTTCAGCAAGCTGGGGATTCTTCAGGACATCAATTACTTTGAGAGCATAAACTCCTCGAAATTCAGTCTCAAGAATATTTCGCAATGTTTTTAGGGCACGCATCGAATTGGGGGTGTTTCCTGCCACGTAAAGCTTCAGGATGTAGGTCTTGCGTGGTGACATTTTTAGGATTGGTCCATGGCGAAGGAGATAGCTGACTTAGGAGGCCCCCCCTTGACGGCGGCCAGGCCCAAGGGGGCATCTGGAGGAACGGAGCGACGGTACATCTCACAAAGATGGGCCATCACATCGAGAAGTGCAAGGCGGTAATCCTGGAGAAAATCGGTTTTGTGTCCCTCTAGCTTGATTTGCTTATCATACTCGTCGATCAGCTTCATGTGAATTTCAACCGTATAGGTGATCGGCAAGTCACTAAAAAAAGCGGTATAGACAAAACTTTCAAGGGCCCGGTTAGCAGCGGCAGGATCCTGAAAATAACTTATAAGCAAATCCCTGTAGGTGAGTTGAAGGGAATCAAGTAGGTCTGTACGCTCGCTCTCACCGAGATTACGAAGGAAGCGAGAGGGATCACGCTTGTAATAGACACCCAAATAGCCCAGACGACCATCCAGCCGATTGGCCAATTTCCAACGATCGATCGCTTCTTTACCATTACCGACCCCCTGGCTGCCGCCATTAGAAAGGCCCCTCCGCAGGAACCGGGAAACAGCCGCATCAAAAGAGTAACTCAACTGCGCCAACTGGTCGGCAGGCAGATGAACTTCGGCGTCGTGATACTCCTGCCGACCCGTCACCTCACCGATGACCACGGCGGGCAGAAACAACCCCTTCTCCCCTAAATCGCGAAACACATCGGCAGCAAGCACGCCCTGTTCCAGCAGAACCGCATCGAAATCCTCCCGCCGTTGGTCCAGCACCTCAACAGGATTTTCACCGGAACCGAGGGAGACCAACTGATAGCGCCCACCTTGAAGCCACTGAGCACAGGCCTCCGCAAGCCGAGGTTCTCTCAGCAAGGAAGCGATGGTGAGCAGGGGCTCGGGCATCAAGCGTGGCAGGGGGCACGGGTCCAGACCATGGATATCTTGACGAACAGAGACCCCAAAAGCGAGGATCTGTGATTGTCTTTCCAAACTCGTGAGCCCAGGCCCAATGGCGGCATCCTGCCAGGGTTGACCTCCAGCCTGGCCGCGCCCCGCCTGCCCCATGACCGATTCCGCTCCATCTCCAGGCACCGCCTACGCCATCGTCGAGGCCTCCGGCCAGCAGTTCTGGCTGCAGCCCAATCGGTACCTTGACCTGGACCGTCTTGATGCGGACGTCGACAGCACCGTGACCCTTGACACCGTCCTGTTGGTGAAGGATGCCAATGGGACCACCCTGGGCCGTCCCTACGTGGATCAGGCCCAGGTGGAACTGAAGGTTTTGGCCCACCGCCGCGGTCCAAAAATTCTCGTTTACAAGATGCGTCCCAAGAAGAAAACCCGCCGCAAGAACGGTCATCGCCAGGAACTCACCCGGGTGATGGTCCAATCCATAACTGTGGCTGGCAAACCAGTCGCCTGAAGCTCCCAACTCCCTATTTCTTAGGCTAAACCCCTTCTCACCACCCCTTTGCTGCCCCTCCCATGGCCCATAAGAAAGGCACAGGCTCAACTCGCAACGGCCGCGACTCCAACTCGAAACGTTTGGGAGTCAAGGCCTATGGCGGCGAGTCAGTCAGTGCCGGTTCGATTCTGATCCGCCAACGTGGCACGGCCGTCATGCCTGGTGTCAATGTCGGCCGCGGTTCTGACGACACCCTGTACGCCCTTGTGGACGGAGTTGTCAACTTCGAATCGATCAAACGAGGGCTGCGCAACCGCAAGCGCATCAACATCGCTGCTGCCTGAGCTGGCCGCTCTCCCCTGCGGATTTCTGGTCCTTGACAAGCCCTGCGGACCCACCTCCCATACCTGTGTGAACCAGGTACGCAGGGCTTTTGGTCTCAAGAAGGTTGGTCATGGGGGCACCCTCGACCCTGCGGTCAGTGGGGTACTTCCCATTGCCCTGGGGGCCGCCACCCGCCTTCTGCCCTACCTCCCTGGACTCAAGGCCTACGAAGGAACGATCCAGTTGGGGCTGCGAACCAGTAGCGATGACCTCGAAGGCGAAGTGTTGCAAAGGGCCCCGGTTCCTGTACTGACGCTTGAGCGGCTTGAAAACCTGCTCGACCTCTTCAGGGGAACCCATTTGCAATGCCCTCCACGGGTTTCTGCGGTTCATGTCAATGGCGAAAGGGCCTATGCCCTGGCACGACGGGGAGAACTGGTGCACCTGGAGGCCAGAACTGTCACTGTGCACGAACTCAGCCTCCTCAACTGGAATCCGGCCCTGGGTCAGATCTCCCTGCGCGTCCGCTGTTCCGCCGGCACTTACATTCGCGCCCTGGCCAGAGATGTGGGCGAACATCTGGGCTGCGGTGGAGCCCTGGCCCAGCTTCGCCGCAGCGAAGCCCTGGGCTTCAGCCTCGCCCAGGCCGTCCCCCTGGACAGTCTCGATCAGGACCCCAGGCCTCCGCTTCTGGATCCCCTGCTGGCCCTGCCCCACCTTGGCC
>JBBASD010000057.1:0-13651 GCA_040399485.1 Cyanobium sp. | reverse complement strand
CAGGATCGGGTCCCGGCGGTGGGTCACGCAGTGAAAGCGCACCAGGGGGGAGGCCTCAACACCGCCGTAAAAACCCATATGGTCGCCGAAAGGGCCATCCGGCAACTCCTCCCCCGGATTGATGGTGCCTTCCAGCACCAATTCGCTATGGGAGGGCACCTCCAGGTCCAGGGTTTTGCAACGGGCCAGCCGCACCCCCTCGCCGCCATACAGGCCCGCAAACAGCCATTCACTCAACTGCACCGGAATCGGCGTGGCGGCGGCCATCAGCAACAGGGGATGGACCCCAAGGGCGATGGCGATTTCCAGGGGCTTGCCCAGGGCCGCCGCCTTGCGCAGGTGGCGCGCTCCCCCCCGCACGCTCAGCCAATGCACTGTCATGGTGTTGATGGACTGACGTTGCAGGCGATAGACACCCACGTTGGGGGTGCCGGTTTCGGGATCCTTGGTGATCACCAGGCCCAGGGTGATAACGCCGCCGGCATCCCCCGGCCACGGCCGCAGCAGGGGCAGGTTGTGCAGGTTGACCTGGTCGCCTTGCAGCACCACCTGGCGGCAGGGCGGCGTCAAATCCCGGTCCGGCCGAGCCCGGGCCAGGTCCCAAAGCAGACCGCCATAGCGCTTCAGATCGGCCAGGCCCTTGGGGGGGCGGGGTTGCTGGAGCAAGGCCAGGCGCTCGCCGAGGGCCTCTAGTTCTTGCGGTCGCTCCATACCCATCGACCAGAGCACCCGCTCCACGGTGCCGAGCAGGTTGACGGCCACCGGCATGGATGAGCCACGGACGTTCTCAAAGATCAGGGCCGGTCCGCCCAGGGCCAGAACCCGATCAGCGATCGCAGCCAGTTCAAGATCTGGATCAACCGGCGATGTAATTCTTCGCAATTGGCCGCGTCGTTCGAGCAACTGCAGAAAGCCCCGCAGATCGCGGCCCTGTTGCGCCATCACTCCAGGCACGCTGAAGCCCCTCTGTGCCACGCCACTGTGGCGCATCGCACCAGCCTTTGGGGCCAAGACCCGAGGAAATCACAGCAAAGAACAAGTCCAAACAATCAGTATCAAGGGAGACAAAAATAGGCACTACATGGTCAAACGCTTACCAATGTTGTCCTTGATACATATGTAGGTAGCGTGAGAGGCAAGTATTTTTAGCGGTGGTTTAAGGCTTGAAAACCTCATACCATGAACACATTCTAAAGAAATTCTCAAGAGGGAATTTTTGGATGGCAACTACGCCTGATCAACCGCGTACCAAGCTTGTCCAGTCCCTATGCCGATCCTTCAGCCAATGGCCTCCCCTCCAGCTAGCCGCCCTCGCTGGCTTGGGACTGATCCCGTTTGTCACCATGCCCCAGTTGAGCCACGAATTGGCAGCCGATGCGGCAAGCACCACCATCAACTCCCCTGCCCAAACCAGGCTCCCGGCGGAATATCGGGCCTGGAATCAATCAACCGCCTGGAAACCCCAAATCAGCTCGTTCTTTTGGGATCGTCCCAACTGCAAATCAGACCAGACTTGCCTGTCGGTCAAGGTCCTCACTCGTGACGATTGCGAAATTCTCTCTGTCTCCGCATCCACGGTGAACCCCACCACAGGCCAAACTTTGCTGGCCACGGCCAAAATGAAAAATGTCGAGGCGGGCCAGGAGCAAAATCTGACGCTGCGTTGGAACATGCCTCCAGCTCAGGCCAATGGGATCCTGGCCCGTGAAGCCACCCGCAAGACCCAAATCGAAACCTTGGGCGATCACCAAGGAAACTCCAGCCTCCAGGAGCTCGCGATGGCCCGCATAAGAGCCAAATTGATTCCAGTCCCCCCTGCATGGCAAGCCGTGACCATCCAGGAGATTCATTGCCTCTGAACGCCCCGGACCAGGGCTGACACACTGGCCTGCATCAGCCCGAGATGCCCAGAGCGTTGACGATGCAAATCAACTATTTCCATACCTCGGAGGCGGTGCCTCCTGTGCTGGCCCCAGCCGAAGGTGGACCCGATGCGGCGGTAGTGATCGACGTGCTGCGGGCTACCACCACCATCGCCTGGTCACTCCACAACGGTGCTGAAGCCATCCAGGCCTTCGCCAACCTTGAGCAACTGGAAACCGCCGCCGCCGCCTGGCCCCCGGAGCGGTGCCTGCGGGCGGGAGAGCGGGGCGGCCAGCGCGTCAGCGGTTACGACTTGGGCAACTCCCCCCTGGCGGTCACGCCGGAGCTTGTGGGGGGCAAGCGCATTTTCATGAGCACCACCAACGGCACCCGGTCCCTGGCGGCGGTCGGCAACGTGCCTTTGCTGCTCACCGCCTGCCTGCCCAACCGGCGAGCTGTGGCCAGGCGCCTGATCGAACGCCAAAGCGAGCGAGTCTGGATCGTAGGCAGCGGCTGGGAGGGGGATTATTCGTTGGAAGACAGCCTGGCGGCAGGAGCCCTGGCCGCCGCCCTGCAGGAATTGGCCCAGGATGGCCAACTGGACCTTCGCTACGGCAATGACGAGATGGTCGCTGCCCTGGCCCTTTGGCAGCAGTGGGCCCAGGACCCTGAAGGCTGTCTCAGAACCGCCAGTCACGGCCAGCGGCTTATCGGCCTAGGCGATCATGACGCCGATTTCGCCTGTTGCGCAGCGGTCGACAGCCTTGAAATTGTGCCGATGCAGGCCGAAGCGGGAGTTCTGCGGGCCAGCTGAGCCGCCAGGGTACAGAGAGAAGAGTCCAGCAAGGAGCTGGCCAGGGCCTGGGACGACGCCTAAAGTCTGCCCGAGGCCTGCGATTGAGAGACGTTGAGCAGTTTTTTGGCGGCGGCCCTGCAACTCACCAGCACCCCGGATCCCGACGCCAATTTGGCCGCAGCGGAAGAGCAGATCGAGATCGCCTCCCGACGGGGCGCCGAGCTGGTGGGGCTGCCTGAAAACTTCGCCTTCATGGGAGCCGACCAAACGCGACTTGAACTGGCTCCGACCCTGGCCGAACGCTGCAGTCGCTTTCTGGTGACCATGGCCCGTCGCTACCAGGTGACCCTGCTGGGAGGAGGATTTCCGGTGCCCGCAGGTGAAGGCGCCACTTATAACCGCTCTGAACTGGTGGGCACCGAAGGCCAGCTGCTGGCGCGCTACGACAAAATCCATCTCTTCGATGTCGACATCCCCGATGGCACCACTTATCGGGAATCGGCGACCGTGCGCCCGGGCCAGGAGCTGCCGCCCGTGGTGGATGTGCCGGGCCTCTGTCGGGTCGGACTCTCTATCTGTTACGACGTCCGCTTCCCGGAGCTTTACCGCCACCTGGCTGGCGCCGGGGCCCAGGTGCTGTTGGTGCCCGCCGCCTTCACCGCCTACACCGGCAAGGACCATTGGCAGGTGCTGCTCCAGGCACGGGCCATCGAGAACACTGCCTATGTGGTCGCCCCTGCCCAGACCGGCCTCCATTACGGCCGTCGCCAAACCCATGGCCATGCCCTGGTGATTGATCCCTGGGGAACGGTGCTGGCGGATGCGGGGCTGGCACCAGGGCTCGCCATGGGGCCCATCGATACAGGCCACAGTCAACGGGTCCGGCAACAGATGCCCAGCCTGCGCCATCGTCATCCGACGTTGTTCTGAGCGCCAGATGGGCGTTGAGACAGCAATCAAAACGGGCCGCCAAAGCGCCATCCCCCCCCCAGGTCGATTGCCGCGGGGCCTCCTCCATGGCCTATGGGTCGCCGGCTGCATGATCGCCGCCGCGGCTGGGCCCGCGCCTGTCCTGGCAGGAAGCACGCTCTCGGCCTGGCGCGTCAGCCCGGATCGGGGCATCGAACTGCGGACCTCCCCTGGCACGCCGGTGCGGGCCTACTACGAAGAAGGCAGCCAGGGGGCAGGGCCGCGCATCTGGTTCGACCTGCCCGGCGCCCCGCTGCGGCGTCGCTCCCTGACCGGCGCGGGCCTGCTGCAGGAGGTGCGGGTAGGGCAGCCCGACGAGGGCACCACCCGGCTGGTGCTCGAGTTCAGGCCGGGCCTGCGGCTCGATCCGCGCCAATTGCGCTTGGTTGGCACCAGCCGGGATCGCTGGCGCATGGAACTGCGCCAGTTTCCCCCCAGAAGCCTGCCCATCCTGGGGGAAGGTCAGATGGAAAGCCCCGCCTGGGCGTGGCCCGCCCAAGCAGGTCAGAACTTGCGGGCCCCCCGCCTTAGCCCGATTCTTGGCCGGGGCCAGAGCAACCTGGCCAACACCCCCTTGCCCCGTCTGAGACGGGGTCGCTACCTGGTGGTGATCGATCCCGGCCATGGCGGCCCAGACCCCGGTGCCATTGGCATCCAGGGCCTTCGGGAAACCGACGTGGTGCTGGATGTGGCCCTCCAAACCGCCAGGTTGTTGCAATCCAGGGGTGTGCAGGTGCTGCTTACCCGCACTTCGGAGGTGGATGTGGACCTGCCACCCCGGGTGGAACTAGCCAACCGCAGCCAGGCCGATCTGTTCGTGAGCCTGCACGCCAATGCCCTGACCATGGATCGACCCGATGTGAACGGGATCGAGACGTTCTATTACGAAGGTGGGCTCTCCTACGGCCTGGCCGATGCGTTGCAGCAACGCCTGATGGCGATCTCCCCCGGCACCCCCGACCGGGGCGCTCGTCCGGGGCGCTTTTTCGTCATCCGCCGCACAGTGATGCCCTCGGTCCTCACCGAAATGGGCTTTGTCACGGGCGAGATCGACGCACCGCGGTTGGCCAGTCGGCCTTACCGTCGCCAGCTGGCGCAGGCCCTCGCCGCCGGCATCCTGTCCTTCCTGACACACTCCTCTTGAGCCTCCTCATCGGACTGTTCGACAGCGGCCTCGGCGGTCTGACCGTGTTACGCCAGGTACACGCCCTTTATCCCCATAGTCGCTGCCTCTATCTGGGCGACACTGCCCGGGTGCCCTATGGCCAGCGCTCATGTGCAGATCTGCGGGAGATCGCCGCGGAGGTGGCCCATTGGCTGCGCCACCAAGGGGTGGGAGTGCTGGTCATGGCCTGCAACACCTCCAATGCCGTGGCCTTCGATGTGGCCGTCGCTGAAGCCGGGGTGCCTGTGCTTGGTCTGATCGACAGCATGGCCGCCGAAATCCGCACCGACCGGGTTGGGGTGCTGGCGACCCCCGCCACCGTGGCCAGCGGTGCCTACCGGCGGGCCATCCAGGCGGTGCGTCCCGAGGCCGAAGTGCTCGAAATCGCCTGCCCCAATTTTGTGCCCTCCATTGAGGCCGGCATCCGCGATGGAGCGGAATTGAGGGCTACGGCCAGGGCCCACATCGAACCGCTGCTGGCTGCCCGGGTGGAGGCGATTGTGTTGGGTTGCACCCACTACCCGATGTTGCGCCCGATGCTCAAGGAACTGGTGCCGGTGGGGGTCCGACTGCTGGATCCCGCCGCCGCCGTGGCGCGACGGCTCGGCCCCCTGCTAACCAGCCTGGGGGATCCCTCGGAACGGGAAAGCAAGGGGGTACCACTCCCCACTTCCATGGAACGCACCCGCTTCTGCGTCACCGGCTCGGCCCGGGATTTTGCCCTCGCCGCCACCGACTGGCTGGGATCGGAGCCCCTGGTTCGCAGCGTCAGCCTCCAGTCACCAGTGCGAGCCTTCTAGGATCTTCACGTCTGGGAGGAGTCGTGACCACGGTTGCAGAGCTGCTACAGCCGGTAGAGTCCGACCTGGACACTCTTCTGGCCGAACTTCGCAGTCTCATTGGTGCCGGCCATCCCATCCTGCAGGCGGCGGCTGAACATCTTTTTGCCGCTGGAGGCAAACGACTGCGCCCCGGCATTGTCTTGTTGCTCTCCAAAGCCATCTCCTTGGATGGCACCCTGAGTGCCCGGCACAGGCGCCTGGCCGAGATCACCGAAATGATCCATACGGCCTCCCTGGTCCACGACGATGTGGTCGATGAGGCCGCCACTCGTCGTGGCGTCGCCACGGTCCATAGCCGCTTCAATCATCGGGTGGCCGTGTTGGCAGGTGATTTTCTCTTCGCCCAGGCCAGTTGGCACCTTGCCAACCTTGACGATCTCGAAGTGGTGAAGCTCCTCTCACGGGTGATCATGGATCTGGCTGAAGGGGAAGTCCGCCAAGGGCTGTTTCGCTATGACACTGGCCAGAGCCTCGAAACTTATCTAGATAAGAGCTATTGCAAGACTGCCTCCTTGATGGCCAACAGCGCCCGAGCCTGCGGGGTGCTCTCCGGTCTTGAATCCGAGCGGCTCGCCAGCCTGCACCACTTTGGCCGACAACTGGGTCTGGCCTTCCAGGTCGTCGATGACATCCTAGATTTCACCGGCAGCGACCAGGAACTGGGCAAGCCGGCCGCCAGCGACCTGGCCGCTGGTTACCTGACAGCTCCGGTGCTCTATGCCCTCGAAGAGCGGCCAGCCCTGGCCGGCCTGATCGAACGCGAGTTTTGTGATGAAGGCGACCTTGAGCAGGCCCTCTCCCTGGTGCGCGATTGTGAGGCCATTCCCCGTTCGCGCCAATTGGCGGAAGGGTTTGCCCGCCAGGCCCAGACCGCGATCAGTTGGTTACCGCCCTCGGAATCCCGCAGCGCCCTCAGGGCACTGCCTGATTTCGTCTTGAGTCGGTTGTACTGAGACTGCTGCCACAGGCCATCAATCCAGGCGCAGGTCCGCCAGGCTGCCAAGCAGGTGATCGGCGCAGTCCCGCAATTCGCTGAGGACGTTCGCTGGCAGCTCGGTGCCCGGCACTACATGGACCACACAGCCAGCGGCCCGGGCCGATTGGGCCCCGGCTAGGGAATCTTCGAAAGCCCAGCAGTCGCCAGGGGCGACCCCCAGGCGCTGGGCCGCAAGTAAAAACGGATCCGGCGCCGGCTTGCCGACGCACAGTTCAGGATCATCCCCTAAGACCCGTTCACTGATGATTCCCAGCCAAGGGTGGGGGGCACACTTACGCTCGACCGCTTCCCTGCCACTGCTGGTGACCAGGGCCATGGCCACTTTCATGTCCCTAAGGCGCTCCAGCAATCCCCGTGCGCCAGGCATGGGAGCAGCCCGCCGCAGCAGCCGCTGGGCGATTGGTTGCTGCACGGCCAACAATTCGGCGGCGGTGGGCACAGCCTTGCCCGCCTCAGCGATCCAAGCGCGCACCAGATCGACGTTGTCACTGCGGCGCCGACCCCGCAGACTCAGCAGCTGCCCGGGGGGCAGCTGGAGCCCAAAACGGGCCGCAGCCTGGCTCCATGCCCTGGAGTGATGGGGCTCGGTATCCAGGAGCAGCCCATCTAGATCGAATAGGCAGGCGGCGGGTCGCTTCATGGTTCCAGCCTGAAGTCGTTGGCGGCTGGATGGCGAAGCGCCCTATTCCACCTCTGGGTAGCGGTCTTCCAGGGCCGTTTCCAAGGTAGTGAGCAATAAAACCAGGGCGTCATGATGATTTAGATCCGGACCACTGACCTGTTGAATCCAGCGGTGGCAGAACGCCTCAATCTGAAGGAACAGATCCCCACCGCCGCGCAGGGTCGTCATCACCTGCTCCATGCGGGCCTCGTCGATCTCGGGGGGAAGCCCCACCACGTAGCGGCGACCATCCGTGCCCGCATACGAAAGCACTCCCTGAGCATCGAGGCTGGGGGCAGCCAGTGGGGTTACGGGTGCTTCCTCCTCCATGGCCCTTCCTGTTGCTGCTTCATGCCTAACCGCGCCAGCAGCGATTGCCAAGGGCCGATCAGCACCCCTGATGGTCCCTGGCCTGCGCGGCGGCATATGTGGCAGTAGAGCGCAGCATTTAATCGTTGAGTCGCTCCATGCGGTAGGTCACGAAGGTGCCCACCGGGCTCCAGAGCAGATAAGGGACCAACAAAAGTGCCGCCGGCCTGCTGATGGGCAGCAGGGCTGCGGCCAGAACCATCCCCCAAAGCCACCCTGCCAGGCCAACCAACGTGCCGTTGCGCAGGCGACGGGTGCGACAAATGACCCAGGTGTAGCTCTGCACCAACACCAACAGCACCAGGTAGGCGGCCAAAAGCTTGCCGCTGCCGCTGGCCGCCCAGGCCTGGATAGCCGAAGCAAAGAAACAGAGGTAGATCACCAGCCAGATGGCCGGAATCCAGCGCTCGAAGGTGAGCCAGCGGGGCCGGCGCAATTGCAGAAACCAGCGAAATTCCCGGCGACTGGGGGTGAGAACCAGGATCACCAGCACCATCCAGGCAGCGATCACCAGCCAGGCGGGCATGGAATCAAGAGCAAGGGCCAACCCCCATCGTTTCATCGGGACAGCCCCTGCGCTTGACTGCTTCACAGCGCAATGTGATCCATGGCTGAGGCCCTCCCCAACCCAGACGCCACCCCAGTCGCTCCCGCCGCGTCAGCCAGCATCGAATCGGTGCTGCAAGAGGAGCGTCGCTTCGAGCCCCCTGCCGAGTTTGCCTCCCAGGCCCGCATCGGCTCAATACAGGCCTACAGAGCCCTGGTGGCGGAAGCGGAGGCGGATCCGGACGCCTTCTGGGGGGCCCTGGCCCGCCAGGAGTTGCACTGGTTCACCCCCTTTGAGAAAGTGCTCGATTGGAGTGACCCTCCCTCGGCCCGCTGGTTTGGGGGGGGCACCACCAATCTCTCCTACAACTGCCTCGATCGCCACCTGGAAGGCCCCCGGGCCGACAAGCTGGCCCTGATCTGGGAGGGGGAGCCTGGGGACGAGCGGCGCTTCACCTACCTCCAGTTGCACGCCGAGGTTTGCAAGGCCGCCAATGCCTTGCGCAGCCTGGGCATTGGCAAGGGAGATCTGGTCGCTTTGTACATGCCGATGGTGCCCGAGGCGGCCATCGCCATGCTGGCCTGCGCCCGCATCGGTGCTCCCCACTCGGTCGTGTTCGGCGGCTTTTCGGCCGAAGCCCTGCGGGATCGCCTGATCGACGGAGCCGCCAAGGCGGTGATCACCGCCGATGGCGGCTTCCGCAAAGACAAGGCGGTGGCCCTCAAACCAGCAGTGGATGACGCCCTGGCCGGCGGCGTCTGCCCGACGGTGGAACATGTGCTTGTGGTGCGCCGCATCGGCGAACCAACTCCGATGGAAGCGGGCCGAGACCTGTGGTGGCATGACTTGGTGGACGGCCAGAGCCCGGAATGCCCGGCCGAACCCATGGCCAGCGAAGACCGGCTGTTCGTGCTTTACACCTCCGGCTCCACCGGCAAACCCAAGGGGGTGGTCCACACCACGGCGGGCTACAACCTCTGGGCCCACCTCACCTTCCAGTGGATCTTCGATATCCGTGAGGACGACGTTCACTGGTGCACGGCCGATGTGGGCTGGATCACGGGGCACAGCTACATCGTTTACGGCCCCCTCTCCAACGGTGCCACGACGGTGATGTACGAAGGGGCTCCCCGGCCCTCCAAGCCAGGGGCCTTCTGGGAAGTAATTGAAAAGCACCGTTGCACAATCTTTTACACCGCGCCCACGGCAATCCGCGCCTTCATGAAAGGTGGCCGTGAGGTGCCGGACCGCTCCGATCTAACGAGCTTGCGGCTGCTGGGCACGGTAGGGGAGCCCATCAATCCCGAAGCCTGGATGTGGTACCGCGATGTGATTGGAGGCAACCGCTGCCCCGTCGTAGACACCTGGTGGCAAACGGAGACCGGCGGCGTGATGATCAGCCCCCTACCGGGGGCCACCGCCACCAAACCAGGCTCCTGCACCTTGCCCCTGCCGGGCATTGCCGCCGATGTGGTCGACATGGAAGGCCGCAGCGTCGGCGTCGACCAGGGCGGCTACCTGGCGGTACGACGCCCCTGGCCGGGCATGATGCGCACCGTCCATGGCGACCACGAACGTTTCCGTAAGAGCTACTGGGAGCACATTCCACCGATCAACGGCGAATACATCTATTTCGCTGGCGACGGGGCCCGCCGAGATGCCGATGGCTATTTCTGGGTGATGGGCCGGGTGGATGACGTCATCAACGTCTCAGGCCATCGCCTGGGCACGATGGAGATTGAATCAGCCCTGGTCAGCCATCCCGCCGTGACCGAAGCGGCGGTGGTCGGCCGGCCCGACGAACTCAAAGGCGAAGCGATCGTGGCCTTTGTAAGCCTGGAGGGGGGCCGTAGCGGCGACGCCGCCCTCGAAGCCGAATTGCGCCACCACGTTGGTCAGGAGATCGGGCCCATCGCCAGGCCCGATCTGATTCGTTTCAGCGATGCCTTGCCCAAAACCCGCAGCGGCAAGATCATGCGTCGCCTGTTGCGCTCAATCGCCGCCGGCCAAGAGGTGAGTGGCGACACCAGCACCCTTGAGGATCGGTCGGTGCTGGATGCGTTGCGGATCTGAAGCCCAAGTCCTGGGTCAGGAGAGGCCGGGGGGCAAAATACCGGCCGTGGGCTGGCACATCAGATAGATGAACCAGATCGGGCCAGCCAAGGGGAGCAAGGTGATGAAAATCCAGGCCCAGTGCTTGCCGGCATCGCGCAAGCGGCGGACGCTTAAAGACAAAGTTGGCAACAGGACAACAATTGCATAAAGCGAGTAGATCCAACCAAAGATATTGGAGATCTGGCTGAATAAGATCAGGCCAAGGCTAACGATGAAATTCGCCAGGGTGAACCACCAGTAGGCTGGCCGGCGCGAACGTCCTTCAAAGTCAAAACTCCTCTGCCAGGCGCTCGTAAAGGAATCAATCAGCTCAGCCATGAAATTCTCATTGCAACGGCCCCAGGGTGTTGCACCAAGGGGGCGGCGTCAATCACTGTTAGATGCACTGTGATCACCCCAACGCACAATGGCCTCAGCCAACCGATCGATCTGACGCACTCGAGCCGGATTATCGGCCCAATCGCCCAGAAACTGCTTGCGTAGTCCGGCACTGGCCGGGGTGAGGTGGTCACCGGGCAGCTCCAGCAATTCGCTGGCATCGTCCTGGCGTTGCCTCAAAGTGTCTAAAAGGCGGGGGCTCTGGTCGAGCTCGTCGCGGCGAAACCGCACCAGCAGGTTGCGGGGTTGGCGATAGCCGCTGGCAATCTGGCGCAGGGTTTCAGTAGGTGAAGGGCTGAATTCGCTGCGGAAGCCAAATTGCTCACCCATCTCACTCAACAGAGGGATCGAGCGAGACGCCGAAAAATTGTTGAAGCTCAGGGCCACCAGCCCCCGCGCGCCGCGACCGGCGTCGGGCGCCAACAGGTGCAGCTTGCAGCCCAGGCTGTGACCCAGGCGCAGCACCTGCGTGCGCAATTCCGGCTCAGCGGCGGCCCGGGCCTCGGCCAGTCGATCGGCGCGAAACAGCCGCCATGCGTCATTAGCCTGGCTCTGGTGATCGAAGCCTGGGACATAGCTCCAAGCGCGGACCGCCCAGCCGCGCTGAACACAGGACTCCAGCAGTCGTCGATAGCTGATATGGGGCGTGGCGGCCAGGTAGGTGCCCCCGATGAACTCCAACCGCCTTGCAGGGGGCGCACCGGCCAAACCGGACCCAGGGGACGGATCAAGACACCACAGGGCCCCCCGCTGGCGCCAGGTGGGGGGCTCAACCACCGCTGGCTCCAGGGGTCCCAAGAGCTTTCAGGGCCTCTATGGCTTCACGGCGATGCGCCGGTCCATCCAAAAGGTTGTTGAAGACATGGCGAATAACGCCCTGGCCATCAATCACATAGGTGACCCGCCCGGGCAACAACCCAAGCACCGCCGGCACTCCGTAAGCGCGCCGCAGTTGGTTGCCCGTATCGACCAACAACGGATAGGGCAATTGATGCTTGCCGGCAAAGCGCTGGTGGCTGGCGGCGTCGTCGCCGCTGACCCCCCAGACCTCGGCGCCGAGGGTCTGCAGATCGGCGTAGCTATCACGGAAAGCGCAGGCTTCCATCGTGCAGCCCGGGGTGTCGTCCTTGGGATAGAAGAACAGCACCAAGGCCTGGCCTGCCAACTGGTCGCTGCGGCGTTCAACCCCATCGGCATCCCGTAGGGCCACGAGGGGGGCGCGATCACCAACGGAGAGGGCAGGTGCCATGGAGACTGGAAGGTTGGCTGACGCCAGCCTAGGCAGCCCAGCCAGGGACACCGGGTGCCCTTGCGTGACCTGAGATCATGGCAATGAAGGTCTTGATGCGGCGATGCCCGAGCCTGCCAGCCTCTGGGAACAAGGTGATTTCCTTGGCGTGGTGCTGAGCTCCGCTCCACCTGAGTCGGGAGCTGCACAAGCGAAAACCCCGAAAAGCCAGCGCGAAAACCTTGCCGCCAGGGATGCCGTCGCCAGAAGGGAGAATCCCGCCAAAGGGGCGATGGCCAGCGAAACCCCCGCCAAAAAGACCTTGGCAACCGAGGGATCAGGTCGCATTGAGGGATCAAGCAGCAGCGAGGCCCCCTCCAGCACCGATGCTTTGCCCGAGCCACCTGGCCTCCCCCTGCCTCAGACCATCAGCCTGCCCACCTTCGCGAGTCCGGCCCCCCAGGGCCTGCCCCCCTGCCCGGAGCGGCTGTTGATTGTCGATACGGAGACCACGGGGCTCTCGCCAGCCAAGGGCCGCTGCATCGAAGTGGGGGCTGTGCTGTTCCATGTGCCCAGCCGGGCGGTGCTCAGCCAGTTGTCCTTCCTGCTTCCCTGCAGCAGCAACCCGGCCGAACGGGTCAACGGCATCGCTGCGGCAGTGACGCGGCTGGAGCAACCCCGAGAACAATCCTTAGCCTGCCTGGAAGCGATGGCCGCCGCCGCCGACGTGCTGGTGGCCCACAACGCCGCCTTCGATCGCCAGTGGTTTGGGCGCGAAGAGCTGCCGCCCTTGCACCGGCCATGGCTGTGCTCGATGGAAGATATTCGCTGGCCGGCGGAACGCCACCTGCGCGCCACCCCATCGGTGCGGGATCTGGCCCTGGCCTATGGGGTGCCCGTTTGGGCCGCCCATCGGGCTTTGACCGATTGCATTTACATCGCCCAGGTGTTTGAGCGGGAAGCGCAGTTGGAAACCCTGCTGCAACAAGCCCTGTTACCGCGCAAGCTCTATCGAGCCCGCCTTCCCTACGACCAGCGACACTTGGCCAAAGAGGCTGGCTTCCGCTGGAATGAAGGGGTCCAGGGAGCCTGGTCCAAACGACTAACGGAAGATGAACGGGGGCTCCTGCCCTTCGAAGTATTGCCGGCGGAGGGCGACCAGAGCCCGAATTGGCCCCAGTCGGCCTGATCGCACACTTTTCTACCCATCCAGGAAGCCCTTATGGATTTTCAGGCCCTGAAGGGTTCCGGTAGACAT
Source organism: Cyanobium sp. (assembly GCA_040399485.1). Classification (GTDB taxonomy): domain Bacteria; phylum Cyanobacteriota; class Cyanobacteriia; order PCC-6307; family Cyanobiaceae; genus Cyanobium. The sequence continues at coordinate 463 of JBBASD010000057.1, read as the reverse complement.
GCTGGAAACAGTTGATCCAATGGCATGAAGTTCAGCCCGACTTCTCCGAGTGCACCCGGCTGGGATCCGGTCAGCCAGCGCCTCAAGCAATGGCAATCGGTACGCACCTGGGCCTGGTTGATTCGCGAGGCCGAAGCGCTCTGGTCAGAGGATGCCCGCTTTCTGCAACGACTTGGTGCGACTGAACTGCTCCAGGTGCTGCAAGAGGTCCCCCCGAGACTGCGGCGCCGGGTCAACCTTTGGCTCAAACGTTTTCATGTTCTGACGCGGCTGCAGTGAGCTCGACAGTCTCGGCGCTTGGCTATCGATGGGGCGTAGCCGAAAAAAGCCATAAAAAAAACCGCTCCGAGGCAAAGAGCGGTTCCAAAATGAGGATTAAAACCGGTGAATCGGAGCGGCGGGATTCGAACCCACGACCCCCACTACCCCAAAGTGGTGCGCTACCAAGCTGCGCTACGCCCCG
>JBBASD010000056.1:2879-13681 GCA_040399485.1 Cyanobium sp. | reverse complement strand
GTAATAACTGGTATTGCTGACCACAGCCATGGACATCAATCTGATGGTGTCTGGGTGTGCGAAAAGATCGTGGTCCGCCACAAGGATGGGATTGACTGCGGCGGGATCGAGCCCAGCGAGACTGGTGATGAAAACCACCGTTCTGATCGTTGGCTGGATGGTACGAACTTGGCGAACCAGCTCGTCTGGGGAGATGTCTGGAAGGTCATCCACAATCACCAGCAGTCCTGGTTTCTTCCGGGCGAGGAGTTCCAAGACAGAAGTGCCAGTGGTGCAGACCCCAAGGCAATCGCGATAGTTGCCACCCATCGCCCGATAAAAGTTGACCAGTTGGAGTTGTCTGCTTGAGGCATAAATAACTGTCGGACTAAAGCCAGTGGAAAGACAAGCCAACAAAAATCGTGGTTGAAACCTGCCCGCAGCTTTATCAAGTTGACTCGGCAGAAAAATCATACCCCCGCGTTAAAAGCAATGTACCTGTTATCGAAGACTATTCTACGCATCACCAGGAAAAGCGATCAAAGGAATCGAGTCATGCAGACACTTCTCAAGCAAAATTAATCTTCGGATTCCAGCCGTTCCCCATGAAAAGCTGATGATGCCTGCGCCGGCACATCAAATGAAATGGGTCCAAATGCAGATACAAGTGCAATTGCAACAATGATCAGTTCCGATGAATGATATCTATTCTCCTTGTATCAGACTTGAATCACGTTTTGCTGGTCTTGTCCCAGTAAGCAACGGGGTAGTCCTCTTGTGATTGTTGTCCAGGTATCACCGTGGCTGGCATTCCCGAAAAAAAGAATTCATTTAATTACTTCTTTTTGCAAATACTTGTTCACTTATTGAGACTCTGCGGCAGGCCGATTTGTTGGTTGAGGGTGATCGTTGATCGCTTCGGATCAAACCGCTGCATCTGACTTTCTATAGAGCCATCGGCAGCCTGACAATACGGTTTTGAGACACTGGACTCGCTGCTCTTTCCGGTGCAGACCAACAACTCCGGTTCGCCGAAGTTGTCCACCCCCCAAGCCAGTCGCTGCCTGTGCAACAGCCCGTCGGGCGGTCGCGTCAGCAGTGGCATCGTAACCCTGAGTTCCACCGCACCATAATCTCTTGGGATGTGCACCAGGATCGTGCGATTTACCGTGGTTCCAGGATCAAAAAAATCGTCATCAAACAGGCGCCCCACCGCGAGCAACTCGCCCAAAGTGCTGTTGATGCTGCGTTCGGTATGCTGCAAGCCCACCCCTCGCAGCACTTGATTGGATTCCTTTTGGAATAGGTGATCGCTGCGCACCATCGATCGGGGCCGCAGCTCCCTTTTGATGCCATTCACATACCAGATGTTTGCCAGAGGGTACACACGGCGGCTGCTGGCATTGGTGGCCTTCACCTCCAGAACCATCTCCAGTCCATCCGCCGTGGCAGGGCGATCCGGCACCGGCCTCAGGGATGCTTCCAGATTGAGGCTGGCTGGCTGCCAGGAGGGCACCAGGATGTCCTTCCACACAAAGGTGTAAACCCCCCAGGCTCCGGAGGTTGCGGCGATTAGGACACCCCCGGAGCGGATCCATTCGTGTATCAAGGGGGAGCGGCTCCAGTTGGGCGGTCGCCACCAGGGGCGCCCAGATCCGCTGCCATGAATCCCTGGCTTGGCCTGCTTGCCATCGCTCACTTGGTGGCGATGCTGCGGGGGCATTGCCGCTTGGGCAAGGGCCTGCACTGGCTGTTGATGGCGCCGAGCAGGCTGCTGTGGGCCCGCATCGCTGGCGGCAGCTGCTCGATTTTGGCCAGCAGGGCCGGATCCGGCACCGCGCCCCGCACCAGGGCGGCCATGTCGGCCGCGTCGCAGGAGGGGGTGGCCGTGGCCCCCAAACCGGTGAGCAGGGCATAGCCCCGCTGGCCGGCCGTGCCCACCGCCTCGCGATAGCGATCGCCGTAGGCCCCGCGGGTGGTGTTCAACAGGGGGGTGGCATCCGAGGAGGCCTGGCGGGTAGGACTGGCACCCAACAGCACCCCTGCCTGACAGTTGGCCTGCAGCGATCGCAACGCAGCGGCTGCGGCGCCAACCGTCTGCGTTGGCAGCAGCCGTTCCGCCAGGCCGATGGCGATCCAGTAGGAAACCAGCCAGCCAGCTTGGGAAGGCTGGGCCTTGCCGTAGGCATCCGCCAGCAGATCTTGGTCCAGCAACAGCTCGCCGCTGCTGACGCAGAAGGCAGCCGTGGCGGCCGGGCGGCGTGGTGGGGCCTTCGGGTTGCAAGTGCCCGCCACCGAAGCCCCCGGCTGCAGCAGCCGCACGCCCGGGAACGGCAGGGCGGCGGTGGTGGGATCGGCGGCCCAGGCCTGGCGTAGCTGGCCGGTGGCGGCGGTCACGGCCGCGTTCAGTGCCGCACCGCTGGTGGCGTCAGGTGCGGCGGCAACAGGCGCGGCAGCAACAGGCGCGGCAGCGGTGGCCGTCGCCAGCAGCAGGGGCAGCATCGCCACCTGCGGCGGGCGCACGGCGTGGCGAGATCGAATGGAAGGGCCGGCCATGGTGGGCACGACAATTTCGAGACAGTTTGGGGTGCCGCAGCGGCAAAGTCAGCGTGCCTTGGGGCGCCTCACCACCCGGGCAGGGCTCGCCAGTCGCCGCTGAGCTGGAAGGCGCCCCACACCCGGATGTCGTTGTAGCTGGAGTTTTTGTTGCCGCGAAACTCCCTTTGGGTTTGAAGCAAGGCATCGGCGCGGCCTTTGCCGACCTTGAGGAGGCTGTAATAGCGCTCCAGGAAACTGCGGGTGTGGCCGTCGTCCACCTTCCAGAGGCTGAGCAGGGTGGAGCGGGCCCCCGCCACCGCCAGCGAACGCTGCAGCCCGTAGACGCCCTCACCACTGCGCACACCGCCCAGGCCGGTTTCACAGGCCGAAAGGGTCACCAGTTCGGTGCCCTCCAGATCCATGGCGGTGGCCTCCGCCGCCGTCAGATAGCCGTCATCGGCGCGATTGGCCGCGGGCCGGTTGGCGCCGGCGAACACCAGGCCGCTGCGTTGCAGCGGGTCTTGCCGGGCGGGGCTGGAGGCTGCGGCCGCCCCGGCCTTTGCGCCGCCGCTCGCCGGGGGCGGATCTGCCAAAAAGAAGCCATGGGTGGCGATATGCAGGATCCGCGGCGCCTTCTGGGCCAGCACCACAGCGGCGGTGGCGGCTGGGCCGCTGATCACGGCGCTGCCGCCCAGCAGCGGCGCCAGTTGCCGTGCCTCCTGCTCCGTGCCCGCCAAGGGCAGCCAGGGGGTGTACACGAGCCCGTCAGCGGCGCCAGCGCTGGCGCTGCCAGGGCTGGGTAAGGCCGCGTTGAAGTCCGGGTTGGCGATCAGCACCGCCGGCCCGCCCGCCCTGGCGGGTTGCCGCAGCCGCAGTAGATCTCGACCGGTGGTGAGCAGCCGCAACGCCACCGCATCGCCCAGCGTCTCGCCATCGACCGCCGCCAGCGGCAACGCCGCAAACGGCAGGCGGTTGAGTTCCCCATCCGGCGAGACAAACAGCTCCCGCACCCCCGCCAGCTCCCGTTGCAACGGCGCCAGCACCAGCCGGCTCACCGCCGCCAACTTCAGGGGCGCTTGTAACTGGCGGTTGGCATCGGCGCTGGCGGCCACCGCCTCAGCCACCGCCGCATCGATCGGCGCCGCCTCCCCCAGCCCGATGGCGCGGATCGTGCCATCGGGGCGCAGCAGCAGGGCGAGGTAGCGGGGCGGGCCCCATGCGGCCTTGTTTTTGGTGTGTTTTTGATAAGGCCGGTACTTCTGGAACTCCACCAGCAGCCCCTGCGGTGCCGCATCGCTCAGGGCCGCTGCCACCTGAGCGGTGCTGACGGCTTCGATCTTGAGAACTGGCAAGAGACGATATAGCTGGCTTTCCAGCTGTTGTCGCTGCTGGCGCAGTGGCTCCCGCTGCACCAGAGGCAGGGAGAGCGAGGCAAGTTGGCGATCGATCCCCGCCACCTGTTCTGCCAGTTGCTGGGTTTCCGGGCTGCTGCCCTTTAGCAATGCCTGCCGCCGCTCGATCTCGGCCAGCAGACCCTGGCGGTTTAAACGGGTTTCCAGCGCCAGGGGGGCAGCTATCGGGCTCTGGTCAAGCAGGGCAAAGGTGAGGGCGGTGGCATCTGGTTGCTGGTCGATCAAAGTGCGGCGCAGCTCGCGGGGTTGCAGCGGCAGTTCCCGCCGCAGCCAGTTGGCCTGGGTGCGATTCAGGCGTTGCAACAGTGGTTCGGCGGCAGGGACCTTGGCCATAGCGAAATACAGCAGGGCAAGGTTGTTGAGCCTGCCGGCAGTGTCGGGATGCTCTGAGCCCAACACCCGTCCGTAGATCTCCAGGGAGCGATGGAACAGGGTCTCGGCCTCACCGTATCGGCCCTGAATTCGAAAAAGCTCTGCCAGGTTGTTGAGGCTGATCGCCGTGGAGAGATGGTCCGGGCCCAGCACCTTCTCGCGGATGGCCAGGGTTCGCTTGGAGAGCGCCACAGCCTCGCCATAGCGTCCTTGGGCTCGATAGAGCTCGGCAAGATTATTGAGGCTGGTGGCAGTGGCGGGGTGCTCCGGCCCCAACACTTTTTCGCTGCTGGCCAGGTCCCGCCGCTGGAGGGGCTCCGCTTCGTGGTAACGGCCCTGGGCCTGATACAGCGCCGCCAGGTTGTTCAGACTCGTGGCTGTGGAGGGATGTTCCGGTCCCAGCGCCCGTTCCTTGATGGCGATCGAGCGCTTGTAGAGAGCTTCGGCCTCTGCCTGGCGGCCCTGGCTGTCGTAAAGAGAGGCAAGGTTATTGAGGCTGATGGCCGTGGTGGCGTGCCATGGCCCCAAGACGTTTGCGTAGATCGCCAATGATCGCTTGTAAAGAACTTCGGCCTCCCCGAAGCGGCCCTGACTTTCAAGCAGCCTTGCCAGATTGTTGATGCTGGTGGCGGTGTCAGGGTGCCCTGGCCCAAGCAGCTTTTCGCGAATCGCCAGGGAGCGTCTATACAGCGGTTCGGCCTCCCCGTAGCGGCCCAGGGCCCGATACAGCAAGGCCAATTTGTTGAGGCTGGCGGCCGTGTCGGGGTGTTCCAGCCCCAATTGCTGCTCGCGAATCGCCAGGATCTCCTGCCAGACGGGCACAGCCTGGGTGTTGTCTCCGTTGGCCTCCAGGGCATCGGCATGGCGCTGCAACTTCTGGAGGTGGCCATTGGGGTTGTCCCGGTTCAATGGCTCAAGCTGCCGCTGGGCCAGTTGCCAGGGCGCGGCGGCTGGCGGGAGCCCAGCCCAGACACACCCCAACCCGGCAAGCAGACCAGCAAGCCTGGCTGCTTTGGGCCAACCAAGGGCGGATGGCACAAAACAGCTCAAAGGTCTTGCTTAAGACCTGCTTCCAGGCCTTGCTCCAGCCCGCACTCCCCGCCCAGGCCAAGGATCACCAGGTAGGCCCCGCTCTTGGTGCAATCCTCCGGGGTAATGCCGCCCATGGCGCAGATCTCCAGGATGGGTCTAGTGGTGAAGCGTGCAACCAAGATAGCGACGGTGGCAGCGGTGATCTGGTATTCCAGTTCAGTGCCGGCCAGGGCGAAGCAGATCTAAGCAGTGGTGGCCGCCTCGTTTGCGTCCACGCCAGCACCTGCACCTCCTTCGGGATCGCGGCGTCGGCAGGGCCTGGCGCCTGGGCCAGCAAGGTTTCAGCTGAACGGTCAAGCCCCTTGGCGGCAGCATCCAACGCAGTTGCCAGCAACGCTGGCTGCAGGGCCAGGGGCCCAATCAGCAGCCAGCCCATACGAGCGGCGTTGCGGGAGAAGGCCATGGCCAGCTCTTTTTTGGCCCATCATGGCCAGGGGCCAGGGTTGCCGCCTGCCCGAGTTCATGGCTGTTGATCCGTGAATCTGCAGCACAGCAATGTAGCCGGACCGGCTGCAGCGACCTGGCAGCCTTGGCAGTGGCGCCTGGGCCAAGGATTGACTGGACTGGTCATCAGAACCGTGCCAAACTTTGTTGGGTGACTCCAGGTAATGATTGTTATTGCTGTTTGATCCGTGGTGTGGTGCAGCTCTGTTCGTATTTGGTAGTTAAGAAATGAGAAATCTAGGTTAACTTGATGCTCTATGCAGAGCTAAAATATCATTCTTTCCCGATCCTCTCCTGTCCTCGAGAAACTAGGCCTCACAACGGACCTTAAGGCCAAATGACGATGGCCTCCAGGGTGATAATTAGAACCGGTCTCCACAGGTAAGGCATATAGGCGCTCCTACCGCTGAAGGATTGGGAAGTTTGACGCTTACTCTAGGCGAGCGTTTCAACAAGGTTGCCTGTACAGGGGAGCACGCCACCTCTCTGGAGCCTGCCAAGGGGGAGAAGCTCTTGTTGTCCATCGGTGCCGAAATTCACAACGTTGCCATCGCTTTGGGCTTGGTGCTTCCTGATGCGGCAGTGCTCAGCGGGTAGCCGACAGCCGGGCTGAGATCCGGGAAGGGCGGATGGACGGGCGTGGGAACACTGTTCGGCAACTCACCCATTGATTGCGATGCTGGAGACCACTGACACGGCAATGGTGATGGCTTGCAGGCCCCGCGACTGCGGGGTTGCGGCAGGCGGCGTGCGAGTCCCTGGATTTGCGGGGGGGTCAGGGCGTGGGCTTCACCTATCTCTGAATGCGGCCCGTTCTGGAGTCGAGTTATTCCGTAATTTCACTGTTGCAGACCCTGTCATATTTCAACGGTCACAAAATTCAATGGATTTATTCATGCCTTACATCAAGGGATTGATGACATTTCAAAACAGCGCTTATGGCGGTCTTGATTTTCCGATTGGCAGGCGGCCCTGGGGCTCCGGCCCTGGGTACGATTCTCGCACAACCCAATCCAGGAACATCAGCATGGCCTTTGTAAACGAAAACATTCCCGAAGCTGATCTGCAACGAATTGACTTTGGGAGTGTGATACATCCCCTTCATTCCTGCCCGATAGATACGCCAAGTCAATGGACCATTGATCGGGAGAGGGATATTGCCTTGATAGATCTTGGGGGTGGGTCTGGGGAGAATTCGATGTATCCTAGCTTTTTTTTGATTTACTGGCAGGGCCAGTTTACCGTTGTTCATTTGGTCGCAACAACTATTGGAAGCTTCACAACCAGGGACTTAGAAGTAACCTGGACACTTCGATTCTTGTGCCAGCTGAACGGGGTCTCTGAACCGCTTTTCTTGAAAACACTTAAGGAAGCATTCACCAGCTATGGATATATGGATGGCATGTTGAGAGATCGTGTAAAAGCTGTTAAATTTAATTTTGACAACAACATCATAATCAGGGGTTAAGATAATGAGATATTCTGACATAGTCGCAGACTTGAAGAATAACAATGCAAAACTAACTGGTTTTTATACTACAGAGCAGCTACTTGACATATTTAATAAGGCATCAGTTGATGTGCCTAACATTCGGCCAGATGCAACAACGCTTACCTACAGTGGGCCACTTGATACGGGTTATACCTGGCAAATTGCCGAGCCGATTGGTACTCAAAGTGCCGGAGAAATCAGAACTATTGGTAATACGGATGTCAGTAAATTGCTTAATGATATTAATATGAGGCGAGCACTGCTCAAAGCGAACAATAATGATGAAGAAATTGTGCGCAATATATTAGATGGCGAGTACGCAACAGACCAGTACGGCAACAAGGTTCGTGTCAAGCCAGGCTGGACAGACATAATGTCTGAGCGGTTCATCCTGGAAGCTAAGGGACCTATTGTGTCCCTTACCCCGAATGCCGATCCCAGCAGGGTATGGGGCACCACGGAACTGGCTGCCGCCCTCAGAAGCTCGGCACCCACCATCAACGGCATTCCAAGAGAGGATTTGATCAGGGCAAGAATTAATCTGACCCAAACGACAGGCTCGGAGTCGAAAGCCAAAGCAATCCTTCTGGATTATGTCAATGAGTTGTCAGTAGAACACACCAGTCTGCTGAGCACCTATGTAGATGGTAATGGCAAAATAATTGCCCACCCAGCATCACAGCATGCGCTACATGTTGAGACCAAGCACTTTTTTGAGCGGCTTGGCATCCAGGCACCAGGCACAGAGCTACCAGCAGCGCCTAACAAGACAAGCCTGCTGAATGCGGAAAGTCGTTTGCTTATGCAGACTGATCAGTTTCGTAATGCTCAGATCGCCCATAGGATTATTCAGCAAAATGCAGCCGAACAGGTTCGTCAGGCCAAAGCTGTAAATGATGCCTTGGCATTAGCTAAGGCTTCACGCTATCTCGATAAATTGGGAATGATTGGAGATATCATATCCCTCTCCTTGGTGGCAAGCGAAGCCAATGCTGCCTATGCCAAAGGCGATAGGGCTAGTGCCCAAAAGATTGTCGAAGATGGGTTGGTTGATTACACCGGCGGTCTCCTTGGTGGGCTCTTGGCGGCCAAGCTTGTGGGCTCCGTCGTTTTGCCCCTGGTCTCCTTCGGGCCTGGTGGCGCTTTGCTGGCAGGGGGATTGACCCTTTTAGCTGGTATTTTCGGTGGTCTTGGAGGTAGCGTAGGCCTCGGCCAATTCGTCGACACATTCAGGGACCGCACAGCTGAAAAAGCCGCCGATGGAACAATCCTGAGGGATCCCCTGGCATTTGATCTCGATGGTGACGGGATTGAAACTATTGGCCTTCGTGATGGCAAACCTATTCTGTTTGACCATGATGGTGATGGCATCAAGACAGGAACAGGTTGGCTGAAATCAGATGACGCCTGGCTGGTAATGGATCGCAACAGCAATGGTACTATTGATACAGGTAGTGAATTATTTGGCGTCGATACATTGAAGAGTAATAACAGGCTGGCGACGAATGGATTTGATGCGTTGAGAGATTTGGATTCAAATAACGATGAGAAGATTGATCAGAGTGATCGAGTTTTCTCCCAGCTGAGACTATGGCGGGATAACAATCAAGATGGCATTAGTCAATTCGGTGAGCTGAGTACTCTTAACGCCAATGGCATATCTTCGATTGGGCTCAAATCAACCGCTACAAGCATCAATCTTGGTAATGGCAATATCCAGACGGCTGCGGGTGTCTTCAGTCGTTCCGATGGCACAACCGGCTGGACCAGCTTGCATAATGGAGCTTCGGTTAATCTTGAGCTTGTAACCAACAGCTTCTATCGCAAGTTTACAGATCAAATAGCGTTAACGGATCAGGCCAGTAAGTTACCAGCTCTACTTGGGTCGGGGCAGGTTCGAGATCTCCCCGAAGCCATCAGCCGCTCACCCGAGCTGGGTCGTCTGGTGGAATCCTACTTGCGAGTAACAAGCCGCCAAGGTCAGATGGATTTGCTGGACGCTTTTCTTGAGAAGTGGGCTGACACTTCCAACATGAAGTCATTGAAAGCGCAAGCCGCGGCACTGGCTGGCAATGATGTCAATCTCGTGTATTCCCTGGCAGGTCTTTCGCCCGGCACATCCGATTATGAAGCTTTTCTCCGCAAGCTTGGAGTTGTAGAACGCTTCATGGGGTTTACCTACGGGGGTCCTGCCGGAGCGGTCCGCTTCACTCCCCTGCTGGCAGGCTCAGGCGTGACTTCTGTAAACCTAGCCAGAGATCAAATTGAAAGCATTTCGATGGCCTATGATATGTTCAAAATTGATCTCTATCAGTCACTGCTGTTCCAATCGAGACTACAGGGCTACGTAAACAGAATCACCATTAGTTTTGGTAATGATAAAATCCTGTTTGATGCAACTGGCATCGAACATAGCTTCAAGAATGCCATCACCGCAAACCCCAGAGATGGCATTATCGACCTGATTGATTTTATAAGTGCTGCTGGTCCAACCAGGTTGTCAAAACTAAATTGGAATGCCAATCAATTTCTGTATGAAGAGCTGAATGACACTCCTGAACTTGGAGTTTTCAGTGATGATCTGATTGATCTCTGTGTTCGCTTTGCCGGACCAGCAGAGAATAACCTTTCCGGATCATCCAGGCCTGACTTACTGGTCGGAACCCTAGGGTCCGACACCTTAATGGGCGGAGCTGGCAATGACATTCTTCATGGCAAGGCTGGCAACGATTTACTCAACGGCGACGTCGGTGACGACATACTCCATGGCGGTAGTGGCAACGACACTCTCAATGGTGACGCTGGCAATGACAGTATCATTGGCGGTGATGGCAACGACCTGATCACAGATAACTACGGTATCAACACCCTTGTTGGTGGGGCCGGCAACGACACCATCCGTTCCCGCGGTACATTCTCCGGCGGCAGTGGCGATGACCTGCTGCAAGCTACCGATATCTGGTTTGGTGACACTTATCTTTTCCAGATTGGTGATGGCAAGGATGTCATCAATGATTTTGGCTTTATGGGAACAGATGTCATTTCTTTCGGTGCAGGCATCAATCCTACCGAACTTCCGCTCTACCGCGTTGGCCAGGATCTGCGCTTTCAAATCAATGCCAATGACCAGCTCTCCGTCAAGGACTGGTTCGCTGGTAGCCACCAGTACATCGAGCAGATTCGCTTTGCTAATGGCACTACTTGGAATGTTGACACCATTCTTGCCACACCAATCATCTCTGCTGGCAGTGCCAACGCAGATAATTTGGTCGGCTGGCATGGTATCGATTCCCTTGAAGGTGGCGGCGGCAACGACACGTTGGATGGTGCCATCGGCAACGACATCATCGATGGCGGTGAGGGCAACGACCTGATCACAGATAACTCCGGTATCAACACCCTTGTTGGCGGTTCAGGTAACGACACCATCCGTTCCCGCGGTACATTCTCCGGCGGCAGTGGCGATGACCTGC
>JBBASD010000056.1:0-2779 GCA_040399485.1 Cyanobium sp. | reverse complement strand
TGCAAGCTACCGATATCTGGTTTGGTGACACTTATCTTTTCCAGCTTGGTGATGGCAAGGATGTCATCAATGATTTGGGCTTTATGGGTACTGACACTGTTATCTTTGGGGGTGGAATCAATGCCAGCATGCTTTGGTTCCAGAAATCCGGGACCGATCTTGAAGTGACAAGAATCGGATCAACAGAAGGCGTCAGCATCACTAACTGGTACGCCAGCAGCTTCCAGCAGATCGAGCGTTTCCGCTCTGGTGATGGCAAGGTTTTGTCAAATACTAATGTTGATATGCTTGTCAGTGCGATGGCAGCTTTATCACCACCATCAATTGGTCAGACTTCCCTGTCTGGCAACAATCTTAGCGTGCTTAATCCGGTGATTGCTGCAAGCTGGCTATAGGAGCCTAGTGCGCATTATGTCTGCGCTCACGTCTGACCCGTCAGGTCTGTGCCCCCAAACCTGACCCACCCCCTATTCAACCAGTGTGCACCAGACTAAATCGGCGGGCCAGGCGCCCGGCCAGCACCGCCCCGCTATGCAGACCCCCTTCGATATAACCGTAGAAGCCGTTGCTTCTGTATACACCCGCGAATGATAGCTTGTCCTGCCAGCCGACCTCCAGTCGTGGCAACACCATGCAAAGCTGACCAACGCCGGGGGAGCTATAGCCGCAGCGGCTCCAGCGCTCGTTTGGCCAGAGGCAGAAAATCTGCGACTGCTGGTGGCTGCTGAACCCAGGATAAAGAATATTGAATTGCCGTTTGTTCAGCTCGTGGTACCGCGCCAAGTCATGCCCACCGCTCCATCACTAAATGAATCGGCCTCCAGCACCGCACCAGATTGCAGTGTTAGATTGGCGCGCAGCCAGGGGCGGCTGGCAGTTGATTCTGCGGGCCTCGCCATTCATGCTCTGCAGCCCCTGATCGAGAAATTTCCACAGCAGGGCCGCTTCCTTACCAACAAGCTGCCGGCCGTTAATCTAAATGGGCGAACCGGCCTCGTCGCCTTCGGGCAGTTCGCTGAGGCTAAGGCCAAACTGCTTGGCATAGGCCAGCCAGGTGGGATGGTTGAGCCCAATAAACTCCCTCCCGCTTCCACCCTCTTGCCGGGCAGCAGGCTATCGAGCGAATGCATCCGCCCACCGAGGCGCTACCGCGCCTCCAGCACCGTCACCTGGGCCCCGGCGCGCTGCAACTGGTAGGCGCAGCTGAGGCCACCGAAGCCGGCGCCAATGATCACCACCCGCGGTGCCCCAGCCCTGGCGGCAGCACCGTGCCGCCGATCCGCCAGCATCAAAGCGGCGCCAGCGGCCAGGCTGCCGAGCAAAAACTCCCAGCGGCTGAAGGCCGAGGGCCTGGCGCCTGCTCGTCTGGCGAGCTTGCTGATCAGACTTCTGCCCATATCAAGCCAAGCAAAACTATCAAGCAAAGCCTAGGTCGGGTTTGCTAAGATCGGTAAGGCGTTTGCGGAGTATTTCATGGAATGAAGTAGTTATTAAGGGATGGTCTATGCCTAAATTTGCTTAGGGTGCCTGCTGCCAATTGTGCTAAAAATGTTAGAGAAAAATGCCAAGTATCAAGGTCAGTTAGAGTTTATAAGGTATTAATTATTATGTCTGCGAGGATTTTATTAGTCAATATGTTAGGTGGGTCAGCCCTGAGGTTGTGGGTGATGTGCCCCGGCGTTATAGTAAACTGTCTGATAAGATTATTTACCGTCAATGACGCCAAGGGCGTTAACTTCAACTCTTTGACATCCTGAAGTTGTCTCTGAATGTTCAATGTCTTTAGTAACAGTTCGCGACCCATTGCCAGCTAAGCTTAGCGGTACTTTTACTGAGCCAAAAGGTACATCTGTGTAACTATATCCGGCATCAATACTTTTAAAAAAAACAATCAATACTTGCACTTTTATGCTTTGACTTCTAGGATTTTAGGCAGTAAAAGTCACCCTGCAGAACCGCTGAAGGCTTTTCCACTGTACACCTTCAACATAAAATGGTGCGTGTTGGCCCCAACGAGACGTAGCCAAAATCAAGAGTGCCAATACGCTAATGATAACACCAATTATCTGATAATTTGACAGCCGAATTCTATGCACCTGTTCCGGTTTTTTACCGAACTCGGGTGCTACCAATGGGTGCTTGATGTTAGCTTCATTCTTTTTCAAGGTGATTTCCACTCAGTGGTATGGGTAAGCCTAGCTTGAAAACAGGTTTCTTTACGCTAGAATCCTCCAGCACCTATTACATATCTCTTCCCGCAGGCGCTGATCAACAGGCTGATGCATAAGGTTGGCGTAGCCTTTGCTCTTACGCCGATTGCTGAGTGAAACCTCAACTACGGGTTTAACCGTGCATCTCTGCCAACTCCGCCACCAGCTCGGCAAACCGGGGCCGGCTCGCCGCCACGGTTGCCATGCAGCGCGATTGCAACGCTTCTAGCGACGCCAGCCGCCCGTCCTGTTCACTTTCACAGCGCTCCAGTAACTCACCAAGCAAACAACCGAAGGCCCGTACTTCCAGCGCTTCAAACAAATTGGCGCCGCCATTTCGCTGCGGCGGGTAAAACGACGCCGCCCCGAAGTCCCCCAAATAACAACCGCCCTCGGGGCGATACAGCACGTTATGCGCATAAAAATCGCCGTGCAAAATCCCCCTGGCGTGCAGGTGCTCGCCGGCTGCGGCCAAGCCCCGCGCCAGATCCAGCACCATCGCCAAGGAGAAACGTTGCTCGTCCCCATAAATGTCCCGCGTGCACGTCGCCAGATCGGGCGGGCCGGCC
>JBBASD010000055.1:4079-13975 GCA_040399485.1 Cyanobium sp. | reverse complement strand
ACCCCCTCAATCACCACCTCGACCCCATCACTCTGGCGCCGCACCCGCAGATTCAGCCGCTGGGTGGTAACAATCACCTGGCCCTTCTGGACTCCAGCAGCCCCCTGGGCTTGAGCAACGTCCTGGCCGCGAGCCGCAGCGGCCCAGCCGCCCACCCCACCGGTGGCGGCCAAAACGGCAAGCGACAGGCTGAGCGCCCTAGGCCGGACCTGGCTGGCTCCCCCAGGGGCAATGGCGGCAAGGTACCGGGAATCCATGGGGTGGCAACGCAGACGGGGCATGGGGTGGTAATCGCGGATCAACGGGAGGATCCGGCGGCGGGGGAAGCCCCAGGGGCCGGGGCCCCAGGAGCAGGGCGCCCAGGGGCTGCGGGCCCAGAGGCCGAAGGCCCAGGGCCCGCAGCCCCTGGGAGGCTGCCAGGAGCTGGGCGGTTCAAGGCGGCGGACCCGCTGGCCGGCACACTGGCATCGTCGCTGGGGGCATCAAAGACAACTAGGGACAACTTCATCACCAAAATCGGGGAGGACCCTGGCAATGGAACCACCTCTGGGGAGGGGGCACTGCCCGGGGGCTTTTCAGCCATTGCCAAGCTCAAATCCTGCTGCTTCACCAACACCTCCAGCCGCTCCAACCGCTGCAGAAAGGCCAGGATCTGGGGGAAGGTGCCTTGGACGGAAAGCAACAGCGGCCTTTCCACCACTCCATCGGCGGCGGCGAACCCGGGGGCAGCGGCTGCTCCAGGGGCAGGGGCGGCTCCAGGGGCAGGGGCGGCCGCGGTTCCAGCCGGGGGGATGGGTTTCGCCCCAGGGGCAGGGGTACCCGGCCTGGCTGGCGTTGCACCGGGAGGCATCACAAGGATGTTCTGTTCATAGAGCGCCAGCCTCACGCCCGTCGCCTTGGCGTCGTTGTCCAGGGTGGCCAGCACCGTGCTCCGGTCTCCCCCCCCTACCAGCAGGTTGCCCAACTTGCTGGTTTGGGTATCGGCCTCCTTGAGGGCCGCCTGGCTGCGGTCCAGGCTGGTGGTGAGCTCCTCAAGTCGGCCCTGGAGCCGCTGCAGCCGTTGGGCCCGCTCCAACTGCGAGCTCAGGTTCAGCGCCAGGGGCAGCAGCACCCCAGCGGCCAGCAATGTGGCCACCAAACCACAGGCGGCAATCGGCAGACCCAGCCATAGACGCCGCAACTGCTGCTCCGAAAGGGCAGGTTGTTCGCTTAAGTCGCTTCCTTGACTCTTCAAAAAAGAAAAGGTCATTGCAACAGCCCCTCGCGATCGAGCAGTTCCAAACGGCCGGCCATACCCTCCGCTCCAAGAACCCGCAGCACAGCGGCTTTATCTTGCGGTTTGAGGATGGCCAGGGGGGCATTGAGCTCAAAAGCCACGGTGGTAGGCGTGAACAAGACCGAAGGGTTTGCGCTTTTTTCAACTGGCAAGGGCTTGGTGACCGCCGGTAGCCGCTCCACCTTGGTGATGATGATTGCCTTGGCAAGCAAGGGCGATTGCTTCAAGGACAACTGCAAAGCGTTGATGCGCGAAAAGGCCATCGGCTCGACCGCCACCCCTTTGACTTGCAGGGCCGTGTCGCTCAATTGCACCGAACGAATCTGGACATTCTCAGGGGTTCGTAACTGCAACTCGCTCAACAGGGCAGCACTGGACCTGAGCGTGGCCAGATCGCTCGCCCGCTTGCGATTGGCCCCATTGACCTGCTTCAACCGAATCTCCATCTGCGCGGAACGTTCCCGGGCAGTTTTGAGTAGAAGTTTGGTCTCATTGACCTTCTGGGCATTGCCTTTGTTGGCTTCGTGCAGGAACCAGACCAGACCTGTCAACCCCACCACACCCAGCAGCACCGAGCCGCCGATCAACCAACCAAGCCGGATCAACGCCGCTCGGGAGGGCAACACCTGGGCAACGGAGGGCAAGCCCTGGCTCTCCCGCTTCTCCCGCAGAAAATCGAGCTGGATGCCGCTCATGCCGCCACCAGAGGACTGGCCAAACCTTGAAGCACCAGCGATCCGTAGTCGCCACAGAAAGGCTCTATCGGGGTGGGGCTACCCGGGGACACCAGCAGCTCGGCGTGGTCCCAGGGGCGGGAGAGAAAAACCTTCAAGCCCCTGCAGGAAGGATCATGACGCCGGTAAAAAGCTATGCAACGGTCGAATTCGGCGGCCATTTGCTCAGGTTCTGACGATATAGTCTTTTCGAAAACAGGTACATTACCCCTCAGCAGTAACAAACTGGAACTCTCCTCTCCAGGGGCAACAACCGCCACAAGTTCAGACGCCGCAACACCCGTCAATTCAGGCGCCAATCCAGCCAACAGGCAGGTCTGGGCCGGAGAGAGCCGATCGAGTTTGACACCGGCATTGTCAAACACTTCTTCCCAGGCCTCGACGAGCTTGCGCGGGGTGGCTGCCAACAGCAGCTGCTTCGGGTGTCCGGGCAGGGGCTGCACATCCAGGCAGGCATCGGCCAAAGCGTAAGGAAGATTCAGGGGAGGATCAAGGTTGCGCATTGCCGCAAGGGGGTTCTCGGGCACGGGATCGGCACTGGGCCACTCCACCACCCGCCACTGGCTGGCCTCTGGGGGCAAGGAGGCCAGCACATAGGCATTGATCAAGTTGTCTCGCATCAACAGATCCCCGATCAGATCGCCGAGGGCTTCCAGCTCCAGGGGCATGCCCTGCCTGCACGTTTCCGAGGGCAAAGGGGTATCAATCGTTACCAGACCGGGACCACGGGCTGAGTGGGGCTGGCCTTTGAGAGCATCGTCCTGCAGCTCCAGCAGTACTAACTGGGGAGAAAAAATCGACATCAAGGAACGCCAACGCAGCTGAAGATCATTCAGGAATGGACTGGCTTCCACGACATCACTTAATGTTGGTTCTTAACTTACAGAGGTTCAACGCCACGGCAAACCTGAGCCGACCGCTTCGCCGATTGTTGCCAGCCCATGGCGATCCAGCTGGGTGATCAATCCTTCCACGATATTTGGCACTAATTGCGGGCCTTCGTAAATCCAACCGGTGTAAACCTGCACCAGGCAGGCCCCGGCACTGATGCGCTCCCAGGCAGACTCCGCCGAGTCAATGCCGCCCACACCGATGAGGGGCAAGCTGGGCCCCGCCATCGCCCTCAGACGCCGCAACACCGCCAGAGCGCGGTAGCGCAAGGGCCTGCCACTCAGTCCGCCACTCTCCTGGGACAAGGGGCGACCCGTGGCCCCCAGGATGCGATCGGCCAGCCCGAGGCGATCCTGGCTGGTGTTGACCGCAATCACCCCCGCCAATCCCTCTTGGTAGGCCAGTCGGGCGATGGCATCAATGGCGTCATCTTCCAGATCAGGGGCGATCTTGACCAGCAGCGGCGGACAGCCGGGCAGTCGCCTCAGCCGTTCGACCAAGCGCCGCAGCTGGGTTTCCTGTTGCAATTCCCGCAGGCCGGGGGTGTTGGGGGAGCTGACATTGATCACCGCGTAGTCCGCCAGCGGCGCCAATAATTCGAGCGAAGTGGCGTAATCGTCAGGGGCCAGCTCCAGCGATACCTCCCTGGACTTGCCCAGATTGATCCCCAGCACGGCGGGCCGTTGGCCCGAAGGGGGCAGGGCCTGCTGCTCCAGGATGCGGCGCACGGCCATGGCCCCCAGGTTGTTGAACCCCATGCGGTTGAGGGCCGCCCGCTCGGCCGCCAGGCGGAACAACCGGGGCCTGGGATTGCCCTGCTGCGGCTGGGCGGTGATCGTTCCCAGCTCGGCGAAACCAAAGCCGAAACAGTGCCAGATCGCTGCCGCAACTCCGTTTTTATCGAAGCCCGCCGCCAGCCCCACCGGATTGGCAAAGCGGCAACCGAAGAGGGTTTGTTGCAGGCGGGGATTGGGGCGCTGCAGCTCCGCCCCCAGGCCCGCCAGGGCCCCCTGAACCAGAGGCCAATTGCGCCTCAGGGCCACCTGGGAAAGTCCCATCAGGGTGAGTCGGCTGAGCTGCTCGGCATCAACGCCCTCATCGCTGCGCAGCAGGGGCTCCACCATCCGGCGATAAAAACCGCCCGCCGCGCCAGAACCAGCCTGCAGTGATCGAGCAGCCCCCTGGGCCCCCTCGGCGCTGGCCATTCTTGCGGTCACGTCATCATCCATGGCCTATACCTGCTGCTCGCCTTCTGCCGATTCCAATCCTCCCGCGTCACGGCGCAGGCGCCAGCGACCCTCCCCAGCGGGCTCCACCAACCAATCACGCCAGGACCACACCGCCGCACGGGACTCGAGGCTTTTCAGGGGCAATTCGACCAACTGGGCCAACTCGACCAACGTCAGGCTGTAGGCCCCCTGGGCGAGGCGATCGGCCAGCTCGAGGCGGCTCAGCAGCTGACGCAAGGCCGGCGGCGCCGGATCGTCCGCCTCTGCCGTCGCCCCGGCTGGCCTGGCACCCGGCGCCAGCGTTGGCTCCGGCGCCTGGTCTTGGGCCCGCTCCGGGTCTTGGGCCGGGGCCGCCTTGACGGGGCCCTGACCCTCCCTGGCCAACAGGGGCCGCTGTCCCCGGGAAAAGGCCACCGCAATCGCGTCGCAGCGCTCGTTGTCCGGATCACCGCTGTGGCCCCGAACGTGTTGGAAACCCACCCCCGCCAACCGGGCTTGATCCAGCCGCTCCCAGAGGTCGCGATTCAGCACGGGTCCGCCAGAGGCGGTTCGCCAGCTGCGCCGTTTCCAGCCAGGTAGCCACTTGCCCATGCCGTCGATCAGATAACGACTGTCAGTGCGGATCACCATCTCCTGGCGACGGGGCAAGTCCTTGAGCACCTCCAGCAAAGCCAAGGCCGCCGAGAGTTCCATGCGGTTGTTGGTGGTGGCGGGGTCGCTGGCGCCCAGCTCCCTTACCGACCCATCCTCAAACCGCAGCAGTGCCCCCCAGCCCCCGGGCCCGGGATTGCCACTACAGGCTCCGTCGCAGGCGGCACCCACCACCCGCCCAGGCTGATCACGCATTGCCACCTCCTGGGGGGTCCGATTGAATGGGCCGCCCAACCCCGGACTCCGGGGCCCGATTCCAGCCTCATGCAGCGAACTTACCTGGCCTCAGCCGGCCTGACCATGGCGCTGGTGGCCATGGGTATGGCCGCCAGGGCCCCAATGCCGGCCGCTGATGCGGCCCCACTCTTCGGCAGTGCGCCCCTCGACGACAGGCGCTTTGCGGTGCTGGCGCGCCCGGTGGGCCAAGCGGATTGGACCCTGCTGGTGTTGGAGCAGATTGGGCCCCAACCGCGCTGCTGGTTACCCCGGGCGGATGGCTTGGTGGATCCCAGCCTGAATCGATTTGATTACTCGGGAATCTGTGGTCGCTACCTCGACAGCAACGGCTATTCGCTGCGGGCCGGCGGGGTGGACCTGGCGGCCAGCCACCGCTTGCGGCTGCAGCAGCAAGGCAGCCAACTGCTGCTACTGGCCCGATCCAGCGAAGAGTCCCAGCCCCTGGTGGTGGCCCGCGGGGCCATCCCCAGCCGCCAGCGGGATGGGTTTGTGGCCCTTCAGTTGGAGCCGGGCTGGGCACTGCAACGGCGCCTCTTTGCCGGACGCAGCCTCAACCATCTCTATTTCGCCCATGCACGCCCAATCCAAGAGCTGGCTGGGTTGGCTGGCAAGCCGGGGGTCCAGGAAAGCGGCCCAGGACCCTCGAGCCGATCCAGCTCGGTGAGTTGGTCCAGGCCACCCCAGGTGCCAGAACAGGGCTCTTTGCCACCCCGGTCCGGCACCGCAGGCCTCCCCGCCAGCATCAATGCCGGCGGGTCCCGGGCGATTTCGCTCCAGGTGATTCCTTTCAAGGAATAAGCCAACCTGAAGAGTGCCCGAAGAGTGTCAGTTGGCTCTCCGGCCGACCCAGCAGGAGTGACCCGTCAGAGTCGATTAATTTAATTGGCGTGAGGAGTGCGGAATCCACTTCCGGGGTCGAAACGAGGACAGACTCCTGGAAACGTTCCACCAAAAAGATCCTGCCTTTGGCAGGATCTTTTTTTGTGCCTTTGCCATAGCTTTCGGCCTCTGTGGCTGGCGTTCTCCTTGGCAGCAAAGGGCCAGAACCGAAGCTCCGGCCCCGCAACAATCACTTGATGGTGACCTTGCCGCCGGCTTCTTCGATGACCTTTTTGACGCTCTCGGCCTCAGGCTTGGCAATGCCTTCCTTGACCGCCTTGGGAGCGGCTTCGACGAGGGCCTTGGCTTCACCCAGGCCGAGGCCGGTGACTTCGCGGACGGCCTTGAGCACCTTGATCTTGGCGGCAGCATCGAAGCTGTCGAGGATGACGTCGAATTCGGTCTGCTCTTCAACGGCCTCAGCGGCAGCGGCGGCAGGAGCCGCAACGACGACGCCGGCTGAAGCGGCGGCGGACACACCGAAAGCCTCTTCAATCTGCTTGACAAGCTCGGCAGCTTCCAGCAGGGAGAGGGTTTTCAGTTGTTCGAGAATGTTGTCAGTGGTAGCGGTCATGGTTGGCAATTAGCAACAGATCTGGAATGGACAGGAAAGGGGGGGTCAGCCTTCGCCGGAGTCGGCGTGCTGCTGGAGCGCCCGGGCGAGGCCGGAGGGAACCTCCTTGATGCCCACGGCAAGCTTGGTGGCCAGACCATTGATCGCACCGGCGATCTGGGCCAGGAGCACCTCTTTGCTGGGCAAATCCCCAATGGCTTTGATGTCGGCTTCGGTGAGCAGTTGACCTTCGAAAAGGCCTCCCTTCACCTCAGACTTCTTGGCATCCTTTTGGAAGGACTGCACGGCCTTCACCGCACCGCCGATATCGCCCTTGACCAGGACGAAGGCATTAGTGCCGGTGAGCAGGGGATCGAGGTTGGACCAGGTGGTGTCGCCAGCGATGGCCCGACGCATCAAGGTGTTTTTGGTCACCTTGCAAACGCCATTGCTGGCCTGCAGACGGGTCCGCAGGTCGGACATCTCCTTGATGGTGAGGCCCTTGAAATCAAGAACCAACGCCATTTCGGCCCCAGCGAGGAGATCTTTGAGCTCCTCGACGATCTGTTGCTTGCTCTCCAGTGTGCGGCCCATAGGAAGGTGGAACGGAACGAGGGGAACAAGCAGGCAACGCAACCCTCACAGCTCCGAAAAGCTTCGAGGTCGCGGCGAGCTCCGCTCCGTTCGGAAGTCCCAGATACTGGGAACCCCTTGGGGCCAAAGATCTGTCACGGCGAACCGTGATCGCGTGCACCTCGGCAGGACTTACGTTTGGGCCGCCCATCAAGCAATCGATGGACAGCCGCAGCAACCTGCTGTCTGCGGTTGGGCGCGTGCCCTTCTGGCCGAAGCCAGTTTTTAAGCATACACTTCAGCCTTCAAGCAGCGGCCGCAACCGCCGCAACCATTGCCCATAGCCGGCGCGATTGAGGTGGAGGCCATCGCTGCTGAAGGCGGGCCGTAACCCCTGGGCATCTTGAAAGTCGGGGGTCAGATCGAGAAAATCGTTGGCTGGCGTTTGCCGCCTCAGCAGGCGATTCAGCTGGTCCACTTCCGCCAGGGCGGCAGCTCCGCAACGTTGGATCTGGCATGGCAGGGTGGAAACTTGAAGCAGCCGCTGACCTGGGGTAGCCAGTGCTTGGCGTATCAGGGCCAGGCGCTGGGCCACAGATTCGGCCTTGTCCCCATGGCGCAGATCATTGATCCCTGCCATCAGCACATAGGTGTGGGGTTGATCGCGGCGCAGGCTGGGCAGCTGGGCCAACATTTCCACGCTGGTGTAACCGGGCACCGCCGCATTGACGACCCTCCGGTTCGGGAAGGCGGCCACCCAGGGACCGGCAGCAGTAATTGAATCGCCCACAAAAATCAGATCGCTGCGGGCCGCCAGCCGGGGAGGCCTTGCACAGGCAAAACAAAAGACCCCCAAGCCCGCCAAGGTGAGGGTCTGAAGCCCAAAGCGACCAACGCGGCCCCAGGGTCTTGTCAGGAAGTCACCCCTCCTGCTTGATGTCCTGCAGGGAGCCGAAATTGACATTGACCGAGGGGCCCATGGTGGAGCTGAGATACAGGCTGCGCCAGTAGCGACCCTTGGCTCCGCTGGGCTTGTTGCGGTCGATGGTTTCCTGCAGGGCCTTGAGGTTGTCGAGCAGCTTGGCTGGCTCAAAACTCGCCTTGCCAAAGCGCACATGGACGATGCCACTGCGGTCGGCGCGGAATTCCAGCTTGCCGGCCTTGAATTCGGCAATCGCGCCAGCCAGATCGGTGGTGACCGTGCCGGCCTTGGGGTTGGGCATCAGACCCCGGGGACCGAGAACCCGACCCAGCTTGGCCACCTTGGGCATCATGTCCGGGGTGGCGATCAAAAGGTCGAAGTCCATCGCCCCAGCGGCAATTTCTTCGACCAGATCGTCGTCGCCGGCCTGGTCGGCACCGGCGGCCTTCGCTTCGGCCACCTTTTCGCCTCGGGCGATCACGGCGATGCGGATGGCCTGGCCGGTGCCGTGGGGCAGGGCCACGGTGGTGCGCAGTTGTTGGTCGGTGTACTTGGGGTCGATGCCGAGACGGACGTGGGCTTCGATGGTTTCATCAAATTTGGCGTTGGCGTTGGCCTTCACCAGTTCGAGAGCCTCAAGGGGCTCATAGGCCCGCTCCTCAACCTTGGCGGTGAGGGCGGCAAAACGCTTGGAGGGTTTGGGCATGATGGCAAGGGGTACGAGCGACCTTGGGTCTCCCCCGATAGGTGGGCAGTAAGAGGTGCTGGGTCGGGATCAGTCGTTGACGACGACGCCCATATTGCGGGCGGTGCCTGCAATGATCCGCATCGCCGACTCGACGCTGGTGCAGTTGAGGTCGGGCAGCTTGGTCTTGGCGATCTCCTCGAGCTGGGCGCGGCTGATGGCCCCGACACTGCCCTTGGATGAGGTGGCGGCACCCTTTTCGATGCCGGCCGCCTTGGAAATCAGCACCGCAGCGGGCGGGGTCTTGGTGATGAAAGTGAAGCTGCGGTCTTCAAAGACCGAGATCTCCACCGGAATCACGTACCCGGCCTTTTCCTGGGTGCGGGCGTTGTACTCCTTGCAGAACGCCATGATGTTGACCCCGTGCTGACCGAGGGCGGGACCCACCGGCGGCGCAGGGTTGGCTTTGCCGGCCTGGAGGGCCAGCTTGATCACGGCTACGACTTTCTTGGCCATCGGCTGGACGTCTGACGGAACTTCCCTGAAGGGAGAGGGGACGGATCTCCCACGGGGGGAGATAGAAGAACCACTCCCCGAAGGGAGCGCTGCGGATCGCCGGACCGGGGGTGGGTCTGGCGCACGGGGTGGCGGTCAAGCCACAGGGGCCGCCCTCCGCAGGGAGGCGACCCCGGTGCAAGATCAGTTCTGTTTGCTGATCTGGGAGAACTCAAGTTCGACCGGGGTTTCACGGCCAAAGATGGAGAGGAGGGCCTTGAGCTTGTTGCGTTCGCCCGACACATCAATCACTTCGCCCTGGAAGTCCTTGAAGGGACCTGCAGTGACAAGGATCTGGTCGCCCTCGCTGATATCGACTTTGACTACGGGTTTCTTCTCGGCGGCCCGCTTGAAGATGCGATCCACCTCCTGACGGCTCAGGGGTCTGGGGCGGATGTGCCCCCGGGCCTTACCGGTGGCGCGCCTTTCTTCCTGGCCGACAAAATTGATGACGTTGGGCGTACTGCGCACTGCCATCATCGTGTCCTCATCCAAAATCATGCGCACCAGCACATAACCAGGAAACACCTTCTCATCAATGGACTGGCGACTGCCGTCCTTCTTCAACTTGACCCCCGGGGTCTGGGGAATCTCAATCTCCAGAATGCGGTTGTCGACCCCAAGGGTGACGGCCCGCTGTTCGAGGGTGGCTTTCACCTTCTTCTCACAGCTTGAGGCCACCTGGACGGCAAACCAACGGGCCACCTGGGG
>JBBASD010000055.1:0-3979 GCA_040399485.1 Cyanobium sp. | reverse complement strand
ACGGTCATCAACGGAACACCTGGCTGGACGCCCAGTGGAAAAAGCGATCAACAGCGGCGATGGCCGCCGCCGAAAGGGCCACCATCAAGATCACCGCCACGGATTCGCTGAACAGCTGCTGGCGGCTGGGCCATACCACCATGCGCAACTCGGCCAGCGTCTGGGCCAGAAAGCCTTTGCCTTCAGCCGCAATGGCCTCTGGCTCATCCGTTCCGGCAGCGGCGGATTCGCCAAGCGGAGGCATGGGACCTGGCCCCTCCGGCCGCTCGGGTGTGCTCTGGCTAGTGGTGGTTGGGGTGATCTGAGCCACTGGGCACGTGGCGTAGCCACGGATGGAGGGAGGCGCGACGAGGGCTGGAACGGCCTCGACAAACGATCACCCTACTGGACGCCCCCCGGGCGGGGTGGGGAAGGGGGCGCTGACTCCCGCAGGGGGACAAACCTCAGACCGGTTTCTGCCTTCCCGTCGGGGGCGGGGGCGCATTGCACCTTCACTCCCCAGGCACCCCGGAACTGGTCTTCGAGCAGGGCGGTGGCCAGGGGATTCTCGATGCGACGCCGCAACACCCGCCGCAAGGGCCGCGCCCCGTATTCGGGCTCGTAACCCTCCTGGGCCAAGAGCGCCACCACGGGCTCCTCCACCTGCAGTTGCAACTGTTGTTCGGCCAGCAAGGCCTCCAGCTCCTTGATCTGCAACCTCACGATCCGTTGCAGATCGGCACGACCCAACGGACGGAAGCGAATGACCTCGTCAATCCGGTTGAGAAATTCAGGACGAAATTGGCGGGAGAGAGCCTCTTCCACAGCTCGATCGAGTTCGGCATCGCCGGCAGCCAGGGCCATTGGGTCCCCGTCGCCTAGATCGGCATGGCGTTTGGCGCTCTCCAAAATGGCGCGGCTGGCCAGATTGCTGGTCATCAGCACCACGGTGTGGCGAAAATCCACGGTGCGCCCCTGGGAATCGGTCAGGCGTCCGTCGTCCAGCACCTGCAGCAGCAGGTTGAAGACATCCGGGTGAGCTTTCTCCACCTCGTCTAGCAACAGCACCGCATAGGGTCGGCGCCGCACCGCCTCCGTGAGCTGGCCCCCCTCCTCATAGCCCACATAACCCGGTGGTGCCCCCACCAGGCGTGCCACGGCATTGCGTTCCATGAATTCGCTCATGTCAAGGCGCACCAGGGCCTCTTCCTCATCGAACAGGGCGGCGGCAAGAGCCTTGGCCAGTTCGGTCTTGCCGACCCCCGTGGGCCCCAGAAACAGAAAGGAACCCACGGGACGGGTGGGTGCCTGCATCCCGGCCCGGGCCCGGCGGATCGCCGCGGCCACGGCGGCCACGGCCTCAGGCTGCCCCACCACCCTTTCGCTCAGGCGACTCTCCATTTCCAGCAGTTTCTGCCGCTCACCAGCCAGCAGGCGCTGCACCGGAATCCCGGTCCAACGGGCCACCACATCGGCGATATCCCATTCCTCCACCTGCTCCCGCAACATGGGGTCTCGCTGCAGCTCCGCTTCGAGGGTCTGGCGCCGTTGCTGCAGACCGTGGAGCTGGTCAAAACGCAAGCGCGCCGCTCCCTCCAGATCCCCATCCCGCTCGGCCTCGGCGATGGCCTGGCGCAAGCCTTCGTCCTCCTCCAGCAAAAGCCTCAATTCCGCCAACCGCTCCTTCTCAACGGCCCAACGGCGTTGCAAGGCCTCCAATGCCGCCTGGGCCTGGCGGCGCTGATCCTGTAAAGCCACTCGCTCCGCAAGGGGAGCGGCCTCGGCAGCGAGCAGGGCCAACTCAATGCGCCGCAGGTCGGCCTCGGCTGCCTCAACAATCTCCGGCTTGGAGGTCACCTGCATGCGCAGTTGGGCCGCCGCCTCATCCACCAGGTCAATGGCGGAATCGGGCAGGCAACGGTCGCTGATGTAGCGCTCCGCCAAACGGGCCGCCGCCACCAGGGCCGCATCGGCGATCGTGACGCCATGGTGCAGCTCGTAGCGCTCCCTCAACCCCCGCAGAATCTCCAGGCAGGTGGCGCGGTCCGGCTCGCGGATCAGCACCTGTTGAAAACGGCGCTCCAGGGCGGGGTCCTTCTCAATGGTGCGACGGAAATCCTCGGGGGTGGTGGCACCGATGCAGCGCAGATCACCACGGGCCAGGGCCGGCTTGAGGATGCCTGCCGCATCGCTGCCCGAGCGCTCGCCATTGACCACGGTATGGAGTTCGTCGAGGAAGAGCACGACTCCACCCGCCCCGTCCGCCTCGGCCACCTCCTTGAGCACGCTGCGCAGCCGTTCTTCGAACTGACCGCGAAACTTGGCTCCGGCGATCAGGGCCCCCAGATCGAGGGCGACCAGTCGCACTCCCCGCAGGGAATCGGGCACATCACCGGACACGATGCGCTGGGCCAGCCATTCGGCCACAGCGGTCTTGCCGACACCAGGCTCGCCGATGAGAACAGGATTGTTCTTGCCACGCCGAGAGAGCACCTGGATCAAACGGCGGATCTCGGTGTCGCGGCCGATCACCGGATCCAGCAGGCCGGCGCGGGCGGCTGCGGTGAGATCGCGGCCGTAGCGCTCCAGCGCCGTGGGGACCAGCGCTGACTCAGGCTCGGACTCGGTCCCGGAGGCGTCCACCCGTTGCAGCCGATTGCTCTCGGGTTCGACCCTTCCCTCCTGAGGGGAGCCGGCGCTCGGACGGACGGGAGGGCCGGCCACCACAGCCACTGCCTGTTTGGCCTCTGGACGCCATTGGCGCAGCAATAAATCTTCGCTGAGACCCTCCTGAGCCAACAGACGGGCACCCAGCCGTGGGTCGCTCACCAGGGCGATGAGCAAATGGGGCACATCCAGAAGGCGCTCTCCCCACTTGATCCTGTGGCGATCTGCCTCTTCCAGCAGCTCTTCAAGTGACTCACCTATGTACAGAGACTCATCGCGTCCGGCGGGCTGGTCAGCGCAAAACGCCTCCAGCCGATCCAACAAACGATCCTCATCAATGGGCAGGGGCTCACTCCAGGTCGCAAAGCGCCGATCCAGCAGCAGAGCCAGAAGCAGGTGCTCGACGTCCATCGAGCCATGGCGCCAGCGGCGGGCCTGGTCCTGGCTGGCGATCAGCAGATCCCAGGCGGCGTCACTGAAACGCTCCGGATCGGCGGTGAGACTGGTCGGGGCCGCACTTAACGAAGGTGACTCGGCAGGCATGGTCAGGCTGACCTCAGGAAGCCAGGGCAGGCGATGGTGGTGGTGATGTCTGAATCAGTTCGATGCGGTATCCATCGGGGTCCTCCACAAAAGCAATTACGGTGCGGCCGTGCTTCATCGGTCCAGGCGGTCGCACCACCTTGCCTCCCCTTGCGGCGATGGCCGTGCAGGTGGCCACTATGTCCTCCACACCGATGGCGATATGGCCGTAGCCGTCGCCCAGGTCATAGGCGGTCGTATCCCAGTTGTGGGTGAGTTCCAGCACGGTGGTTTCCCGTTCACAGCCGTAACCCACGAAGGCCAGGGTGAAGCGGCCTTCGGGATAATCCTTGCGTCGCAGCAGGCCCATGCCGAGAACCTCGGTGTAGAACCGCAGGGATCGTTCCAGATCGCCCACGCGCAACATGGTGTGGAGCAGTCGCATCGGTGGGGCACCCGAAGGGATGGGGAGGGAAGAGAAAGCCATCCTTGCCATTGTGACGAGACACCGCCCCGAAATGGCGCTGCAGGCTCCACGGGACCTGCCGAATCCCCCCTGGAGTTGGCCCATACGGGCACGAGGAACACATGTCAAAGAGATGGCGCCCCATAGGATCGCGGCCAACAGCCTTGAACTTGTGCTCGACTCCCTCGACCTGGTGATCGATTCGATCGTGGCCCGCGAGGTCCTTGATTCCCGAGGCACCCCCACGGTGGAAGCAGAGGTTTACCTGGAAGGGGGCGCCACTGGACGGGCGATTGTGCCCAGTGGCGCCAGCACCGGCGCCCATGAGGCCCACGAACTGCGCGA
>JBBASD010000054.1:9587-14020 GCA_040399485.1 Cyanobium sp. | reverse complement strand
GGTTCAAGACCCTGCATGTGGTCGGAGTGGTTGTGTGGTTCGCAGGTCTTTTTTACCTGGTTCGCCTGTTCATCTATCACCGCGAAGCCGAAACCCTGGAAGCGCCGCTCAGGCAGGCTTTCGAAGCTCAATACGGGCTGATGGAACGGCGACTGGCGAACATCATCACCACACCGGGATTGGTTGTGGCAGTAACCATGGCGATCGGACTACTGAGTGTGCAACCGGCCTGGCTCCATCAAGGCTGGATGCACGCCAAACTGGCAGTCGTCGCCCTATTAGTTGCTTATCACGCCTTCTGTTATCGAATCATGGCCCAACTCCAGCTGGGCACGTGCCGCTGGAGTGGCCGCCAACTCAGGGCCCTCAACGAACTACCCACCCTGCTGCTGGTGATCGCCGTGATGTTGGTTGTGTTCAAGCAACAATTTCCGACCGGAGCGGCCACCTGGTTTCTCGTGGCCCTGATCGTGGCAATGGCGGCCTCAATTCAGTTTTATGCCCGTTGGCGGCGGCTGCGGGCCGAGCGGCTTGCCAGCCAGGAGGCCGGCGGTGCTGCGGCCTGAAGCTAATGCCCACCCCCTGGCCGCCGTGCTGGGCCAGGTCACGCCGCAGAGCTGCCCAGGACAGTTCAACTTTCATTGCCACACCACCTACAGCGACGGCTCGCTCCATCCCGGCGAGCTGGCCCGCCAGGCGGTCCACCTCGGCCTGCGCCAACTGGCCGTCACCGATCATCACAGCATCGAGGCCCACTCGGAAATCGTCGCCACCCTGGCGGACCTGGCCCTAGCAGGCGAGCAGGTGCCAGTGTTTTGGCGCGGCGTCGAGATCAGTTGCCTCCTGGAGGGTTGCCTGGTCCATGTGCTGGCCCTGGGCTTCGGTGCCGACCACACTCCCCTGGCCCCCTATCTGCAACGGGCGGCCACCGTGGGCTTAGATCTGAGGGCCGAGGCGGTCGTGGCAGCCATCCGGGCATCGGGCGGCTTGGCCCTCCTGGCCCATCCGGCCCGCTATCGGTTGCCCCACCAACGGCTGATCGCCGCCGCCGCCGAACTTGGTTTTGATGGAGCTGAAGCCTGGTACGACTACGACATGCAGGGCGTATGGAGCCCGACTCCTTTTGTTTGCGAATCGATCGCCGCCGATCTCAACAAACGTGGCCTTTTGCTGAGTTGCGGTACGGATACCCATGGAGTTGAGCTCAGGGGCCGCTAGGGTTCGCTCACACATTCCTCTCTGATCTGATGGGTCTGTTCGATCGCCTTCGC
The DNA here is from genome assembly GCA_040399485.1 of Cyanobium sp. Taxonomy (GTDB): domain Bacteria; phylum Cyanobacteriota; class Cyanobacteriia; order PCC-6307; family Cyanobiaceae; genus Cyanobium. The sequence goes on along the minus strand of JBBASD010000054.1, from coordinate 12,749 downwards.
GGCCTGGGCCAACCCTCCGACAACGCTGCCAAGGTGGCTGCCACCGCAGCCGAGGCCAACCCCACCAAAAAGGACAACGCTTTTTTCCTCGATGCGGATTCCTCCAGCAGCTTGGGGGATGTCAATTTCATGCGGCGCTCCAACACCATCCGCCGCACCTTCCCAGGCAACGCCGACAGCCCCGGTGACAAGGAGATGGTGGCCGAGGTTGCCTCAATGGAGGCCAATCTCCAGAAAATGACCCCCGGCCTGGCCGGTACTCCCTTGGAGGAAACCGTTGAGGTGTCCCTCACGGCTGGCATCCCCAAGCCGGTGAAGAAGACCTTTGCCCAGCAGATGTCCAGCTCCCAGCTGGCCGAGAAGCTCAAGGGTTCCGCCCTGGCGGTAAACACACCCGGTGGCGCCGCCCCCCGCAAAGACAGCGAAACTACCGAAACCACTCCGGCTCCTGGAAGCGCCGCCGCCAGGGCCGGTGCCATCGATCCCTTCAAGGCGATGGCCCGGGACCTCAACAACTGAAAGCCGGACCCCTTCAGCGCTTCTCGATCCAGGCCTCACTCTGGATCACCAGTTCGCGCAGGTGTTCCATTTGGCTTGGCTGGGCAATTGTCCAGAGCTCCCGATGATGGGCTTCCAGTAACCGCTCAGCCATGTCCCGCAGGGCCCAGGGATTGGAGTCGCGCAAAAAGTCCAGCACCGGCTGGGATGTCAGCCAGCTATCGCAGAGGGCCCCATAGCTCCACTGGGGCACCCGACCGGTGCTGGCGCCGTAGGCGAACAGATAGTCAAGACTGGCGGCCATCTCGAAGCCGCCCTTGTAGCCATGGGCGGCCATGGCCTCGATCCAGCGGGGATTGAGCAGGCGAGAACGCAGAACCTTGTCAAACTCCTTTTCGATGCGGTGCAGGCGGGGCCGGCTCTGGCGGGAATGGTCCCCAAACCACAAGCTTGGGGCACGCCCCTGCAGGCTTTCGATGGCGGCGCTCAACCCCCCCTGGAACTGGTAATAGTCATCGGAATCGAGCAGGTCGTGCTCGCGGTTGTCCTGGTTGTGGAGCACCACCTGCACCGTGGCGAGCCGCTGTTCAAGCCCCTGGCGATCGCCGGCGGCCGTAAGCCCTCCCTCGTTGCCCGCCTCGCTGTCGTAGCGCCAGCTGCTCCAGGCGATAAAGGCTTCACCCAGATCGCCGCGATTCTCCCAGTGGCCGCTATCGATTAACCCCTGCAGGCCCGCGCCATAGGCCCCAGGCGCCGAGCCGAAGACCCGGGAGGCATGGCCCTCGCGCTTGGCGGCAGCAGCCAGGGGATTGTCAGCCTCCTGCTCGTTGAGGTTCGCCACCAACTGGCAGGCGCTGTTTACCCAGCGCACCAGCTGGGGAAAAGCATCCCGAAACAGACCGGAGATGCGCAGGGTCACATCAACTCGCGGGCGCCCCAATAGGGAAAGCGGAATAACCTCCAGATCCACCAGACGGCGGCTGGGACCATCCCACACCGGCCGCACCCCCATCAGGGCCAGGGCCTGGGCGATGTCTTCGCCGCCATTGCGCATCGTGGCCGTGCCCCATACCGACAACACCAGCACCCGTAGATCTTCGCCTTCCTCCTGGCGATGCAGTTCAAGCAGCAACTCGGCACTGCGGCGGCCCAGATCCCAGGCGGCTTCTGTGGGCAGACCGCGGAGGTCGACGCTGTAGAAGTTCCGACCTGTGGGAAGGACATCGGGTCGCCCGCGGGTGGGGGCGCCGGAGGGGCCTGCAGCGATGCGGCCCCCCCCCAGGGCGTGCAGAAAGGCATGGCGCTCGGCCTCGGCGCAGGCCAGCAGGCGCGGCAGTAGTTGGTCGCGCAAATGCTGCAGGGCCCGCTGGCTGCAGACCCCAGGAGCCAAGGGGACCGGAGCCAAAGGGATCGGGGCCAGGATAGTCCGCTCCGCAGATTTCGCATCCGCCGCCCTAAGCCCATGCAGCGCCAACTCATGGCGCACCAGATCCAGGGCCCAGGCCTCCAACCCAGCCACCACATCACCGACACACCGCAGCGACTCCGCCGCTGGCGCGCAGGACGGCTGGGGGGAGGCCAGGGCCAGCTGGGCCCAGCGGTCAGCATCGGCCGGACTAATCCCCTGCTCTTCGGAATCGCTCCAGGGGTCGAGATCCAATCCCAGATCCTGGGCCAGGGCCTGGGTCAGGCCAGGAGTGGCGGCCTGGGGAGCCCGCGCCAGACAAAGCAACAATTCCGCCAGGCGCTCCTGCTCTGGTAAGCAGCCATAGACATGGAGTCCCAGACGAATCTGGGCTTCCTTGAGTTCGCAGAGATAACCATCGGCCGCTGCCAGCCTCTCTTCCAAACCTTCATCCGACCCTACGGGCAACTCCAGCGCTTCAAGCCGCTCGGCCAATAGGCTGCGCAGTCGGCCGGCGCGCTCGCCCCCCAGCTGGGTCGCCTGCCAATACTCATCCAACAGCGCCTCCAGCTCCTGGAGGCCCCCATGCAGGCCGGCCCGACCCAGGGGCGGGGTGAGATGGTCGAGGATCACCGCCTGGGCGCGGCGTTTGGCCTGGCTGCCCTCTCCTGGATCGTTGACGATGAAGGGATAGATGTGGGGCATCGGACCCAAAGCCCATTCCGGGAAGCAGGCCTCAGAGAGCCCCACACCCTTGCCCGGCAACCATTCGAGGTTGCCGTGCTTGCCCACATGAACCAGCACCTGGCTGCCGTGGCTCTGCCGCATCCACAGGTATTGGGCCAGGTAGGCGTGGGTGGGTGGTAGATCGGGGCTGTGATAGCAGAGGCTTGGATCGCGGTCATAGCCCCGTTCCGGCTGAATCAACACCAGCACCGATCCCCAGGCGATTCCCCGAATCGGGAAGGCGGGGCCGCTGGGCCGCTGTTCCAGGTCTCGATCTTGCTGGGGGGGGCCCCAGACAGCCTCCAAGCTTTGGCGTCCCGCCGCGGGCAGGGCCTCGTACCAGCTTGCGTAGGTCGCCAGGGGGAGATGGTCCAGGGCCGGCCTGTGGTCACTTTCTGGATCGTTGCTGCGGCCGGCCAGCAGCCTTTCCATCAGGGCCGCCCCATCGGCGGGGAGCGCCTGGGGATCCCCCAGGTCGTAGCCGGCTTCAGCCAGCCAGCCCAGCATCAGGGCCGTACTGGCTGGGGTGTCCA
>JBBASD010000054.1:0-9487 GCA_040399485.1 Cyanobium sp. | reverse complement strand
CTGGCGCAACTTCACCCAGGCGCTGGTGAGTTGGGCGATCCAGGCCAGCCGTTCCTGATCGGGGCAAAGCCGTTGCAACGCTGTTCCCAAGCGGCTGCTGCTGCCTGCCGTTTCTTTGAACGCCCCGACCCGGGAGATGATGCGGCCATCCAGCTCGGGCAAGGCCACCTGCAGGCTCAGGTCCAGGGGACCCAGTCCAATGCTGCTGTCCTGCCAGCTCTGACGGGGGCGGGTACTCGAGAGCACCTGCAACACCGGCACCCCCAATCGCTCCCACAGGGGTGCCCCCAACCCCGCCTCCTCAAAGCGCACCGAAGCAAAGCCCGTGGCGCAGAGCACCGCCTCGACCCCTTCACGGCCGAACCAATCCGCCACCCCCTGCTGCACGGCCGGTTCCCGCAGGCTGCTCACCCAGAGCGCCCGGGGTACCAGGCCTTGCTGGCGCAGGGCCTGCAAGGTCGCCCCCATGAAGGCCAGGTCGCCAGACTGCATCAGGGAGCGATATAGCAGCACCCCCACCCGGGGCCCGTTCTCCTGTTGCCAATCGTGGCGTTCCGGGTCGTTGCTCGGGATGACCAGGGGCAGCGCAGGCTCCTCACCGGCCAACAGGCAGTTCCAGCAAGAAAGCACCTGACGCAGATTCGCCTGTCCCCCCTCGCGCCAACAGCGGCCCAGAGCCAGGGCCAGGGGCAACGGCAAGGTACCGAGGGCCGCCAGTTCCTGCTCCTGTTCCGCCGTTCCCGCCATGACCAGCAGATGGCGGCTGCGGCCTATGCCCTGCTTTGCAGCCCAGCGTTGCAGGCGTTCGAGGCCATAGCTCCAGTGACCCCGACCGCCCAGCAGCCTCACGGCCACGAGCTGTGTACTTGAGAGACTGCGGCCGACATAGTGGTCGATGGTGGCCGGGTGGCTGAGGGCCGCCAAAGGTAGAGCTCGCATCTCCCCAGCAAGCCACTCGGGTTCGGCGGCCAGCAGGCCATCGAGGGCCGCCAGGTCCGTGGCGGCACTGCTCAAAAAGACCACGGGAGCTGGGGACTGTTCGATCAACCCCTCCAGTTCCGGAGTGGCGGAGAGGTCCCCGGGAACGGCGGCAAGGCGATGCATGCCCCCATCCTGCAGTGCGCGATGAGAAGATCGAGCGATCGTCTTCCAGTGCCATGTATCAGTTCCTCCCCTATGCCTGGTTCGGTGGCACCTGTGTTCCCTTCGAGCAAGCCACGATTTCGGTGGCCACCCACGCCCTTCACTACGGCACCGGGGCTTTCGGTGGCATGCGCGGACTGCCGAATCCAAGCGATCCCGGAGAGGTGCTGCTGTTCCGTGCCGACCGCCATGCCCGCCGTCTCAGCCAGAGCGCCAAGCTGCTGCTGACCGAATTGAGCGAGGAAACAGTCCATGGCGCGATTGATGCTTTTTTGAAGGCAAATAAACCAAAGAAACCATTTTACCTACGTCCTTTCGTTTATACTAGCTGTCTCGGCATTTCGCCCCGTCTCCATGATGTTGATACCGATTTCCTGATTTATGGAATCGAGATGGGCAATTTTCTCTCCCCCGACGGTGTCACCTGTCGCATCAGTAGCTGGTGCCGTCAGGAGGACCGCTCTCTACCTCTGCGCGGCAAGATAAGTGGGGCCTACATCACCAGCTCCCTGGCCAAGACAGAAGCGGTGAAAAGCGGCTTCGAGGAGGCTCTGCTGCTCAACAGCCGGGGCAAGGTGAGCGAAGCCAGTGGCATGAATCTCTTTTTGGTCCGCGATGGGGTTCTGATCACCCCGGGCGTCGATCAGGACATCCTGGAGGGAATCACCCGAGCCAGCATTCTCGAGCTGGCCACAGCCATGGGGATTCCTGTACAGGAACGGGCCGTGGACAAGACGGAACTGTTCATTGCTGATGAGGTCTTTCTCACCGGTACGGCGGCCCGCATCACCCCCGTGCGCCAGTTGGAAACCACGCTCTTGCCTGGCAAGCGTCCAATTATGGATCGGTTGCGAGATCGGATGACGGCGATCACAGAAGGGCGGGATCCCGAGTATGACCACTGGGTCACCAGGATTCGAGTCCAGGATTGATGGCTGTCTCTTCCCCAACAACCCTCACCGCCCGTCGTATCGGTTTTCTGGAGAGGCTCCATGGCCCGGAGCATCCAGTGTTGGTGTTCGACGGTGCCACGGGCACATCCCTGCAGCAGATGAATCTGGACGCCGATGACTTCGGCGGTGCGGCCCTGGAGGGTTGCAATGAAATCCTTGTCCAGAGCCGACCCGATGCGGTGCAAGCTGTGCATCGGCAATTTCTGGAGGCCGGTTGTGATGTCATTGAGACCGATACCTTCGGCGCCGCTTCGATTGTCCTGGCCGAATATGGCCTTGAGGATCAAGCTTTTTCCCTCAACAAACGTGCAGCCGAACTTGCACGGGAAATGGCCGATCTTTACAGTACTCCTGAGAAGCCCCGCTTCGTGGCTGGTTCCATCGGGCCCACCACCAAGTTGCCGACACTCGGTCATATCGACTTCGACACGATGAAGAATTCCTTTCGCGAGCAAGCGGAAGGTTTGATCGCCGGAGATGTGGATCTCTTGATTGTGGAAACCTGTCAGGATGTTTTGCAAATCAAGGCGGCCCTGCTCGGTATCGAAGAGGCATTCAAGATTACGGGCCAGCGCCGCCCGTTAATGGTCTCGGTGACGATGGAAACCACCGGCACGATGTTGGTTGGATCTGATATCGCCGCCGTGGTGGCGATACTGGAGCCCTTTGCCATTGATGTTCTCGGCCTCAATTGCGCCACGGGGCCTGAGCAGATGAAAGAGCATGTGCGTTATTTAAGTCAGCACAGCCCTTTTGTGGTCAGTTGTATCCCCAATGCCGGTCTGCCTGAAAATATCGGTGGCGTTGCCCACTACCGGCTGACACCGACGGAAATGAAGATGCAAATGCTTCATTTCGTTGAAGATTTAGGCGTGCAGGTCGTTGGCGGCTGCTGCGGAACCACGCCTGCCCACATCGCGGCCCTCTCGGAGTTGGCCAGTACTCTCACCCCCGCCTCCCGCCGGGTGCGCAAGCCAGAGCATCGTCAGGAAAGACCCCATCTTGACTATGAACCGGCGGCGGCATCCATATATGGCGTTACCCCCTATTTTCAGGAAAACTCATTTCTTATCATTGGTGAGCGCCTCAACGCCAGCGGCTCGAAGAAGGTGCGCGACCTGTTGAATGAGGAAGATTGGGATGGACTCGTAGGCGTCGCCCGCAGCCAAGTCAAAGAGAACGCCCATATTTTGGATGTAAACGTCGATTATGTCGGCCGCGATGGGGAAAAAGATATGCATGAGCTCGTAAGTCGACTTGTTACCAATGTCAATCTGCCCCTGATGCTCGATTCCACCGAGTGGCAGAAAATGGAAGCGGGCCTCAAGGTGGCTGGTGGTAAATGCATTCTCAACTCAACCAACTACGAAGATGGCGATGAACGCTTCTTCAAGGTGCTTGAGCTGGCCCGCGCCTACGGTGCGGCCGTTGTCGTCGGCACCATTGATGAAGAAGGCATGGCCCGAACGGCCGAGCGCAAGTTTGCCATCGCCCAACGGGCCTATCGCGATGCCCTGGAATATGGCATTCCTGCCCATGAGATTTTCTACGACCCCTTGGCCCTGCCCATCTCCACCGGGATCGAAGAGGATCGCCTCAACGCGGCAGCAACGATAGAAGCTATTCGGCAAATTCACCAATTCCTTCCAGGGGTGCATGTGCTCCTGGGAGTGAGCAATGTCAGCTTTGGCTTGTCTGCGGCGGCCAGAATTGTATTGAATTCAGTCTTCTTACACGATTGCTGTCAAGCCGGAATGGATGCGGCCATTGTCAGCCCCGCCAAGATCCTTCCCCTGGTCAAAATCAACGCCGAACAGCAGCAGGTCTGCCGCGATCTTATTTATGACCGCCGTCGCTTCGATGACGGTGACGCCTCCATCTGCACCTATGACCCGCTAACTGCCCTCACCACCATGTTTGAGGGGGTCAGTGCCAAGGAGGCCCGGGCCTCAGGTCCTTCCCTGGCTGATCTGCCGGTGGAGGAACGTCTCAAACAACACATCATCGATGGCGAGCGCATAGGCCTGGAAAGTTCCTTGAACGAGGCGCTCAGCAACCATCCGCCTCTGCAAATCATCAATACGTTTTTGCTCGACGGTATGAAGGTGGTTGGCGAGCTGTTCGGTTCAGGTCAGATGCAACTGCCCTTTGTGCTGCAAAGCGCTGAAACCATGAAATCGGCCGTGGCCTTCCTGGAGCCCCACATGGAAAAAACAGAGGGCCAATCCAACAGCAAGGGCAAGTTTTTAATTGCGACTGTCAAGGGAGATGTCCATGATATTGGCAAAAATCTTGTGGATATTATCCTCACTAATAATGGCTATCAAGTCGTCAATCTTGGCATCAAACAAAGCGTCGAGGCCATTGTAGAAGCCCAGAAGAAACATCAGGCTGATTGCATTGCCATGAGTGGTCTACTTGTTAAATCAACGGCCTTCATGAAGGACAATCTTGAAACCTTCAATCAAGTCGGCATCCAAGTGCCGGTGATTCTTGGCGGTGCTGCCCTCACCCCCCGCTTTGTGCATGGAGATTGTCGGTCTGTCTATCGCGGCCAGGTGATCTATGGGCGCGATGCCTTCGCCGATCTTCGTTTCATGGATGCCCTGATGGGCGCCAAACAGGCGGGTCGCTGGGATGACCAACAGGGTTTTCTCGACGGCGCTCCGGCTGGTTTCTCCCTTGAAGACAACCAGGAGGGTGCCGCGGCCGCTGACCCTGCGCCTCCCGAGCCGGAACCCCAGGGGCTCACCGCTTCCGGGGTAGCCGAGGCCAGCATCGCTGATGCAGGCGATGGGCGCTCGGAAGTGGTTCCCGAGGAACTGGCCCTCGCTCCCCCCTTCTGGGGTTCCCAGGTGCTGCAGGAAGACGCTATTCCCCTCGCTGAGGTTTTCGCCTACCTCGATCGCAGTGCCCTCTTTGCTGGCCAATGGCAACTGCGCAAGGCCCAGAACCAGAGCCGAGAGGACTATCAAGCGATGCTGGCTGAAAAAGCTGAACCGGTGCTCAGCCACTGGATCGAGCGCATTCAACAGGAGGCCTTGCTCACTCCCAGATTGGTTTATGGCTTTTTTCCCTGCGGTCGCCAGGGCAATGGGGTGGTTGTTTTCGACCCCAGCGCCATGGCCCCAGGAGCCCTGGCCGCTGATGCGGGTCCCGAACTAGGCCGTTTCCTGTTGCCGCGCCAGCGGGGGGGTAATCGTTATTGCATCGCCGATTTCTACCGCGACCTGGCCCCCGGCGACGCTGGCATCTTGACCCCGACGGATGTGCTGCCCATGCAGGCCGTGACCATGGGAGAGCGGGCGACAGCCTTCGCCCAGCGCCTCTTCGCGGCGGATCAATACAGCGACTATCTCTATTTCCACGGCCTGGCGGTGCAAATGGCTGAAGCACTTGCGGAATGGATCCATGCCCGCATCCGCCGGGAGCTGGGCTTTGCCGCTTCAGAACCCAAAGCCCTCAGAGATGTCCTGGCCCAGCGCTACCGCGGTAGCCGCTACTCCTTCGGCTATCCCGCCTGTCCCAACGTGGCGGATTCCCGGCAACAACTTGAATGGCTGGGGGCTGATCGGATCGGTCTGGCGATGGATGAAAGTGACCAACTGGAACCGGAGCAGAGCACCACGGCCCTTGTGGCCCTGCACAGCCGTGCCCGCTACTTCAGTGCCTAAGCCTGAAGCCTGAAGCCAAGCCTTGGGCCATGGCAGGCTTTCTGGGCTGTTTCTCAACCAATCCCATGGCCCTTGCCGGTCCCGGTGGCATTGATGCCGCCATATCCTCAGGTCAGGATCTCGATGGATCTCCCCTGCCGCCCGCCATGCTGGCGCTCTACCAAGAAGTGATGGAGCGCGAGAACGGCCGCGCCCGCAGCGGTGTCACCAAATCGATGCGCAATCGCATCGTGCGCACCGGGGCCAAGCACTTTGATCAAACCACCCTGGACGCCCGCCTGCGCGATGCGGGCTGGGAGGGTCTCAAGGATAAGGAGATCGCCTTTTTCTACGGCTGAGGGCCATCGCTGGCCCTCAGGTGCACAGATCCTCCAGGGTGTCGATGACGTCCTGCTGGAATTCCTCCAGAGCGTCCGAGTCGCCCAGGTCGATGCCTTCACCGGCAGCGTTCTGGGTGAGCTCTTGAAAATGGAAGGCGCCTTCGCCATGGGCAAGAAATTCCATGGCGGAAGGCTCACCACTTTCCTTGTAGGCGTCGCATAGGGCCAGGAAGGCCGCATCCTCGGTGAAGTCCCAAGTCATGGAGGGGTCGGCGCTCAGCGGAAGTATGCAGCCGTAGATGACCTTTAACGCCTCCCCCCGCCATTCCGTCAACCTCCTTGACCCGGTTTGTGTCTTGATACATCAGACTCAGAATCGCCCTTGGCCCCTTTTTCGTGTCCCCATCCCCCTCTCCCGCAGCCGCTGGAGAGCTCAATGTCCTCGGTGAGGCCCTGCAAATCTGCGGGTGTGAACCAATGACCGGCTGGTTCCGGGACGGCAGCTGTCGCACCAATCCCGCCGATGTGGGTCTGCACACGGTTTGCTGCGTCGTCAATGAAGCCTTTCTGGCCTACACCAAAGCCCAGGGCAACGACCTCAGTGCGCCGGCCCCGGCCCATGGCTTCCCGGGGCTGAAGCCCGGAGATCACTGGTGTGTTTGCGCCAGTCGCTGGCTGGAGGCCTATGAGGACGGCATGGCGCCACCGGTAGTCCTGGAAGCCTGCGAGCAAGCCACCTTGCTGCTGATTCCCCTGGAGGTGCTGCAGACCCACTCCGCCTGAGGGGCACCTGGGCCCTCAGGCGCTGATAGCAAGGTCGCCAATGGGCGGCTGAATGGCCCATGATGAGATCCCCTGATGCAACAGGTGCAGCGTTCCCATGGGTCTGCGCATCACCTTGTTGGGCAAAGGGGCTTGGGGTAGCACGCTCGGCCGGCTCTGGAGCCTCCAGGGCCATGACGTGACGGCCTGGTCGCGCCGGGATGGGCCTCTGCAGCCCAAGGTTCTGGCTGACAGTGCCTTGGTGGTTTCAGCGGTTTCGATGGCGGGGGTGGAGCCCCTGGCCCAGGCGCTGGCAGGCCATTGGCCCCCGGGGGTGCCGCTGTTGAGTTGCAGCAAGGGCATAGATCTGGAGCGTCTCTGCAGCGCCAGCCAGATTTGGCAATTACATCATCCCAAAACCAGCATGGCCGTGCTCAGCGGCCCCAACCTGGCCGGCGAACTGGATCGGGGTCTGCCTGCGGCCAGCGTGGTCGCCAGTCACGATGCCGCCCTGGCCGAGCACCTGCAGATGGCACTGCTGACCCCAAATTTGCGTTTGTACACCAATTCGGATCCCATCGGCACGGAGGTGGCGGGCGCCATGAAAAACGTCATGGCTGTGGCTGCCGGGATCAGTGATGGGCTCGGCCTTGGCGCCAATGCGAAAGCCTCCCTGCTCTGCCGCGGCCTCGCCGAGATGGGGGTGGTTCTCAAGGCCCTGGGTGGCCAGGGAGCCACCCTTTACGGGCTGGCGGGGCTGGGGGACCTCCTGGCCACCGCCAACAGCCCCCTGAGTCGTAATTATCGCTTTGGCAACCATTTGGCTACTGGCGCATCTGAAGCGGTTGCCCTGGCCGCCATCGGCGCCACCGTTGAAGCCCCCCCGACGGCCCGGGCCGTGGTGTCCATGGCGGACCGCCAGGGTTGGCCGGTGCCAATCTGCCGCCAGGTTGTCGACCTGCTGGAGGCTCAGGTGGATCCCCGTGAGGCCGTTCGGGCACTGATGGAGCGAGACCTGCGCCCCGAAGCCGACGAACGCTGCCCATGAGCCAACCCATTTTCGCCCAGATCCACGCCAATCCTGGCCCGGGGCTGCGGGCGGTGCTGATCGAGGCCTTCGGCGCGGGACCCTGCTGCGGCAATGGGGCCACTGTGGTGCGACTGGAATCTCCGGCCTCGGCCGCATGGATGGGCGCGATCGCCGCCAGCCTGCGCCAGTCGGAGACTGCCTTTGTGTTGCCGATCCCCGGTGAGCGAACTTGGCTGCTGCGATGGTTTACCCCCAGCACTGAAGTGCGCCTCTGTGGCCATGCCACCCTTGGGGCCCTGTTGGCCCTTTCCCACTGGGGGGATCTCCATCCGGAGCAATCCCTGCGCTTCTTGACTCGCAGCGGCGTCCTGCCGGTGCGCCTGCTGGAGCCGGGGCGGGGTCAGCTTGATCTGCCAACGGGGGACCTGGCGCCCACCACCGTGCCGGAGCAGCTGGGTCGGTTACTGCTGCAGCGACTCGGCCACGCCCCAGAGGCTTACTGGACCTCGGCCCTGGGCTACAGGGTCGTCCTTCTGGCTGCTGCAGCGCCCTTGGCCGCCATGGCATCCCTTGCCCAGGAGATACAGGGAGACGACCGTGCTGGGCTGGTGCTGATGCAGCCTGTAGGCGGCTCCGGGCCCCCCCTGGTGGCGGGAGAAGCGGCAGATTATCAACTGCGCTTTTTTGCCCCGGGCCTTGGTATCGATGAAGATCCGGTCACCGGTTCGGCCCACGCTCTGGTGGCCCCGTACTGGCAAAAGCGGCTGGAACGACCTCGGGTCATCGGCTGGCAATGCTCTGACCGTCCTGGGGGCATGGTGTGTGAGAGAGCTTCATCAGGCATGATCCGCCTGACCGGTACGGGACATCTGCTGTGGGATGGCACCTTGAACGTCTCTGTGCCCCCCTGGCCCGAAGGCTCGGGCAGCATGGGCGAGGATGGCGAAGTCGCCTGGCAGCACTGGCTAGCTATCGCTTGAGGCCCCATCCCCTGTTGTTCACCGCCCCCATCGCCACCGTGGCAGTGGGCACTGGATTCTGGGCCCAGACCCTGCTCAAACCAGGCCCCACCCCAGCCGACCGGGACGTTCTCGAGGCCCTGATCGCCCAACCAAGCCGGGCCACCGCCACCAGCCAGGCCAGTGGCTTTAACAGTTCAACCGCAGCGGCCAGCGCCGCCGACCCAAGTTCGCCGCCTTCCCTAGCGGCACCTGCGCCGGTTGCCGGCAGAGATGGCGGCAGTACCGCTGCCGGCACCACGGCGTCCGGGACCCAGGTAGGTGGCAGCGAAGCCACAGCGGCCCAGATGGTGGGCCGGCTGCGATCAGCCCGCATTGCCAAGGGGTCCAGGTCCCTCCAGGTACCCCAGGGAGGCCCTGAAGTGGCCCTGGAGATCAGGGTGGCGCTGCTCAAGCTCCCAGCCCGTCCCAGGCTCTCGGCGGAGGGTGCCTGGCAGATCAGCGACCGAGCCGGCCGCCTGCTAGCCCAAGGGGGTGCCGGGGACGCCCCTGATCTGGAGGCCCTGATGGCTAGCAATGCCGAGGTGTGGATGCGCAGTACCACTGACGACGCCTTGCAGGCCGACGGGCGGGCCTACGGCGGCCT
>JBBASD010000053.1:0-14265 GCA_040399485.1 Cyanobium sp. | reverse complement strand
TAGTCGGTGAGGGCCGACCACAACCAATAGGGCTCAACCCGCAAACGCAACTGGGCCGCTAACCGACGAGTGCCCTGGGGCAATCGCTCCATTTCCTGTTGGATTGTGTCCAGTGGGCATTGAACACCCAAAAGACGTCGCTCTGGACAGCGGTCAGGCATGGGCGCAGAGAACGGTGCCAGGGTCTGCGTCAAGGGAAAACGGGAGACTCGTGCGGGGCAATAGCCACAGTTTTATGTGGCAAGCCTTAAGGCTTATCAAATCTAGCGACACTCCAGCAGCGTGGCGAGGATTACCCCTGGTGAGGGGGTCGACAGCCTTCCCTATGATCGCTGCGTTTTTAGGCGGTTGTTCCGAGATGCGCGTTTCCACAGGCAACACCAGCGGCTCTGACAGCCGCACGTTCACCGTGGTGATCGAGAGCCTGGGCCTCGGGCGTCCGCGGCGGGCCACCAGGCAACTGACGGTGCCATTCCAGCAATTGCAGTCCCTGCTCCAATCCGTCGCCCTTAGGGGCGGTCGCCTCAAGATCATCAGCGTCGACGGACAGCCCCTCGCCGCCCCTGCAGTCGCCGCCCAAGCTTCAGGAGGCCCCGTTGATGCCGGCATTAGCGACGGCGGGGCGCCAGACCCGGTGGCCTCCGTTCCCCTTCCAGCCGACCCTTCACCCGCCAAGAAAACCGCCGTGGCCCACACCGACGTTCCCGTGAACCTCTACAAGCCGAAGGATCCTTTCATCGGCACGGTCATCGACAACTATTCCCTGCTTGTCGATGGCGCCATCGGCAGGGTCAACCACATCACCTTTGATCTCAGCGGAGGCAACCTCCACTACATCGAAGGCCAAAGCATTGGCATCATTCCTGACGGAACCGATGCCAACGACAAACCCCACAAACTCCGCCTGTACTCGATCGCCAGCACCCGCCACGGTGACAACATCGCAGATGGAACAGTCTCCCTTTGCGTTCGCCAGCTCGAATACGAAAAAGAAGGTCAAACCATCTATGGGGTTTGCTCGACCTTTCTTTGTGATATCCAGCCGGGAGCCAAAGTCAAAATCACCGGGCCAGTTGGCAAGGAAATGCTCCTGCCGCCTGATGAGGATGCGAACATCATTATGTTTGCTACCGGCACAGGTATCGCCCCGATGAGAGCCTATCTTCGCCGCATGTTTGAGCCAGCCGAACGGGCCAAGAATCCTGAATATCAGTTTGCCGGCAAGGCCTGGCTGTTCATGGGGGCACCCAAAACCGCCAACTTGCTTTACGAAGAAGATCTCCAGCGCTACCTCACTGACTTCCCTGAGAACTTCCGTTACACTAAGGCCATCAGTCGCGAGGAACAGAACGCCAAAGGTGGGCGGATGTACATCCAGGATCGGGTTCTCGAGCATGCTGAAGAAATCTTCACCCTGATTGAAGATCCCAAGACCCATGTGTACATGTGCGGTTTGCGGGGCATGGAGCCGGGCATTGACGAGGCGATGACGGCGGCCGCTGCGGCCAAGGGTCTCAATTGGGCCGAGCTGCGTCCCCAACTCAAAAAAGCCGAGCGCTGGCACGTCGAAACCTATTGATTCCATCAGTGATCGAACACACCCCGGGCGGGAGCGACCAGCCAAACCGTGCCTGAGCGGTTAAACCTGGAGCAGTGCAAAGCCGCCGATGACCTCCATCCTCACCAATCCCCTCAGGGTCGGGCTCCGTCAGGAACGGGTCATCACACCCCAATGTCTGGTGATCTTCGGGGCAAGCGGCGATCTCACCCACCGCAAACTTATTCCGGCACTGTTCGAGCTCTTTCGTCAGCGTCGTCTTCCCAGCGAATTTGCCATCCTTGGTTGCGCTCGACGCCCCTGGAGCGACACTGAATTCCGTCAGCGGATGCAGGAGTCCCTCAAGGATGAGATCGGCGAACACCTGGTCGCCTGGGAGCAGTTTTCCCAGGGACTGTTTTACGAGCCGGTCGATCTGCAGCAGAACGACCACATGGTGCGTCTGGCCCAGAGGCTAGAGGCCATCGATCGCTTGCGGGCCACCCGCGGTAATCGCACCTTTTATCTTTCTGTTTCGCCAGAATTTTACGGGAGTGGCTGCAAGGCCCTGGCATCGGCTGGACTATTGGCCGATTCAGATCGCAGTCGCATTGTTATCGAAAAACCCTTCGGTCGAGACTACGGCAGCGCCCTGAACCTCAACCGCATCGTTCAGTCCTGTGCCAAGGAAAGCCAGGTCTTCCGCATCGACCACTATCTGGGAAAGGAAACGGTTCAGAACATACTCGTGTTGCGCTTTGCTAACACAATCTTCGAACCAATCTGGAACCGGAATTACATCTCCAATGTGCAGATTACCGCTGCCGAAACCGTTGGCGTTGAGGAAAGGGCCGGCTATTACGAATCCTCCGGTGCCCTCCGGGACATGGTGCAAAATCATCTAACCCAGATCCTGGCCCTGACAGCGATGGAACCTCCAGGTCGCTTCGATCCAGAGGCGATACGCAATGAGAAAGCCAAGGTTTTGCAAGCTGCCCATCTGGCCGATGAAAATGAAGCCTGGAAATGTTGTGTGCGTGGTCAATACGGACCCGGTGGCACCAGCAACCGTCCCCTCAGTGGTTACCGCCAGGAACCGGGAGTGAACCCCAACAGCACCACAGAAACCTATGTGGCCATGAAGGTGTTCATCAATAACTGGCGTTGGCAAGGAGTGCCCTTCTATTTGCGCACGGGCAAGCGGCTACCCAAGCGGCTCTCCGAAGTGGTCTTGACCTTCCGCAGGGCACCGGTCCATCTCTTTGATGCCGCCGGTGGGGCGCCCACACCCAACCAGTTGATTCTGCGGATTCAGCCCGATGAGGGGGCGGAAATCAAATTCGAAGTCAAGGCCCCGGGCTCCGGCATGCGCAGCCGCCCCGTGGACATGGCTTTCAGTTATGACGACTCCTTTGGAGAACCTTCCGACGAGGGCTACGTCCGCTTGCTAGCCGACGCCATGCTGGGCGAACCCACCCTGTTCACCCGCAGCGATGAGGTGGAAGCCGCCTGGCGCCTGTACACGCCCCTGCTCGCCTTGATTGAAGAAGCCCCCTGGCGACTGCCGGTCCATCCCTACGAAGCCCGGACCTGGGGACCCGCCGCCGCCGATTCCCTGTTGGCCGATGACGGCCTGAGCTGGCGACGGCCCTGAAACACAAGGACGATCGCACCGATTCCATCCCAACCGATTCCAACAGCCGCAGCCATGTCCGCCCAGCTCACGCTCCAGGCCCCCCTGGAGCTTCCCCCCGCCGATCTCACCTCCTACCTGGAACGGCTGTGGAGTGGCGATCTGGCCGGCAGCACCGGTGCTGCCACCTTCACGCTGGTGGTCTGGGATCCGGCCTGGCTTGAACAGCATCTGATCCGCACTGGTCGTCTCGATGGACCGATCACCGGCTTGCTGAGCACCGAACTACTTGAGGCGGCGCGCACATCCGTAGCGGCCTTGGATCTGCCACCGAGTACCGCACCGATGGATCCCGCCCTGGCCTGGCGCCTCGGCCAGTTGCCAGGCGACCACAAAGCCGAAGATCTACGCGGACGCTTCGTGGCCAGCGCGATCAGTGCCCAAATGCCAAGACGCCTGATCACCGTTGCACCGACCCTGGCTGCGGACCATCGCCTCGAAACCCTGGTGGCGGCCTACTGCCCCCTGCCCGAAGAGGGGGGGGTTGGCGCCGCCTGCGGCGATGTCGTGGTGCTCCGGGGAGGCATGGGTTCTCTGCACCAGGCACTTCCCCTGATCGAGCCTTTGGTCGCCCCTGAACTGCCCTGCTGGGTGTGGTGGAACAGCAGCCTGGACGAACCCCCCGAAATGTTGGAGGCCCTGGCCCCCATCCCGCGGCGCCTAGTGATTGACACCTCACTTGGCCAACCCAGCCGTTGCCTGGATGTCCTGCTCGCCCGCATCGAAGCAGGCCAGGCGGTCAATGATCTCAATTGGCTGCGCCTGCGCAGTTGGCGGGAGTCGCTGGCCATGGTCTTCGACCCCCCAGCCCGGCGCCCTGCCCTCAACCACGTGGTTCAGCTCGACATTGATGTCGAGGGACACCATCTGGTCAAGGGTTTGCTGTTGGCCGCTTGGATGGCGGACCGGCTCGGTTGGCATTTGCTCAACAGTTCCAGCGTCGCCGACGATGGCAATGGCGTAGGTGTCAGTGCCGAATTCGAGCGCACCGATGGTGTGGCAGTCAGGTTTCGGCTGATGCCCGTGCCCGTGGGGGTGGCCAAGACCCACCCCGGAGCCATCCTTGGACTTCGGCTGATCTGCAATCCCGAGGATCAACCCCCCCTCTGCGTCATTCTTTGCTCCGAGTCGGGAGGCTGTATGAGGCTGGAATCCGGTGGCATGGCCGCCATGGAGCTGGCTGAAGATGTGGTGCCCCTCCCCCTGGAAAGCGAAGAGATGGAGATGGCCCGTCTGTTGGCTGGCAGCCACGATTCCACCAATCCATTGTTGGCAGCCGCGGCACCGATCGCCGCCCGGCTGCTGCCAAGCTGAACGCTGCGCATCGTCCTTCTGAGCCTTGAGCTGCCTGATCGGGGCCCCCTGCAGCGGCAGTGGCAAAACCCTTGTAAGCCTCTGCCTGGCCGCCGCCGCCCGCGACCGCGGCGCCCGGCTGCAGACCTTCAAAGTGGGCCCTGACTACCTGGATCCCCAACTGCTCTCCCAGGTGGCAGGACTGCCTTGCCGCAACCTTGATCCCCTGCTCTGTGGCGAGGACTGGGTTCGCCGAAGTTACAGCTGGCACGGCGGCCAGGCCGATCGGGTGCTGGTAGAGGGGGTGATGGGTCTATTTGATGGCCGGGGTCCCAGCAGCGACGGCAGTTCGGCCGCCGTCGCCCAGCTCCTCGATCTGCCAGTGGTGCTGGTGGTGGAGACCTCCCGTCAGGCTGGATCCCTGGCGGCCCTCGTGCGGGGCTTCCGCGACCATGGCCCCCCCCAGGTGCGCATGGCAGGGGTGGTGCTTAATCGGGTCGCCAGTCAGCGGCATCGGGCCCTGCTGGCTGAAGCCCTCGCCGACCTGGGCATGCCCCTGTTGGGATCGTTTCCCCAAGACCCTTGCCTGGATCTGCCCTCACGCCACTTGGGCCTGCTGCCACCCCATGATCTGCCCGATTTCAACGGGCGACTAGCCCAGTGGGCAGCGCTGGCCGAACGGCACCTGGACATGGAACGGTTTTGGGCCCTGATGGAGTCGCCCCAACCAGGCAACGAAGACCCCATCCTCCATAGTCTCGATCAAGTCGCCCCCCGCGAACTGCTTCGCCCTGTGCCCTTGGGGCCACGACCGAAGGTGGCTATCGCCACCGATGCGGCATTTCATTTTCGCTACACCGAAACCGACGAGTTCCTGACGGCGGTTGGTCTCGATTCGATCCCCTGGAGCCCGCTTGCGGACGAACCCCTGCCCCAGACCTGCGCAGCCGTCTTACTGCCCGGCGGTTATCCCGAACTCCATGGCGCCCAACTTGGTCAGGCGCGTCGCAGCATCTGCCAGCTAGCGGCTGCAGTGAACAAGGGCCTGCCCCTGGTCGCCGAATGCGGTGGCTTGATGCTGCTGGGCGAAGCCTTGCAGGATTCTGCCGGCACCTGGCAGCCGATGGCAAACATCCTGCCCTTCAAGGCCCAAAGAGGAGAGCTGAGCCTCGGCTATCGGCGGGCCACTGTCAGCGCCAACAGCCTGCTGCTTCGCCGTGGCGAAACGTTGATCGGCCACGAATTCCACCGCTGGCAACTGCTTCCAAAAGCTGGCGTTACGGTGTCCGAAGCTCCCTTGGCCGGAGACCCAGAATTGTGGCAAGTTGAGGGTTGGGGATCACCAAGGAGACCCGAGGGTTGGACTTCGCTCAACATTCACGCAAGCTGGCTTCACATCCACTGGGCTGGATGCCCGGCGATTCCATGGCGCCTGGCGGCTTTAACCGGGCCCGCCGTGCCGAGCACGAAAACCGCAGGTTTCTCACTCCCCCTGAACCTCGCTCTCCAGCCGCCCGCGAACGCTGGCGCATGACTGTGCGAGGCAACGTGCAAGGGGTGGGCTATCGGGCCAGCTGCCTCCGACGCGCAACGGATCTTGGCCTCAGCGGCTGGGTGCGGAACATGGTCGACGGCACCGTGGAAGTGGAAGCGGAAGGACCAATCCTGGCTCTCACCGAACTGCGCCTGTGGTGTGAAAAGGGACCCCGCCATGCCCAGGTCAGCAACGTGGCCAATGCCCTGATCCCGGCCACCGGATCCGATTGGTTTGAGATCCGCCCCTGAACGGTCACCTGGGCCCATGGGATTGGCTGGAGTTGGTGGTCCTGGGTCTGACCATTGCCTTCAGCCCTCCCCACCTTGGACTCCTGTTTTGGCTGATGCTCAGTCCCCATGGCCTGATGCGAGCGTCGCTGTTGGTGGCCAGTTGGCTGGCCGTCTCGGCCTTGACGATCGGGCTTGTCGCCATGGTGATTCAAGGCTCCCTAAGGCAGCTGTGGATTCTTCCTTCGGCTTCGATGGGGGTGATGTCCCCCTTCATAGATGGTCTCGCCGCCGTGGCTCTGGTGACCGTTGCGGGATGGGCCTTGATAAGGGCCCTTGGCGACCCTTCACAGCGTGAGGATGGATTTCAGCGCCTTCTACACCTACCCCTCCCTCTGCTGCTGGCCTTGAGCTGCGGCTGGCAACTTCTGAGTCCTGAGGATGGCTTGCTCTACGCCAAGGCCCTGAACCAGCTCAGGCAAGGCGGGATGGAAGGTGCTGAAAGGTTTAGTGCCATCGCCTTGCTCTGGCTGGTCAGCGGCAGCTTTATGGTCCTGCCCCTGGTCTTGCTTGCGGCACTGGGGCCGATGCAAGTAGGTCGTTTGATCGAACCGTTCAGGCGAGGACTTGACAACCACGGTGATTCGATTGTGGCAATCCTGAGTTTGAGCTTGGCCGGCTATCTTGGCTGGCAGGGTTGGATCGGCTGGCAAGCGCAGGATGCAATTACCAAGGCAAGTGCATTCATCAATGTTATGACAACAAGCCCTACGTATGTTTCCCTCCTTCAATTCTCTCCATTCAGCCACTGAAGCCACATCGCCTCTCGACCCGGAGGTCCCGGTTGGGCCATCAGGGCCACCGCCTTACTGGCACGGCTCACGGCCACATAAATCAGACGGCGCCGCAGCATTAGGTCGGCGGGGGTGAAGACATCTCCATCCACATAAACCTCCCCAAACGTGCTCCCCTGGCTGCGATGCACCGTCAGAACCGATGCCGGACCGAGGGGAGCGAAGGCATCACGCACCTGAAAGTACTGGCGCCAGATCCAGCGAGCCTGTCCCTTATCAGCGGCTAGTGCCTGGGATCGCAGAATCCTCAGGGCGGCCTCCAAATCCCCCCTCGCCTTGGAGGCGAGGGGAGGCATCAGCCTCAGGCGACATTCCCCCTCACCGCTGTTAACCCGCAGGTTGAAGGTCTCGATCAGTACCGTCGGAGCGGCAGCGCCGAAGGCGTTCAGATCACATATTTCGGGCTCTACCTCAAGCACCTTCAGTTCACGGTTTGATCCCAACACCAATTCGCCATCGCCAGCCCCCTCCGATGGCTCACGGCAGGCGGGACCCATGACCGCTCCTCTGGTGATCAACATCTCCCCCGGCAGCACCGGTTTGGCGTCAGCCTCATCCCCATGCACCGCCCGGCGGGCGATCGGCACCAGGCGTTCCAGGGAACGATTGGTGTAGCAAAGAATTCTGGCGAGATTGGGATCCTGGGCCTCGGCACTGCGGCGCAGGGCCGCCTGGGCCGCGCTCAACCAGGCGGTCCTTTCGCAAAAAGCCACCCGGCTGCCCTGGGATTCGAGCGCCGGCAGAACGGGCGGGGCTTCGCAGGGAAGGGCACCCGTGCGCAGTCCGCTGGCTAGGCGCAGAACAGCCCCGCTGTGGCGTACCACCTGGGTGAGGGCAACCGAGCGGGCCTTCAGGCCGCTGAACACAGGACTCACGGCCTCCGAGATCGGGGGAAGTTGGCCCGGATCACCGACAAAGATCAATCGGGTCGCGAAGGGATGGGCGCAGCGCAGGGTGATCTCCAGCAGGCTGCTATCGAGCATCGAAGCCTCGTCGATCAACACCAGTGCCAAAGAGTCCAGGGACCTTGCGGTCTGGGCCGTTTCCTGACAGATCTCAAGGTCGTGTTGGCGCCTCAGTTTGAGGCGCAACAGACGATGCAAGGTGGAGGGATACCAGGTGGCCCGCAGACCAGCGCGCTGCAGGTGCTGCCTGAGCACGTCAACCGCTTTATGGGTAGGGGCTGCGACCGTCCAGCACATACCCAGGGCTTCAGCCTCGGCCAAAAAGCGCATCGACAGAAAGGTCTTGCCCGTACCAGCGAAGCCGCTCAGCACAAAGGGATCTCTGGCCAGGTCGTCAGCAAGCCAGTCCTGGAAAGCCGCGAAGGCGAGATTTTGCTCCTGGCTGAGCGACGCAGCGATCAACCGAGAGATAGGGCAATCGGGGCTGCGGTTTTGGTCAAAAGTTGGACTAGATGCAAGGGTGATCCGATGAGGGCTAGACCGGTAAGGGCAACGGCCGGGCCGATCAGACTGCCAATCAGAACCTCCCTGCGGGTATGGCCCAGATTTTCCTTGAGCGGCCAATGGGAACCGCCAACGGAAGCGGTCTCAGGATTGCTGCCTTCCTGGCTCCAAAGCGAAGCTGGCAATTGGTTAACCCGAGCGGCCGTTAGCCCAGCTGCGCGACGAACGCCACTGGCGTCATAGAGGACCACAAAGGACACTGCCGCCGCCAAGGCGAACAGGGGCGACTGAAAACCTTCGTACCAACCAATGGCCGCCGCAGTGCCTGTCATCAGGGCGGCGTGGCTTGATGGCATGCCACCAGTTTCCAGCAGCACCGCAGGGCGCCAACGGCCATGGATGGCGTACTCAACAAAAAGCTTGGAAAGCTGGGCCACACCACAGGCCGCCAACCCCCACCACAACACAGAGTTGTCGAAAAGGTCACGCAGCATCAGCAGCAAGTGACCGGAGTCAGGAGTCATGGAAACTGTCATCGATCGCGACTTGTGATGAAATCAGCCAAAGCCAGGAGGGGTTGGGCTTGTGATTGCCAGGGTGCCAGAGAGGCCTTGGCCTCGGCGACCAACAGATGGGCCCGCTGCTCTGATTCTTGCAGCCCCAACAATTTTGGATAGGTCGTCTTATCTACAGCCTCATCCTTGCCGGCCGTTTTGCCCAAAACCTCGCTGGAGGCGGTGACATCAAGAATGTCATCAATAATCTGGAAAGCCAGACCAATGCCCCGGGCGTAGGTCCTGAGGGCGGCTAGCAGTTCCTGGGAGGCCCCTCCCAGCAAGGCACCACAGATCACACAGGCCCGCAGCAGGGCACCAGTTTTATGAAGGTGAATGTATTCAAGGGTCTCCAGATCGACCCGCTTGCCTTCGCATTGCAGATCCACCACCTGGCCACCCACCAGCCCTGGAGCCCCAGAAGCCAGGGCAATTTCGCCGACAACGGCCAATAACCGTTCGGCGCTTACCCCCGGACTGCGCTGGGAGACCATCTCAAAAGCGCGTGTTAACAGGGCATCCCCAGCCAGGATGGCAATTGCTTCGCCATACACCTTGTGGTTGGTGGGTTGGCCGCGGCGCAGATCGTCGTTGTCCATGGCGGGCAGATCGTCGTGGATCAGCGACATGGTGTGAATCATTTCCAAGGCCACCGCCGTCGGCATGGCGACCGCCGGATCGCCCCCAGCAAGCTCACAGGCAGCCAGGCACAAAATGGGGCGTAACCGCTTGCCCCCGGCCAACAGCGAATAACGCATGGCCTCACGCAGGGTTTCGGGGTGCTCCGGAGGCAAGGAGGCATCGAGGGCGGCCTCCACCTGGGGCCGGGTGGCCTCGAGATAGGCGCCGCAATCGAAAGCCGGGCTCACGGCCACGGACATGGGTGCGATGAATGTAAGGCGGGATTCTCTCAGCCCACAGTCCAAAAGGGACCTGAATCGGTGCAATTGACATCGAACCGAAGGCTGGGACAGGAATTGATTGTCAGCAACTGGGGGAGTTAAAGGGCTGATGTAACGAGCCCCAGCCTCATAGCAGCAGGTCCTGGAGGGTTTCAAGGCCCAGATCGTGCTGCTGGCACCAGGCGACGGTGGTGTTAACCAGCAGCATCGCCACGGTCATCGGACCCACGCCGCCTGGTACCGGGGTGATGGCCGCCGCCAACGGCTCAACCTCTTCATAACGCACATCACCACAGAGCCTGCCTTTGTCCTGGGGTCCCTTTTGCGGATCGGGGGGCAGGCGATGGATACCCACATCCACCACCACCACCCCTGCGCTGACATGTTCAGCACCGATGAGACGAGGACAGCCAGCTGCCGCCACCAGCACCTCGGCCTGTCGGGTCAAGGTCGCCAGATCCTTTGTGCGGGAATGGGCCACGGTCACCGTCGCCTGGGCAGCCTGCAACATCAGGGCCATGGGCTGCCCGACCAAGATGCTGCGCCCCACAACAACGGCCCGCTTTCCATCCAAATTCACTTCGGCCTTGGCTAGTAAGGCCATGACCCCGGCTGGCGTGCAACTCCGTGGTCCTCTCTCCCCTTTAAGCAAACGCCCCAAGTTGAGGGTATGCAACCCGTCGGCATCCTTGCTTGGATGGATCGCAGCAAGCAGGGGCCCTTCATCGAGACCCTTAGGCAGCGGCAACTGCAACAAAATGCCGTCAACCCATGGATCAGCATTCAACTGCTCGATCGTGGCAAGTAGCTGGTCGTTGGATATGTCCGCCGGCAGATGGTGGACAAAACTGCGGATGCCGACCCGCTCACAAGCTTTTGCTTTGTTGGCAACATAGACGCCACTGGCCGGATCCTCCCCCACTCGCAGCACGGCCAATCCAGGTGGCCGGCCGACCCGACCCAGACCGGTGCTGATCACGGCAGCCAGGCGCTGCTCAATTGAGGCGGCCAGGAGTTTCCCGTCGAGAACGGCAGCCATGGGTAAAATCGGTCTGGTTCCAGCATGCAATGCCAAGGGCAAGCAGGCAGCTAGCTAGCCTTAATTCATGGCAAAGGGCCTGCAGCGTATCCGGCTCTACTGGCGGCAACTGCTCCGCCTCGAACGTCCCCGTCAGGCCTTGGTGCGCTGGCGGGCTGGCGGCTTGGCCGCCTTGCTGCTCGCCTGTTTGACAGTGGCCCTGATCAGCAGCTGGCCCTGGCTGGTGGAGCCCAGTCCCCGCATCGGCATGGCATCGCCTTTTACGGTCCTGGCCCCCAAGGATGCCCGTGTCATGGACAACACGGCACTGGAGGAACGGCGCACCAGGATGCTGCCGCGCACAAGAGTGCAAGTAGTCGACCAAGGGCTGACCCTGGTCCTTGAGGGGCGACTCAATCGGCTGCTTGAGGACCTACGCAATCAGATGCGAAATGGCCAACCCAAGCTCGATTCCCTCAATTTGCGCCGCGAAGAACGTCTCTGGCTCGCAAGCCTCCGTCCGGCGGCCCTGATGGCCTGGGAGCAGGCAGTCCAACAGGCGCAGCGCCGCATGCTGAGTCAGGGGGTGGTGGCCAACCTGGCGGAGCACACTTTGTTAAAGGCAGCCAAATTGCAACTCGAAGACCAAGGAGCAGCAGCCCGGAGCCTTGGCAGCAGGCTGGTGGTCACCAGTTTGCGCAGCAGCACCAATCTGCGGGACGATCCTTTCTTGAGCCAGCGGCGCATTGCCGATCTCGTCAGTAGCCAGGGGCTACCCACCCTCAACATCCAGCGGGGAGATCTCATCACCCGCCAGGGGGAAAGCATCACTCCCCAGGCTTTTGATGTCCTCGACTACTTCGGGCTGATCAATCGACGGCCGAGGCCCCTGGCCTGGTTCAGCCGTTTTGCTGAAGCCCTGGCGGCCTGCATCGTCATGCTCTTGCTCATGCGTCGCTGGCGAGCCAGCCTCGAACCGCGCCAGGGTCTCCTGGCCCTATTCATGTTGCTTGTGGTTCAGGCCTTCAAACTATGGCTCGGGCCCTTGGCAAGCCCCCTGGCCCTCCTGTTGCCACCAACCCTTTTGCTGGCCCAGGGACTTGGCACCATGGCCGGACTCGCCTGGCTGGCGGCCGGTAGCTTGCTCTGGCCTTACCCCTTGACCGCCATTCTCGAGGGTCGGCTGATGCTAGCGGCTCTTTTTGCAGCCCTGGCCGCCATCTTGGCCGGACGCCAACGCAATCGTGCCCAGCTGCTGCAACTTGCCGTCCTGCTGCCAGCCGGGGCATTAGTACTGCAATGGCTTTGCGTGCAATTGACCACTTTAGGCGCGGTGGAGGAAGGTCGTTTTCCCCTCAACGGCGATTTACTGAACGAGTCGTTGTTGGTCGGTGGATTGTTGATGGCAGGCCTGCTTCTGGCGCCCTTGATGGAGAGTTTCTTCGGCCTGCTGACAAGGGCCCGGCTAATGGAACTTGCCGATCTGGAGAGGCCCCTGCTGCGCCGCCTCTCTACCGAAGCTCCCGGCACCTTTGAGCACACCTTGATGATATGCGGCCTGGCCGAGGAGGGGGCAAGGGCGATCCAAGCCGATGTGGATCTGATTCGCACCGGCGCCCTTTATCACGATGTCGGCAAACTTCATGGTCCTCAATGGTTTATAGAAAACCAGGAGGAGGGCCTTAACCCCCATGAAAGACTCAACGATCCCCTCACAAGCGCCGCCATTCTCCAGGCCCATGTTGATGAGGGTTTACGACTGGCCCGGCGCTATCACCTGCCCCGTCCCCTTTCGGATTTCATCCCGGAACATCAGGGGACATTGAAAATGGGTTATTTCCTGCATCAAGCACGGGAGTTGGATCCAACGGTGGCGGAATCCCGCTTTCGTTATGCGGGACCTATTCCCCGCAGCCGTGAAACGGCGATCCTGATGATGGCCGATGGCTGCGAGGCCGCCCTGCGCTCCCTGCCGCCGGGAACCAATGAAATAGAAGCCGCCGCCATGGTGCGTCGCATTGTCGAAGCCCGTCAAAACGACGGCCAACTTGCCCTTAGTGGCATTGGTCGGGCCGAACTTGAGTTGGTGATCCGTGCGTTCGTAAGAGTTTGGAAGCGGATGCGCCATCGGCGCATTGCCTATCCGATCCCGGCGCGTAAAGCCTTCAGTGCATGAGGCGGTCCCCGGGCTGCGGTGGCCATTGCCTTTGCATCCACTGCCCCAGCCCCAACCCCAAGGCCGCAAAGAGCAAGCCACTCAGCAGTTCCAACAACCAGCAGGCCAGGGCTACCCACCAACCGCTCCCCTGGATGCGGGAATGCAGCGCCAAAATCCAGCCACTGAATGAGGTGAGGGAACCGCAAAACCCCACACCCCCGACCAACAACCAGGCCCGTGGACGGCCGGCGGCCGTGGCGCTCAGCCAACCCAACACAAACGCTCCCAGCATGTTGACCACGCTTAGATCGTCGACAAGCCAGCGCAACAAACTGCCCGGAATGGCCCCAAGCGCCACAAGCAACAAATCCGCAAGCAACCGACCCAGAGAAGGACCTGCCAAGGGAGCAGTTCCTGCCGGCTTCGGCAGCGCCATACGCTTCATCCCCCCAGGGCCAAACCCGCCATCAACGCCAAAGAGCCACCAACCAGGGAAGCGAATCCCAACCGCAACAGAGTGCCTGGGGTCCGAACCGCCAACAACTCGACCATCAAGGTGGAGAAGGTGCTGAGACTGCCCAAGAAACCCGTTATGAGCAAGAGGCTGGCCCCGGGGGGAGCATTGGGACGCTCCAAAAAGGGAAGCAGCCAACCGAGGCCAAAACAGGCCAGGACATTGACAACCAAGGTGCCCCAGGGCCTCGCTGGCAAACGGTCAGCCAGATGATTGACCATGAGGAATCTAAGACAAGCTCCTGGCACGGCACCGGCGGCAACTAGCAGGGACTGACTCGGGATCATCCTTGCTGGATGCGCCTGGTATGGCGATTGCGGAGCATCTGACTGATCTTGCGCTGGAGTACCACGAGGGCCGGGACAAGGGTGATGGCATTGGCCACCATCACGGGACCATCGTTGATGATGTAGCCATAAAGGCCCCAACAGGCGATTCCGACACTGAGCAATAGATACATCCTCAGCGAGATTGCTGTGGTGTCCCCAGTCCGTATGGTTTTGATCGCTTGGGGGAAAAAACTCAGGGTCGTCAACGTGGCTGCCAGGTAACCGAGCAGAGTGACAGCA
>JBBASD010000052.1:0-14291 GCA_040399485.1 Cyanobium sp. | reverse complement strand
ATCAGATCGTCGGTGGCGGACCCAGCCCCCTGACGGCCTATTTCTTCTGGCCCCGCGAAGATGCCTGGGAAACGCTAAAGACAGAATTGGAGCGCAAAAGCTGGATCACAGATAATGAACGTGTCGAGATCCTCAACAAAGCCACCGAAGTGATCAACTACTGGCAAGAAGAGGGCCGGGGTAAATCTCTGGAAGAGGCCAAGCTGAAATTCCCTGATGTCACCTTCTGCGGAACCGCTTGAGCCCCTGTCATGACGCCGAATTAATCCAGGGATTCAATCAAAAAGCCGGCCTAAGGGCCGGCTTTTTTTTGAGTTCAACCGAAATGGCTTAATCCAGCCGCGCTTGGGTGCTTTGCTTCGCTTAGAGGCCTGTGGTGGCAGCCACCCGGGCACGGGCCCGGGAGAGAGCTTGCTGAGCTTTGACCTTGGCTGTGCTGGCGGGCTGATTTTCCAATGCCGCTGCGGCTTGGATCGCTGCTTCAAGCTCCCTTTCGGCCTTGGCTGAGTCGATGTCACGGGCCAGTTCGGCTCCATTAACAAGGACAGTTACTTCATTGGCGTCAACTTCGGCAAAGCCGCCCATGAGAGCAATGGACTGCCATGTATTGCCCTCACGCACCCGCAGAACCCCATCGTCTAGGGCGGTGAGCATGGAAACATGGCCGGTGAGGACACCCATCTGACCGCTGGTGCTGGGAAGAATCACCTCATCGGCGACCCCATCAAACACACTTTTATCCGGAGAAAGAACCCTTAAGTTGAAAGTCATGATCAACCCTTAGCTTCGGAAAGGATTTTTTGAGCTTTCGCCTTGACTTGATCGATATTGCCAACGAGATAGAAGGCAGCCTCGGGAAGATCATCAAGTTCACCAGCAAGAATCATGTTGAAGCCCTTGATGGTGTCCTCAAGCTTGACATATTCACCGGATTGGCCGGTAAATATTTCAGCAACAAAGAAAGGCTGTGAAAGAAACTTTTCGATCTTGCGGGCACGGTCAACAGTCCGCCGATCATCTTCAGAAAGTTCATCGAGACCCAGAATCGCAATGATGTCCTGAAGTTCTTTGTAGCGTTGCAGGGTAGATTGCACAGCCCGGGCGGTGCGGTAGTGCTCATCACCAACCACCGCAGGTTGCAACATGGTGCTGGTGGAGTCGAGGGGATCAACCGCCGGATAGATGCCCTTGGAAGCAAGGCCACGACTCAGCACCGTGGTGGCATCAAGGTGGGCAAAGGTGGTGGCAGGGGCCGGGTCGGTGAGGTCGTCAGCAGGAACATAGACGGCCTGAATTGATGTTATGGACCCTTCGAGGGTCGATGTGATGCGTTCTTGCAATTGCCCCACGTCCGTGCCGAGAGTCGGCTGATAACCCACCGCCGAAGGCATGCGTCCCAACAGAGCACTCACTTCTGAGCCGGCTTGTACAAAGCGAAAGATGTTGTCAATGAACAAGAGCACATCTTGCTTGTTGACATCACGAAAATGCTCGGCCATTGTTAAAGCCGAAAGGCCTACACGCATGCGAGCGCCTGGGGGCTCGTTCATCTGGCCGTAGCAGAGAGCCACCTTGGATTTGGTGAGATCGTCTGCATTGATCACCCCCGATTCCTTAAATTCCTCATAGAGGTCATTGCCTTCACGAGTGCGTTCGCCAACACCTCCAAACACCGAAACACCACCGTGCTCTTTAGCGATGTTGTT
Source organism: Cyanobium sp. (assembly GCA_040399485.1). Lineage (GTDB taxonomy): Bacteria > Cyanobacteriota > Cyanobacteriia > PCC-6307 > Cyanobiaceae > Cyanobium. The sequence goes on along the minus strand of JBBASD010000052.1, from coordinate 12,585 downwards.
GATAAGTTCCTGAATCAGCACCGTCTTGCCAACGCCGGCACCACCAAAAAGACCAACCTTGCCTCCTTGGCGATAGGGAGCCAACAGATCAATGACCTTGATACCCGTTTCGAAAACCTTGGGCTTAGTTTCCAGATCGGTAAGTTTGGGGGCTTCCCGGTGGATGGGGGCCGTAGTGGTTGTGCTGACGGGCCCCTTTTCGTCTACGGGCTCACCAAGCACGTTGAAGATGCGACCCAGGGTGGCCTCGCCCACTGGAACGCAAATCGGCGATCCCGTATCAACGGCGTCCATGCCGCGCACCAGCCCATCAGTGGTACTCATCGCCACCGCGCGGACTCTGTGGTCCCCAAGTAATTGCTGAACCTCGGCCGTCAGGGCAATATCTTGGCCAGCTGAATTTTTGCCTTCAATACGAAGGGCGTTGTAGATCCTGGGCAGCTTGCCGGCAGGGAACTCCACGTCAAGCACCGGACCAATCACCTGCTTGACGATGCCTTTGGTGCCGGAAGCGGCGGAAGCAGCAGCTGCCATAAGGAGGAAGAGGTGGGGACGCGGGACGCTGTTGGCAGATCTCCAGACCCGTCCAAAGCGGCGCAACCTTACCACCAGACATGCCCCACCCATTTAAGGGGGCGGTGCCGAGTGAAGCCGGCCTTTCGTGGTGTTCGGTCAACCGAACACCACGAAAGGCCGGTGGCAGAGGGGCGTTGCCATAGGTTGGCAATCGGGAGTTTCGAGTGCCAGCTTTTGCTGCTCCCGGGGCCGAACCCAGCCCGTGACGTCGGCCCCCGCCGTCGCTGGGGTGTTTCATCACCTGACTCCCGCGTCCTACGTTTTACGAACTCCATGGCTGCTGTTTCTCTCAGCGTCTCGACGGTTAAACCTCTCGGAGATCGGATTTTCATCAAGGTTTCCGAATCCGAAGAGCGCACCTCCGGAGGCATTCTTCTGCCTGATACCGCCAAGGAAAAGCCCCAGGTGGGTGAGGTGGTTCAGGTGGGCCCCGGCAAACGCAATGAAGATGGCTCCCGCCAGGCTCCAGAAGTCAGTATTGGCGACAAGGTGCTCTACAGCAAGTACGCCGGCACCGATATCAAGCTCGGCACCGATGAATTCGTCCTGCTGTCCGAGAAGGACATCTTGGCCATCGTCAACTGAACCTTGACCTGAGCCTTGATAACTGTTTAAGCCCTTTTTACCCTTTCCCCACGCTTTACTTACAATGGCAAAACGCATTATTTACAACGAACAGGCCCGCCGTGCCCTTGAAAGAGGCATCGACATCTTGGCTGAGGCCGTTGCCGTCACCCTCGGCCCCAAGGGTCGCAACGTGGTTTTAGAGAAAAAATTCGGTGCTCCCCAGATCATTAATGATGGTGTCACCATCGCCAAGGAGATCGAACTCGAAGACCACATCGAAAATACCGGCGTCGCCCTGATCCGCCAGGCCGCCAGCAAAACCAACGATGCCGCGGGTGACGGCACCACCACGGCCACTGTTCTGGCCCACGCCATGGTCAAGGCAGGCCTACGTAACGTGGCTGCCGGAGCCAATGCCATCACCTTGAAGCGTGGCATCGACAAGGCCTCCGAATTCCTGGTGGGCAAGATTCAAGAGCACGCCAAGCCAATTAGCGACAGCATTGCCATCGCCCAGGTGGGCACCATTTCCGCCGGCAACGACGAAGAAGTGGGTCGCATGATTGCCGACGCCATGGATAAGGTGGGCAAGGAGGGCGTTATCTCCCTCGAAGAAGGCAAATCGATGACCACCGAACTCGAAGTCACCGAAGGGATGCGCTTCGACAAGGGCTACATCTCCCCATACTTCGCCACCGATACCGAACGTATGGAGGCGGTGCTGGATGATCCATACATACTGATCACCGATAAGAAAATCGCCCTGGTGCAAGACCTGGTGCCCGTTCTCGAGCAGATCGCCCGTACCGGCAAGCCTCTGCTGATCATTGCTGAGGACATCGAGAAAGAAGCCCTAGCCACCCTGGTGGTCAATCGCCTGCGCGGTGTCTTGAACGTGGCAGCCGTCAAGGCCCCAGGTTTCGGCGATCGCCGCAAGGCCATGCTCGAAGACATCGCGGTGCTGACCAATGGCCAGTTGATCACCGAAGATGCCGGTCTCAAGTTGGAGAACGCCAAGGTCGAGATGCTCGGAACGGCCCGTCGCATCACCATCAACAAAGACACCACCACCATCGTTGCCGAAGGCAATGAGGCGGCGGTTAAGGCCCGCTGTGAGCAGATTCGCAAGCAGATGGACGAAACCGACTCTTCCTATGACAAGGAGAAGCTGCAAGAACGTCTGGCCAAACTGAGCGGTGGTGTAGCCGTGGTCAAGGTGGGTGCCGCCACCGAGACCGAGATGAAGGACAAGAAGCTGCGCCTGGAAGATGCCATCAACGCCACCAAGGCGGCTGTTGAAGAAGGCATCGTTCCGGGTGGCGGGACAACCCTGGCCCACCTGGCCCCGGTTCTCGAAGAATGGGCCGCCATCAATCTCTCCGGTGAGGAGCTGATTGGTGCCCAGATTGTGGCGTCATCCCTGACCGCCCCCCTGATGCGCATTGCCCAAAATGGCGGAGCCAATGGCGCCGTAGTGGCAGAGCATGTGCGCAACAAACCCTTCAACGAGGGCTACAACGCCGCCACCGGCGAATATGTCGACATGCTGGCTGCAGGCATTGTTGACCCCGCCAAGGTTACCCGCTCAGGCCTTCAGAATGCAGCTTCGATTGCCGGTATGGTACTAACCACTGAGTGCATCGTCGCCGATCTTCCCGAGAAGAAGGAGGCTGCTCCTGCTGGTGGCCCAGGCGGCATGGGTGGTGATTTCGATTATTGATCTATTACTAGGATTCTATTCATTGAATCTACAGACTTAGATCATCCAACGGTGGGGCTTCGGCCCCACTTTTTGTTTAAGAACTTTTCTATTTGAGATTTACTGGTTGGGTTGCTCTGACTAATAATCCCCATTTTCCTTCGCGCACAAGCCACCATCCCACCTCACCACACACGCCCTTATTTCTACCGCTGCACAGGTTGTCCGATAAACATTAAGTGTATTTGCTGCGCCGATCACTAACCCACGCCCAAATCCCCCACGGCCCCAACCCACTGGTGCAGCCTCCACTCGACACAATCACCAAGCAGCATCGGGTCTTGGCGGATCAAAGCCTCGGCCGTCCCGTAATCGGCCGCCTCCAGCACCAGCAAACCGCCCCCGCCCGGAAGGCCCTCCCAATCCACCAGATAGCCGCTGCTGAGACGGATGCCCTGGGAGCGCAAACCCACCACCCAATTGCGGTGAGCTGCCAAATGGGGCCTGGCCTCAGCCGCAGGCACCCGTAAGGATTCTGTCTTGATGAACCAGGGCATATAAACAACCCATCATCCCACCAATCCAACCTGTTTGATCGCCACAGATCAGATCAGCGCACCTGCGATCGGAGCAAGCTGGGCAGGGTCACCCAGTCGGCGCCGCAGCTGCCCGCAGGCCGCGTCCTGGTCGAGGCCGCGGCTGGCGCGAACACTCACGGCGATTTGGCGATCCTGCAGGATGCGTCGAAAGGTTTCCACCTGTTGATTCGTTGGCCGATGGAACTCCTCCTCGTCAATTGGGTTATACGGAATCAAATTGACGTGGCTCTGGAAGCCCCGCAACAACCGGGCCAAGGTCTCGGCGTGGGAGCGATGATCATTGAGCCCGCCCAGCAAGATGTATTCAAAGCTCAGCCTGCGGCCGGTGATGGCCACGTATTCACGGCAATCCTGAAGCAAAGCCTCGATGGGATAGGAATGGGCCGTTGGAATCAACTGCTCTCGCAAAGCCTGGTCGGGGGCATGGAGGCTGACCGCCAGGGTGAACTGGGCGCGACCCAGGCGATTCAGGGCCCGTTCAGCAAAACCAGGCAAGCTGGAAGCCACGCCTACCGTACTCACCGTGATCTGTCGCTGGGCCATGCCCAGTTCGCGGCAGAGGCAATCGATCGCCGCCAGCACGGTGTCACTATTGAGCAACGGTTCGCCCATGCCCATGAACACCACATGGGTGGGGCGGCGCTCCATCGCCTCACGCACACTCAGCACCTGGTCGACGATTTCGTGGAGCTGCAACGAGCGCTGCAACCCCTGCTTGCCCGTGGCACAAAAGCGACAGGCCATCGGGCAGCCAACCTGGCTGCTGACACACACAGTTAGACGGTCAGGGCTGGGGATACCCACCGTCTCCAGGCTAAGACCATCGCTTGTGGCCAGCAACAGCTTGACCGTGCCATCTCGAGCCGTGGAGCGATGCAACTCCGCCAGGCGACCGATCGGATCAGGGCCGGGCTGGGGCCAGCGCTGTCGCCAGACCTTGGGCAACACGGTAATGGCCTCCACGCTGCGGGCCGATCTTTCGTAGATCCATTGGTGCAGCTGGCGGCCGCGGTAAGCCGGCAGACCTTGCGCCTGGACCCAGGCCACAAGTTGGGCCTCGTCCAGGCCCAGTAGGGGTGTATAGGGAACAGGGACGGGACTGGCGTCCGGCCCGGCGGTACTCACGGCCGTATCAGGATTCCGTGGCCAAGTTTCCATTCAACCAACACCAGGGCGATGAACCCGAGCATCGCGATGCGCCCATGCAAGCGCTCGTTATGGCCATGAAAGCCCCAGCGGGGCAAAACCCTCTGGGGAACTGGGGTGCCGAGGGCCGTTCGTTGGGTCTTTTGCTTCAAGATGGCGTCAGTCATCGCTCAATAAACCCTCCTCTTGGAGACCTTCTAGAGCATCAGGGTCCGGGATCAAATCCTCGACCAACGCATCGTCGTCGAAACCAGGACGGGCAAAAGCAGCAAACCCGCTGGTGGTGGCCTCAATCCCATGGCGGCTGCGGGTAGCCTCCAGATCTTCATCGGAGGGGTCGTCGAGCACAGCGGTGGTCAAGGGCGGTGAAGGCATCTCCACCGTGTAATCGGGCCGCAGATTCTGCATCCGACGGAACCCTCCGCCCTCCTCCGCAAGGATGTCGGGATGGGGTCCGGCCTCGGCGCGCAGTTCTTCTTCGAAACCGCTGAAGCCAGTACCGGCTGGGATTAGGCGGCCGATTATCACGTTCTCCTTGAGGCCCCGCAACCAGTCGCTCTTGCCTTCAATCGCGGCTTCCGTCAACACCCGGGTCGTTTCCTGGAAACTGGCCGCCGAGATGAAGCTATCGGTATTGAGGGAGGCCTTGGTGATGCCCAACAGCACAGGCGTGAACTCGGCAGGTGCACCGCCGGTGATGGCCATGGCCGAATTAACCTGCTCAACCTGACGCAACTCAATCAGCTCCCCAGGCAGCAGGGTGGTATCACCGGCATCCTCAATGCGCACCTTGCTGGTCATCTGGCGAACGATGACCTCAATGTGCTTGTCATCAATTGAAACCCCCTGGGATTTGTAGACGTTCTGCACCTCGGTCACCATGCGGAACTGGAGATGGGAGATCGCCTCTTGGGCCGCCTCCATGGTGGGTTTGCGGCTGCGTAGATCCTCAAAGTGACACTCAAGCAGCTCGTGGGGATTGATCGGACCATCGGTCAGCATTTCGCCGGCCCGCACCTGTTGACCATCGCTGACCATCACGGTGCGTCCCAACAAAATCGGATATTCAGTGATCGAGTCATCGCCCTCAATCACTGTCACCGTGATGGAGTCATCCTCATCCACCTGCTTGATCTGCACTATGCCCGCCTTACGGCAAAGCACCGCAGATTCCCGAGGCCGACGGGCCTCCAGCAGCTCTTCAATCCGCGGCAGACCCTGAACAATGTCACCAGTCTTTTGGCGCTCAAATACCAAAAGTGCTAGCCCATCGCCCCGTTGCACCAGCTCGCCATCACGAACATGCAACACGGAATCGGGAGAGACCATGTAGGGCCGCCCCAAACGGATAGTCAGGGTGGAACCGTCGATGGCTTCCACCTGACCGCAACAGGGGGCCTTGAAGTCCTCGGCCAAAAGATCACCATCTACCAGGCGCTGACCCACGGCGACAGCCGGAGCGGCCGGGCCCAAATCAAGCGTACGCGTGTCGCCGGCACGCTCAACTATCAAACGACGAATCGGTTCCCCGGGGATCGCTTCAGGTAACTGCACCACACCGTCGTCCTTACAAAGGATCTGGGTTGTAGCCACCACATCACCGCGCTTGACGGAGGTGTTGTCTTCCACCTGAAGTTCAGTGTGAGTGGAACCATGGCTGGCATCGGAAAGAGTGTCCCGTCGCACTAGCAAAGTTTCTAAAATCACAAGCTGGAGGCGCTCGATAGTCTTAGATCGCTTGTCGGCAATAGCCTCAACATCCACGGTCATCTGAGGGGTTGTATCAAACGTTTCCAGAATCAACTGGGTACGCAGAAGCTCAACACCTTCCACTGATTTGATCAGTTCACCATCCTTGAACGTCAAGCGTTGACTAGCTTTAAGGGAGAGCGATGGCCCCCCCGTCTGCTTGACCATTGCCAATTCAGGCAGGTGGGCCTCATCAGGGATGGTGTATTCCTCAACAGGACGCACTAATACAGCACCCCCTTCAGGAGTATCGACAGCCTCTACAAACACCATCGCCTCCGCCATATGACCCGGAGCAATCTCTTCCCCTGGATTCACCATACGGCCTTCACCGCTATAAAGGGAAAGTACTTTGTTGTCAGCTATCAGATGGACAGATCCCGAGCGAACAATAATTTCGCGCAAAATATCATTCTTCTGGGTCACCGTCACAATCCCAGCAGTCTGGCTGAAAATATCCTTGACAACCTCGGTGCCAGCCTCAATCCATTGGCCGTCTTCGATCATCAACAATGAAATGTCTTTGTTGATCTCGTGAGTTTCTTGGGGAATCCATAACAAGGTTCCCCCCTTGCTCACCTCATAGCCATGTTTAGCCGAACGGGCCTTCTTGATCGAAAGGCCAGGAGCAAAACGAACAATGCCACCGGTCTGGGTTCGAAAGCGATCGTCGGCCAACTCAGCGATCACCTCTCCAGCACCTATCTTGCTGCCCGGAGCTGTCTTCAAGAGATAACGGGAATTATCCTTGTCCTCCAGATGCCATATCTCACCAGAATGGGTTGATTCCCCCAGCAATTTACAGTCTTTAAGAATTACACTTGCAGTAACTATCTGCACTTCACGCGAATCACCAGCGGACTCACGCAGGCGCACAGCACCGCCATATTCGCTGACAAGACGGCTTTCAGCAAGCACATCACCTGTGTGAACGGGTTTATTGCCCTCGACCACGGGCTGGGCGTTGGGGGGAAGATTGTAAACGTCCCCACTGAAGACCCAAAGTCTTCCCAAACGCTGAGCTTTGTGGGTAATATTGCCTTGTCGATCGGTTACTTCTCGAGGCTGGATAACCTCCTCAAAACGAACCTGGCCGGCCAAGTCACAAATCACATCTTTAGTAGCCTTTTCAACGCTCTTCTTAACAGCAGCACCAGAAGAAATCTGGGCGAGGATCGTATCAGATGGAACCATCTGACCATTGGCCACGAACAGAATTGAACCCGAAGTGATGTCCAGTTTCTGCAACTTGCCCTTACCACTCGGCTTGACGCTGAGGCCGAAGTCGGTTTCGGCCAACTGGGCCTCCACACCATGGGGTGTGCGGTGGGGCCGCACTCGGGCCCGACCATCAAATTCGACCTCACCTTCAACCAGGGAGCGCACCACCCCGGTCTCGGCGGTAGAAACACCGCCGGTGTGGAACGTACGCATGGTGAGCTGGGTGCCAGGCTCACCAATGGATTGGGCGGCAATGATGCCAACGGCCTCGCCCAAGTCAACCAACTGGTTGTGGGCCAAGGCCCAGCCGTAGCACTTGCGGCAAACCGAACGGGATGCCTCGCAGGTCAACGGGGAACGGACCATCACGGTAGTGATGCCAGCGGCCTCAATGGCCCGGCTCAAAGGGGGATCCATCTGGCCATCCCGCTCGACCATCACGGTGCCGTCAGCAGCTACGACAGGTTCGGCAGCAAGACGGCCAACCAGCTTGCTGGCGAAACGTCCTTTCTCATCCGCCTCAATCATGATGCCGCGGGTGGTGCCACAATCCTCCTCGCGCACGATTACGTCTTGGGCGACATCAACTAGACGGCGGGTGAGATAACCAGAGTCTGCAGTACGCAGGGCCGTGTCGACGAGTCCCTTGCGGGCCCCATAGGAGGAAATGACGTACTCGGTGACCGTAAGACCTTCGCGGAAATTGGTACGAATCGGCAAATCGATGATTTCCCCCTGGGGGTTAGCCATAAGCCCCCGCATGCCCACCAACTGGCGCACCTGCGACATATTGCCGCGGGCACCGGAGTTGGCCATCATCCATACTGAATTAAGGGGGTCGTTGTCATTAAAGTTGCGACGCACAGCGGCCACGAGACGTTCATTCGTTTCGGTCCATGTGTCGATCACCTTGGTATGACGCTCAACCTCGGTAATCTCGCCGAGCCGATAACGCTCTTCGGTTTCGGTGATTTGCTGTTCCGCCTCTGCAAGGAGTGCCGCTTTGTCTCCCGGGATGCGCAAATCATCGACAGATATGGATACAGCCGCCTGGGTGGCGTAATGGAAACCAAGATCCTTGAGTTCGTCAGCCATCGCCGCCGTTGCCGCCGTGCCATGGTGCTTGTAAGCCCAAGCCACCAGATTACGAAGGGCCTTCTTATCTATGATCCGATTGCGAAACGGGGGCGCCTGGCTAGGAGTAGGACGACTAACCTCTGCAGGTGTGGTCGATTTAGCCATTTTGGCTGACTTCTTACTCGTTTTCTTGGCGGGGGTGGCGGTCATGGCGGCGCGCGGAGGAAGGGAAGCGAAGGAAACGGAAAGGGAAAAGAAGACCGGGGCGGTCAGTTGGCAGCTACGGCGCCAAGAATGGTCTGATTGATCACAACCCGGCCGACGGTGGTGAGAAGGTAACGACTAATCAAGGCCCCTTCTTCGTCGAATCGATCTCGGCGTTGGCGCCATTGTTCGATACGGGTTCCATCACTGAGTGTTTCTTCTTTTAGTGGTGTATCTGCCTCGTCGTCGTCGTCCACTTGACCATTGAAACGCACCCAGACCCAATCATGGAGATGGAGATGCTTTTCCTCAAATGCGGCAATTACATCACTGAGATCAGAGAAAGTTCTTGAGCGATCCCCAAATTCAGGCCGTACGCGGGCTCGATCCACAGCCGTCAAATAATAGGCGCCAAGCACCATATCTTGGGAAGGCGTAATAATCGGTTCGCCAGTAGCGGGTGACAGAATGTTATTGCTAGCCAGCATCAACATGCGCGCCTCTGTCTGGGCCTCAATTGCCAGGGGCACGTGGACGGCCATCTGGTCACCATCAAAGTCAGCGTTGAAGGCTGGGCAGACCAGTGGATGCAGCTGAATCGCGCGACCATCTACAAGCTTGGGCTCAAATGCCTGAATGCCAAGACGGTGCAGGGTGGGGGCGCGATTAAGGAGAATCGGATGGCCTTCGATCACCTCCTGGAGTACTTGCATGACCTCATCGTCAGCTCGCTGAATGAGCTTTTTCGCAGCCTTGATATTGTTGACAATGTTTTGGCGGATGAGGCGATGAATCACGAAGGGTTGAAACAGCTCAATGGCCATTTCTTTAGGAAGCCCGCACTGATGCATTTTCAACTTGGGCCCAACTACGATCACGGAACGGCCTGAATAATCGACCCGTTTACCAAGAAGATTTTGGCGGAAACGGCCCTGCTTGCCTTCAATGATATCACTCAGGGACTTGAGAGCACGATTATTGGCCCCGACTACAGTTCGGCCACGTCTGCCATTATCAATCAGGGCATCTACGGCTTCCTGCAACATACGCTTTTCGTTACGCACAATAATCTCAGGGGCCAGGATTTCCTGGAGCCGAGCCAAACGATTATTCCGGTTAATCACCCTGCGATAAAGGTCATTGAGATCACTTGTGGCAAAGCGACCACCATCCAGCTGCACCATGGGACGCAGATCCGGGGGAATCACCGGAATAACATCCAGCACCATCCAATCGGGACGGGCATTGGTGGCGATGAAATTATCGATAACCCGTAACCGTTTAATTAGTTTAGCCCTTTTTTGGCCCTTACTTGCACTAATTTCCTCCCGCAACTGTTCTGCAATCTCATTAAGTTGGAGATCCTCAAGTAGTTGCTTGAGAGCTTCTGCACCAATGCCGACAATCGGTTCATTCTCAATTTCGGAGTCTTCGGCAAAAATCTGATCTTCTATCTCCAGCCACTCATCCTCTGTCAAAAGCTGTTTGTAAGTGAGATCCTTATGATCACCTGGATCGAGCACAACGTAGCAGTTAAAGTAAACAATCTGCTCCACATCTCTGAGAGGCATGTCCAAAAGTATCGCCACATAACTGGGGATACCCTTGAGATACCAGACATGGGATACCGGAGCCGCCAGCTTGATAAACCCCATGCGATGACGACGTACGCGGCTTTCGGTCACCTCAACGCCGCAGCGCTCACAGACAATGCCACGGTGTCGAACCCGTTTGTACTTACCACAATGACATTCCCAGTCCTTAGAGGGGCCAAAAATCTTTTCACAGAACAGCCCATCCATCTCCGGCTTGAGTGTGCGGTAATTGATCGTTTCTGGTTTAGTCACCTCACCGACCACCTGACCATTGGGGAGTGTGCGCTGCCCCCACTGCATGATCCGCTCGGGAGAAGCGAGCGTGATCTTGACGTAGTCGAAGTGGTTTTCGGTGCGAAGGTTGCTGTTGGACATCGGGGTGGGGAGCGCTCGCTAGATCAAGGAAGGAAGGCAGACAGGAAAACGGACCGAACAGTCATGCGGACCAGTATTCGAGTAGAAAATCAGTCGTCGTCATAATCCGCGACCCCCAGGGACTCGTAGGTGGGACGGCTAGGGGTACTACGACGGGGGTTGACATCCTGCATAAGGTCAACTTCTTCGCCGCTATCTGTATAAACAGCAATGTCCAGACCCAAGGATTGGAGCTCGCGCATCAAAACCTTGAAGGATTCTGGAGTCCCCGGACGCGGTATAGGTTTGCCCTTGACAATGGCGTTTAGAGCTTCGTTCCGGCCCTGCATGTCATCGGACTTGACCGTCAATAGCTCCTGCAAGGTATAGGCAGCGCCATAGGCTTCGAGAGCCCAGACTTCCATTTCTCCCAATCGCTGACCGCCCTGCTGGGCCTTACCGCCCAAGGGCTGCTGGGTCACTAGGGAGTAAGGACCTGTGGAGCGGGCGTGGATCTTGTCGTCAACAAGGTGGACCAGTTTGAGGATGTGGGCATAGCCAACGGTCACCGGTTGATCGAAGGCTTCACCAGTACGACCATCAATGAGCTGGATCTTGCCAGGATTCTCAGGGTCATAGACCCATTCCTTGCCAGGCTGCTTGGCCGCCTCTTCGAGATAGGCCTGTACGGTTTGCTTGGACTTCTCGGCGCCGTGCATTTCATCGAACGGCACGACCTTCACCCGACACCCGAGATGGGAGGAAGCCCAGCCCATCAGGCATTCGAAAACCTGACCTACGTTCATCCGCGATGGCACGCCCAGGGGATTAAGTACAATGTCAATAGGGGTACCATCGGGTAGATAAGGCATGTCTTGACGCGGAAGAATGCGACTAATAATACCCTTATTGCCATGACGGCCCGCCATCTTATCTCCCACCTGAATTTTACGCCTTTGAGCTACATAAACCCTAACGACCATGTTTGCACCGGGCGGTAGTTCATCGCCCTGTTCACGGGTGTAAATGCGAACGTCAACAACACGGCCCCGTTCCGTACTGGGAACGCGCAGGGAATTGTCGCGAACATCTCGAGCTTTTTCGCCGAAGATAGCCCTTAGCAATTTCTCTTCGGGAGGCTGGTCGGATTCGCCCTTGGGAGTCACTTTGCCGACTAAAATATCGCCTGATTCAACATAAGCACCGATGCGGATGATACCCATTTCATCTAGATTACCAAGGCTCTCCTCGGCGACATTAGGAATTTCACGGGTTATTTCCTCGGGACCAAGCTTAGTCTGACGGGCTTCAATTTCATACTTCTCAATATGTACAGAAGTATAAAGATCGTCCTGAACGAGACGTTCACTCACAAGAATGGCATCCTCGTAGTTGTACCCCTCCCAGGGCATATAAGCAATTAATACATTCTGTCCCAACGCGATCTCGCCGCCTTCACAGGCAGAACCATTTGCCAGCACTTGGCCAGCGATCACCTGATCACCAAGTTTGACAATCGGACGCTGGTTAAGACAAGTGTCCTGATTGGAGCGTTGATACTTTTGCAGATGGTGCACATGTTCGTAACCTTCCTCATCGCGGATCACAATGGCGGTGGCATCCACGAAGGTAACCGTGCCGTTGACCCGGGTAATCGGCACCATTCCTGAGTCGCGCGCGACCTGGGTTTCCAGGCCGGTGCCCACCAGGGGCCGTTCAGGACGGAGCAGGGGCACAGCCTGGCGCTGCATGTTTGAGCCCATCAGGGCCCGGTTGGCGTCGTCATGCTCCAAAAAGG
>JBBASD010000051.1:5083-14881 GCA_040399485.1 Cyanobium sp. | reverse complement strand
TTGTTTTTCCAGAGACTTTTCTGCCCTATTACCCCTATTTTTCGTTTGTTGAGCCGGCGGTGCTGATGGGCCGCTCCCATCTCAAGCTCTACGAGGAGGCCGTCGTCGTCGAGGGGCCCGAGGTGGCTCGCATCGCCGCCGCGGCGCGCCAGTGGCGCCTGCATGTCTTGCTGGGCATCAACGAACGGGATGGGGGCAGCCTTTACAACACCCAACTGCTGATCGACGACAAGGGGGAATTGCTGCTTAAACGTCGCAAAATTACCCCTACCTATCACGAGCGCATGGTCTGGGGCCTAGGGGATGGGGCCGGTCTCCAGGTGGTAACCACCGACTTGGGCCGTATCGGCAGCCTGGCCTGCTGGGAGCACTATAACCCCCTGGCTCGCTTCGCCTTGATGACCCAGGGGGAAGAGATCCATTGCGCCCAGTTTCCGGGGTCCCTGGTGGGCCCCATCTTCACGGAGCAGACGGCGGTGACCATGCGGCACCATGCCCTGGAAGCCGGTTGTTTTGTGGTGTGCAGCACCGCCTGGCTCGATCCCAGCGACTACGCCAGCATCACGCCCGATGCCTCGTTGCAGCGGGCCTTCCAGGGGGGCTGCCACACGGCGGTGATCAGTCCGGAGGGCCGCTACCTGGCCGGACCCTTGGGCGAGGGCGAGGGCCTAGCCATCGCCGAGCTCGACTTCGACCTAATAACCAAGCGCAAACGCATGATGGACAGCGTCGGGCACTACAGCCGGCCCGACCTGCTGGGACTGCGCCATGACCGCCGGCCCCACAGCCACCACGAACCAGCCCCCCTGGCCGCCGCCCCGGGCTCGCCTGCCGTCCCCGCTTCGGCCCAGCCCGCAACCATTCCGCCCCCCCCCTCTTTCTCTCCCCCCCACTCCTTTCAGCCTCTCCAAGCGGGATCCCCTGCGCCGGAGCCGCTGGCACCCGAGCGTCCCAGCGTCCTAGCTGTGGCCGTGGAGGTGGCCCATGGCTGACACTGAGCCCCGCTTGGCAACCCTGCTCACCGAACTGCAGGTCCATGGCGTGGTCGATCCGGCCGTGCCGGGCAACCAGGGACGCCGGGGGGGAGCCGGTCCTTCCGACCACCGGGCTCTGACGATCGACGGCACCACAGTGATGGTGCCGGTTTACAACGCCCGCTCCCAGGCGTCGCCCTACCGGCTGCACAGCCAAGCCGACGGCTCCTTCAGCCTGACCCAAGGGGATTCCACCGTGCTGGCCCAGGTCCAGGTCCCGCCCGAACCAGCTTTTTATGGCCTAGAGACAGCAGAGGGCATCCCCTACCGCGCCATCGCCCTGCTGCACAGCCGCGATGTGCTGGCCACCACGCTGCAGCAAACCTGCATTCGTTTTCGCGACCGCAGCCAATCGTGCCAGTTCTGTGCCATCGAGCAATCCCTGGAAGGGGGGCGCACGCTTGTGCGCAAAACACCCCAGCAGGTGGCCGAAGTGGCGCAAGCAGCCGTGCGGCTCGATGGCGTGCGCCAACTGGTGATGACCACCGGCACCCCCAACAGCGACGACCGGGGCGCCCGGCTGATGGCCGAAACTGCCCTGGCAGTCAAGTCGCGGGTCGATCTGCCGATTCAGGGCCAGTGTGAACCACCGGAGGACCCCAACTGGTATCGGTGGATGAAAGACGCTGGTGTGGACAGCCTCGGCATGCACCTTGAGGTGGTGGAGCCAGCAGTGCGACGCCGCATCCTGCCGGGCAAATCGGAACTCAGCCTCGATCGCTATTACGAGGCTTTTGGCCAGGCGGTGGCGGTGTTTGGCCGCGGCCAGGTGACCACTTACCTGTTGGCGGGTCTGGGCGACAGCGCCGAGAGCCTGATTGGTTGCAGCGAACGCCTCATTCAGCTCGGGGTCTATCCCTTCGTGGTTCCATTTGTGCCCATTGCCGGCACACCCCTGCAAGACCATCCAGCCCCCAGCACCGCCTTCATGGTTGAGGTGTACACGGCCGTAGCCTCACTGCTGCGGGCCGCCGATCTGCGGGCGGAGGCGATGGCGGCGGGATGCGCCAAATGCGGAGCCTGCTCGGCCTTGGCTTTGTTTGAACAGCAGGCCTAACCATGCCCTTCCTGGACGGCAAAAGCCTCAAGATCGGCTCCAGTCCCTGTTCGGCGCCGGCGGCCTTCACCCCCTCGGTGCGCTTGGGTATTGGCGTTGATGCCGAAGATTTTCGACTCTCGCCGACGACCCATTCCGGCCTTTTCTCCTTCCACCTGCTGCAAACCACTTCCCCGCTGATGAAGGGCTACTGGCAACTGCGTAGCGCCATCTTCTGCCAGGAGCAGCACCTCTTCGAAGAGCACGACCGCGACGCGAATGATGATCGCGCCTATCCCATCGCGGCAATCTATCCCGGCGCCCCCCAATTCTTAGGGGTTGTGGGGGTGGTACGGATCCTGGAAGAGAAAGCGGGAATCTGGTACGGCGGGCGGTTGGGGGTGAAGGACAGCTACCGCAGCCAGAACCAGATCGGCAAGGGGCTGATCTGGAAGGCCGTGACCACGGCCCACGGCTGGGGCGCCCAGCGCTTTCTGGCGACGGTGCAGCTACAGAACGTGCGCTTTTTCGAGCGGCTGCACTGGCACTCGCTGGACTCCATGGAAATCCGCGGCGTCCGCCACCATCTCATGGAGGCCGATCTGGCTTACTACGAACCTGCACGCCAACGACGCCCCGGCCTGATGGCGGCATGAAGTTACAAGCAGACGGCCTGGAGGGGGAGGCCAGCGGCGGGGCCCGACAGAATCAGAGGCAGCGGAGCCAGGCGGAGGTCGACCTGGAGTGCCTGGTCCAGCGCCTGTCCCAACTGGAAGGCTTGCTAGGCAAGCGTGACATCCAAGTTCCGGCAAGCCTCTTTGCCCACCACCCCTTCCCCGAGCTGGGGGCGGCAGCGGCCCTGGGGGATGATGCCGCCTTGGTGCCGGCAGCCCCGGGCCCCCTGTTGCTGGCCTGCGAAGGCTTGCACCCCCAGCTGGTGGCCGAGG
The DNA here is from genome assembly GCA_040399485.1 of Cyanobium sp. Taxonomy (GTDB): domain Bacteria; phylum Cyanobacteriota; class Cyanobacteriia; order PCC-6307; family Cyanobiaceae; genus Cyanobium. The sequence goes on along the minus strand of JBBASD010000051.1, from coordinate 11,864 downwards.
ACCCTTGGTTCGCCGGCTGGAGTGCTGTGCTGGTGAACCTCAACGACATCGCCGCCATGGGGGGGCGGCCCCTGGCCCTGGTCAACAGCCTCTGGAGCCAGGGGCCGGAACCGGCTCAGGCGTTGCTGGAGGGGATGGGCTTTGCCTGCGACAAATTCGGGGTGCCTATGGTCGGTGGCCATACCAACTTGCAGAGCCCATACACGGCCCTTTCGGTGGCGGTTCTGGGCACGGCCCCGGGGCCTGTGCTCTCGGCCCGGCTGGCGCGGCCGGGGCATATCTGCTGTCTGCTGGCCAACCACCAAGGCGCTTTCCATCGCCACTACCCCTTCTGGGATGCGGCGACCCAAGCCGATCCCCAGCGCCTGCGAGCCCACCTTGAGCTTCTGGTGCAACTGGCCGGTGCGGGGGTAGTTCGGGCCGCCAAGGACGTGAGTATGGGCGGCATCGCCGGAACGGCGGTGATGTTGGCGGAGGCGGCCGGGTGCCATTTGCAGCTCGACTTGGACGCCATCGAATCGCCTCCGGGGGTGGCGCTGGAAGCTTGGCTGACCTGTTTCCCCAGCTATGGCTACTTACTGGTGGTCGACCCAGGCGCCAGCGCCGATCTGGCGGCCGCCGTGGCCCCCCACCCCGAGCTGTGGTGCGGGCCCATCGGCCGCTTCGGGCCAGGCCCGGCGTCGGTGGGGTTGATCCAGGCCGGGGCCCGCTCGCTGCTTTGGCCAGGGGGGGAAGTCTTGACGGGCTTTACCGCTTCGACCAGATGACTTTTCGACTTCATCCAAATGACATGGTCGCATCATCGAATTGACGGGTCTCTTGGCGCCGTCAGGAGATAATCAGTTCATTGCTGAGGGACATCCATGCCTGAAGTTCATCTCACCCTGGAGTGGCCGGATGGCAGCACCAGTGATCTTTATTCCCCTTCCACAGTGATACTGCAGCGGCTGCGGCCTGGCCAAAGTCTCCCGGTGTCTGCCCTCAGAATCCAGGGAATCGCGGCCCTCCAGGAGGCCTCCGAGCGGGTGCGGGCTCGCTATGGGTTTGCCTGCACCCGAACCAATGAAGAACGCCACAAGCTGGAACGTATGGCCAGCCGTTTTGATGACGCGGAATGTGTCCAGATTTTGTCTTGAAACGGTTCTCGCCGCCCCTGCTCAGCCCTCCGGCGTCCAAGGGTCTGAGAAAAATCGGCAACATCAATTATGGTCAGGCAACTAATATTTAATTTATACTCCCACAACTTGGTTTAATTTTTAGACAATTTGCCAATCCGCACTTCCTGCTGTCGGGGACAGTTTGATTATGGTAGAAATTCACACCCTTGCCTGCCTCGATTATCTGATGTGGCTCCGCACAGGCGATGAAGTTGCCAAGCGAACAGGTCTCAACCAGTCCACAATCAGTCGCAACCTTCATAAATGCTGTGAAGCCTTTTTCTTAAATGTAAAAAAAATAAACAACGAGTATGTTATTACTGGCAACACCGACCTGATCAATCTCGAGCGAAACGTTCACCAGTATCATCGCTGGAAAAGCTATCGTCCATTGAGAGTAGATGCAATGTTCTGGTCAGGGCGAGCCTATTTTTCAGCACCGATCGAAGACTATGTCTTGGGCAACCATGACTTCATGCATGTGGCCCAACCCCTCGCCATGCTCCGGGATGGCGTACTGGATGCTTGGATTGCGCCATTCCCGGATTGCCCGACTGCCGATGACAGCAAATTGGCCAGCTTTCCCCTTGCCTATTTTCCCTGCCATCTGATCGCGATTGAATCCCATCCTTTATTTTCAATAACCCGTGAGTTAACCATTGAAGATATAGCAGCGTACCCATCCCTTGCCCTGCCGGAAGGGGCTTTTCCTGTTTTTGAAAACTATGCAAAAGGCTTAGGGCTCTGGAATTCACCCTCAAGCATTTTACGCTATGATATGAATAAATGGGAGGGCAGAAATGCGGCAGAGATGACAACCTCTTTTGCTTCAATTTTTGGAGCCAGCTTGCATGCTTCAACGCAAAAAATATTGCCCTACAAGTTAGGCATAGAGTGCGGTGACTTTCTTGTTGTCAAAAGAGAATATGCGAACCATCCCCTATGTCAAAATTTAAGGCAGATTCTCCACGACCGCTTGAAGCCATGGGCCAACAAATATCCTGAAATCCGTCTATGTCCTCCTGGGCCCTAGCTGGCCCACCTTCCTGGAGGTAAGTCAGGGCATCAGTCGATGCCCCTCAGACGGCCATTGATCCCCCTAGAGATAATGGCCCAATCCAGCCAGTGCCAAGCGAAGTCGGGGCAGAAATTGCCTTCTAAGCCGCTCTTGCAGGCAATCAGTCGACACATGAATAAATGGGCGATCAGGTGGCTGATGGTCCCCAAGTCACCATTAGCCCGCAGGTAGATCCATCACCCTGGGGGCTTGCGACCCAGTGCTGCCCGAAGCCTGCCAGCATCATTGCTCCTACTGCTCTGTGCTGCGATGCCTGCCGAAGATTCGATCTGGCGTCGCAGTTGGTACCCGGTGGCCTTCCTCAAGGATCTGCCGCGAGATCGTCCCACCGCCTTCACCTTGCTGGCCGAGGATTTGGTCCTCTGGCACGACCGCCAGGCCCGGCGTTGGCGGGCCTTCGCCGATGTTTGCCCCCACCGGCTTGTGCCCCTTTCCCAGGGGCGCATCAACGACCAGGGCGAGTTGGAGTGCCCGTACCACGGCTGGTGCTTTGACGGTGGGGGCCGTTGCACCACCATCCCCCAGGCGGATCCCGGCTCCAGCATCGACACCCTGCGCAGCCGTTGCCGGCCCTATGCCACCGCTGAGGCTCAGGGACTGCTGTTTGTCTTCAGCGGTGATCCCGCCGCAGCTGAAGCCGTGCCCCTGCCCCTGGTACCCGCGCTGGCGGAGGATCAGGCCGGTTGGACCGTGCAGGACTCCTTTCGTGATCTGCCTTACGACGCCCTCACCCTGCTGGAGAACGTGCTTGACGTGAGTCATGTGCCGTTCACCCACCATGCCACCGTGAGTAAGCGGGAAACGGCCGGTCCGGTGGCCTTGGAGCTCACCGCCAGCGGAGAGGATGGTTTCAGCGGCCATTGGCAGGAAGGGCCCCGTCGCGGCAGCCTCGGCAGCCAGACCACAGTGTTCACTGGCCCCAGCCTGATGATCCACGACCTCACCACCAAGGGGGGTGCCCGCTTCCTGACGGTGGTCTACGCCACCCCGATCCGTCGCGGTGCCTGCCGGCTGTTTGCACGCTTGCCCATTTTCTTCGGCTCCCCCTGGCCAGGTCGGTTGCTGAAACTGCGGCCCGAGTGGTTGCAACATCTCGGCAACCACGTGGTGCTCGAAGACGATCAACAGTTCTTGCACTGGCAGGAGCGGGTGCTGGAGGAGCGGGGCGGCGGCACGGCCCTGGCCAAGGCCTGCTATCTGGCCACCCGCTCCGATCTCTATGTGCGCGCCCTGCACGACTGGGTGGCCCTGGTGGGAGGTGGCCCGTTCGCCCAGGCGCCCCTGCCCGAGCGGCTTGGCGCCGAACCCCTGCTGGAGAGGTTTGAGAGCCACACCCGCCACTGCCGTAGCTGCAGCACTGCCGATCGGCGCCTGGCGGTGCTGCTGCCTGCAGCTGTGGTGGCGGCGGCCCTGGCCCTGGTGGCCGCCGCATGGTTGGGTCCTACGCCTGCCGGAGCTGCCTCCCTGGCTTTGGCCCTGGTGGCCGGCGCTGCCTGGCTCCAAGCTGTCCGTTGGCGCCAGGCACTGCGTTTTGGTTCACCCCTGCCGCCCCGTAACCGCAGCTAAGGGGAAGGCCCCCCGCTCCCTCGGCCCCCCATTGGGCCGTTGCCTTAATTAGGCCCAGAACAGCAAACGGGTGGCGATTTCAACAACCACCAAGCCGATCAGCGCCATGGCGGCCAGTAGGGAATTGGGTTTGGACATGCTTCGAGCCTCCGCTTGGCGGAACCCTAAAGGAAATCTTAAGATCTGGCCATGCTCTGGTGGTAATCGCCCCAGATCGCCATATCACGCAACATTGCGTCAGGCCCCCCTCGACGCGATCCGTCCGGTTTGCTTGAGGCGGCGGCTCAATACCCCGAGTCGGCCACGCAGATCCCTTGGCAAGAAAGGCCGTTGCTGGCGGTGCGACCACAATGACCGCAAAGCACTGGCTCCGCCGCAGGGGCTGCTGCTGCCCCTGCTGCCTCCCCTGCCCCAGCTGAGGTCCCGCCCTGATGGGGGCAAAGACGGTCGGTGGCGGCCGGGCCCTGGGGCTCCTGCGGCAGGGTCAAGGCGGCGCACCCAACATCAGATCCGATTATTGCGCCCATTGCTCTGATGCTGTGCCCATGGTTTCCGCCCCTTTAACGCCCCGCATCGGTGTGGGCACCTGGGCCTGGGGCAACCAGCTGCTCTGGGGCTACGACCCGGCCCAGGATGGGGCCCTGCGCCAGTGCTTCCACCGCGCCGTGGCCTTGGGGCTGCACTTTTTTGATACGGCCGATTCCTATGGCACCGGGCGCTTCAACGGCCGCAGCGAGACCCTGCTCGGCCAGTTTTGCTCGGAGCTGGCCCCGGCCGATCGCCAGGCCCTCACGGTGGCAACCAAGCTGGCCCCTTTTCCCTGGCGCTTGGGCCGACAGGGGTTTCGTTCCGCCTTCGAGGCCTCCCGCCAGCGCCTGCAAGGCAAACTCGATCTGGTGCAACTGCACTGGAGCACGGGCCGTTATGCCCCCTGGCAGGAGGGTCCCCTGCTGGATGGGTTGGTGGATCGGCAGCTGGCGGGAGAGGTGGCTGCCGTTGGTGTTTCCAACCTGGGACCCGCCCGCCTGCGCCAGGTCCATCGCCATTTTCAAGAGCGTGGTGTGGCTCTGCGCAGCCTCCAGGTCCAGTTGTCCTTGTTGGCTCCCCAGCCGGCCCAGCCGGGGGGGCTGGCCGACCTCTGCCAAGAGCTGGGGGTCGAATTGATCGCCTACAGCCCCCTCGCCCTTGGGCTCTTGACCCAGCCCGCCGGGGATCCCCCGGCCTGGCCCCCAGGGCCCCGGGGCTTGCTTTATCGGCGGCTTTGGAACGGTTGCCAGCCCATGTTGGCCGCCTTGGGCAAAATTGCTGCCGACCGGGGTGTGTCCCAGGCGGCCGTTGCCCTTAACTGGTGCCGGGCCCATGGCGCCATGCCCATCATTGGGCTGCGCCGCAGTGACCAGGTGGATGGAGCCGCAGCGGCCCTAACCTGGGAGCTGGGGGCTGATGAACGCAGTCAACTTGATGCCACCAGTGCCACATTGGCAGTGGCGATGCCGGCCAACCCATTTCAGAGCCGTTGAGGAGCCAGGGCTCAATTCCCTTGGCTCCATTCAGGGGGATCTGTCAGTGGGGCTCACCCTCAAAGTCCGCGTCGGGGGTGATGACCACCTGCAGGGACGTGGGGCGCGGCTCGACGCATTCTCCGGCCTGCATGACCTGCAACAGGTGGGCGTCGCGCTGCAAGCCTTTATCATCGTTTTCGGATCCGGGCCCGCAGGCAGCCAGGGCTTCCTGCAGCAGGGAATCAAAGGTGGATCCGGGGAGTCGGTGACGGGCCAGTTCCAGAAATGCCCGGGACAGGGATTCGCCCGCCGCCGCCCGAACCGCCGGGTTGCTGCGCCGCAGATCCTGTTCCTGGCTGATGGCCGCTAAAAAGCGCTCCGTCACATCCCGCTTGGTGGTGGCGCGAATACGGGTGTCTTGCTCGGTCTGGCTGAGAAAAATCTGCCCCTCAAGTTCTTGGAGCCGGCGGTTGAGGCTTTCGAGAACCTCCTCCGCTTCCTTGACGATGTGGGCCAGTTGACCGTCGGAAAGCCGGGGCAGGTCGGCCACATACACCTTGCCGTGGTCCCTCAGGGTCAAGAAGGTGGGGCGCGGGCCTGAACCGGTGCTTGGACCCGCTTCCCGGAAACGGGGGCGAGGTTGCACAGGACGTTGGGGCGGTATCGGACCCGCTGAGGTGCGGCGACGGGTGATTCGGGTCGAGGTATCGAGCATCGCTAAGGGAAGGAAGGGCTGTACTTGCGAGCCAGGTGGGCGCTTTAACTTGTATAGGAGATCACTTACCGACCATAAAGACCTGCGGGTGGGCGAAGTCACCAATCTTTCAGTACGGCAATCCCGCCAACGCCTCCTGGGGGGCCTCCCCGGTGGCGATTCGGCCCATCTCCCAGGCCCTGAAACCAGTGGTCTGGCAGACCCCCAAAGCGCCTTCGACGGCCTCGGGCGGCACCACCAGGCAGAACCCCACCCCAAGATTGAAGGTGTTCCACATGTCGGCCTCCGGGACCTGACCCCAGTGCTGCAGCCAGTCAAAGAGCGCTGGCCGAGTCCAGCTGTCTGGATCAATGACCCCATGGACCCCCGCTGGCAGAGCGCGGGGCAGGTTCTCCGGCAGCCCTCCGCCTGTGATGTGGGCCATGCCATTCAGAGGAACGTTTTGCAGTTGCAGCGCCTTCACCAACGGGGCATAAATCAAGGTTGGCGTCAGCAGTGACGCGATCAGGGATGGCCCGTTGGCTTCGAGGGGTTCGTGGGGGGGGTGGCCGCTGGCGGCAAGAATCCTGCGCACCAGGCTGAAACCGTTGCTGTGCACGCCGCTGCTGGCCACCGCCACGATCCGATCGCCGTCTCCCACTGCCTGGCCATCAATCAGTTGGTCCTCTTCGACCACGCCCACGCAGAAGCCGGCCAGGTCGTAGCGCCCTTGGGGATAGAACCCCGGCATCTCGGCGGTTTCACCCCCCAACAGGGCGCAGCC
>JBBASD010000051.1:0-4983 GCA_040399485.1 Cyanobium sp. | reverse complement strand
CGGCAGGCGGCAGAGGCCTGCGAACCCCCCCAGAGCGCCCCGCACCTCAGGCCTGTGGGTGCTTTCCACGCTGTGGCGGATGCGTTCCACGAAGGCCCGCCCTGCCACCACATCGACACCGGAGTCGCGGTAATCCATCGCCGTGCTGCCGGAACTAGCTCCGATCTTCCGATGGCGGCGACCCTGGACTGCCATTCAACTTCCCGGGATGGGGGCGATTCCGCAATTGGCACACTCAATGATTCGCCTGGCTAATGCCAATGATCAGATTTTTTGATCTTCTTTTCGGGCGTCAGGGGCGCTGTAGTCAGTCTGGGTCCAGGGATGGGCAACGGATGATGAAATCTGATCAATCAATTTGGGCGACTCTCTCATTTTTTGCTAGGCAAATTCAAGATACCTTGACTCTGTTGTTATTTTTGTAAGGAAACCCCTCGGAAACTTCGTCGGATTTAGATGTCTTATCAACAGGCTCTAATCAGGCAAGGTCAGTTAGCGGCCAGGAGATTCTCTCCGGCAGTTGTTCTGTGCAACCAGGGCGTTCCGTTCATCATGCTCCGACTCCGCCTCCTCGCTTCTGCCGCCCTCGTGCTTGCTGGTAGCGCCCAAATGTCTGTCCACGCTGCAGGGTTCTCTTCGGGCACCCTTCCCTCCTTCAGCATTATCCCGGCCGATTCGGCACCAAGCTTCGACGAACGCTTTCTGCACAAGCCGCAGATGGCACCGCTGACACCCGGCCAACAGATCGCTACAGCAGGCACCCAGGTTGGCCAGGCCAGTTGGTACGGACCGGGCTTCTACGGCGGTCGCACCGCCAGCGGTGAGGTTTTCAGGCCAGGCACCTACACCGCAGCCCACCGTTGGCTCCCCTTTGGCACCCGGGTGCGCGTCACCAATCTCAATAACGGTCTCAAGGCTGTGGTTCGCATCAACGACCGCGGTCCTTTTTCTGGCGGACGAATCATTGATTTGGCCCACGGTGCGGCCAGCGCCCTCGGCTTGACTTCAAGCGGCATCGCCCAGGTCCGTCTCGAAGTCCTCGACTGACATTTGAGGGCCTGCGGACTCCCTCCCCTAGGCCCTGGCCCAAACTGGCGCCAGGGCCTTTTTGCGTTCTGACTTGGAACTGTTACGCACCCGTGCCCAACTGGCGGACTGGCGCCGCGGACTGCCTCCCCGGCCGCTCCATTTCGTGCCCACCATGGGTGCGCTGCACCAGGGGCACCAGCAGTTAATTCGCCGTGCCGCCGAGCCCCGCTCAAGTGGCGATCCGGCGGTCATCGTCAGCATTTTCGTCAATCCTCTGCAGTTTGGCCGCGGCGAAGATTTCGATCGCTACCCCCGTGACCTCGATCGCGATGGCGATTTGGCTGCTGAGGCCGGAGCCCAGGCCCTGTTCGCCCCGTCCTTGGGCGAGATGTTTCCCAAGGGAGAGGCGGAAATCACCCGCATCCTGCCGCCGGCCTCCCTGGGTGATCTGCTGTGCGGCCATAGCCGCCCAGGCCATTTCGAAGGTGTGGCCACCATTGTCTGCCGTCTTTTAGCCCTGGTGCGTCCCCAGCGTTTGGTGATGGGGGAAAAGGATTGGCAGCAGCTCCTGATCCTGAGACGCGTTGTCGCTGACCTGGGTCTCAATGTGACCTTGGAGGGATGTGCAACCGTGCGGGGCCCAGACTCCCTGGCTTGCAGTTCCCGCAACCGCTATCTCAGTCAGGCGGAGGCCGTCGCCGCCGCCGCCTTGCCCCGGGCGCTGGCCCAGGCTGCCCTTGACAGTCGCTCCGATCCCGAGGCCGAGGGATTGGCCGACGCCGTGCGCACCCGCCTGGAAGCTGCCGGTCTGCGCCCGGATTATGTCGAGCTGGTGCGGGCGCATAATCTGGCTCCCTTGCAGCGGGTCGAGGGGCTATCCCTGCTGGCCGCCGCCGCCTATTGCGGTCCGAGCCGCCTGATCGATCATGTCTTTCTTATGAGTCGCGCTCCGATCGTCGCCATAGATGGACCAGCTGGGGCCGGCAAGAGCACAGTCACCCAGGCCCTGGCCAAGCGTCTTGGCCTGCTCCACCTAGACACAGGTGCCATGTACCGGGCGCTCACTTGGTGGATTCAGCGCCAGGGCATCGACCCGGCCGAGGCTTCCGAGTTGCCAGCCCTGCTGGCGTCAGTTCAGATAACTTTCCGCGAGGGCTCCGGGGCCGGGGGGCAGCGGGTTCTGATCAACGAGATTGATGTCAGCGAGGTCATCCGTAGCCCGGAGGTCACGGCTGCGGTTTCCACGGTGGCGGCCCATGCCTGCGTTCGCGAGACCTTGACCCGTCAACAGCAGGCCATGGGCCAGCGCGGTGGCTTGGTGGCGGAGGGGCGTGACATCGGCACGGCCGTTTTCCCGGATGCCGATTGCAAGGTGTTTTTGACCGCCACGGTTTCCGAGCGTGCCCGGCGCCGGGCCGACGACCTGCGCGGCCGGGGCTTCACTGTCCCTCCCATCGCCGAACTCGAGCACCAGATTGCCGAACGGGACCGCATGGACGCCTCCCGAGCCCTCGCCCCTCTGATCCAGGCAGATGATGCCTTTGAACTGGTTACTGATGGTCTGGCGGTCGAGGCCGTCATCCAGGTCCTGGTTGATCTGTTCCGTTCCAGGGTGCCTGAAGAGGCCTGGCCAGAACCGGTAAACTAAAGGTTAGTTTGCCTGGGGTCCTGCTCACAGGGCAATGACGCCAGCAGGCCGGCGCAGGCGTCTTCCAGAAGATCCAGCACAAGTTCAAAGCCCTCCGGTCCACCCTCATACGGATCGGGCACGTCCTCAATTAGGTGGCGACCAGAGAAGCTGGTCATGGGAGTGATGCGGGCGCCTCCCCCGCTCCGGCGGGCCAGATCCTTGACGGCGGCAAGGTTATGGCGGTCCATGGTCACGATCAGATCGAAGCGGTGCAGATCATCCGGCTCCAGCTGGCGAGCCCGGCTGGTTAGCTGGAGCCCGCGGCGGGCGGCGGCGTTGCGCATGCGGGCATCGGCCAGGCATCCCACATGCCAACCCCCGGTTCCTGCCGAATCCACCTCAAAGTGATGACTCCGGCCCTGCTTCTCTAAAAGGTCAAGGAACACGGCTTCGGCAGCAGGGGACCGGCAAATGTTGCCCAGACAAACAAAGAGCACCCGGGTGGGGCGTTGATTGGGGCTGGGCTCGCAAACAGGGGGTGATGTCATGGCGTAACAAGGCGATCGAGTGCAAGCTGGGCCCTAAGGCGCACTACGGGGATGGCTTCCTGGGCCGGTTGGGCCAGGCGCTCCAGGCAATCCATCAGGGCTGCCGGGGCCGGTCGAGGGCCATGGGGCGAATGGCCCAGACTTTCCAGGCCCACCACAACGGCATAGCGAACCACCCATTCATCGTCTTGGCTGCCCCTCTGCAGAGCCCCTAGGCAGCGATCCCAGACGGGGGCTCTGGACTCTGGTTCTAGGGTCTCGAGTCGCAGCTGACCGAGGCCCCGGGCGGCGGCGCGGCGCACACTGGGGCCAATATCCGCTTGCAAGGCCTCCTCCAGTAGGTCGAAACCCCGTCCATCGCCAATCCCCGCCAGGGCCCGCACGGCCCAGGCCCGGGCTCCGTAGTTGTGGTTGTCCAGGCCCTCCAGGAGGGGGTCGACGGCTGCTGGGCCGCAGGCCATCAATCCATCGACGGCGGCCACGGCGGCTCCCGGGTTGTTGAAGCCCATCACCGCCACCAGGGTCCGGATGGCGTTCACCATCTCAGGGGTGACAGCGGTTGGTCCGGACGGAGGGGTGGCCAGGGCAAGGGCCAGGGCCCGGGTGGCCTGCACAAGGGACTCAGCACTGTGGGCCCCGTCCACGGCGGCGACCAATGGAGACAGATCGGGCTGGGGCGGTGGTCCATTGGACCCTTTGGGCAGGGTCATAGCAACGCATCCATGGCAAGCAGCACCGCTTCTGTGTCGGGTTCGCCTGGGCCCTTTTCAACCAGGCCTCGCAGGGCGATGAGTTTGAGGCTGTTTTCGGCCAGGGTGGCACTGATCGCTCCAAGGGCAGGCCGCCAGCCCACAGCACCTAGGTCCATCAGGGCGGCGCGCCGCACCTGCAGCTGGGGGTGGCTGAGCAGGGTCACCAACCGGTCACCCCATTGGGGTTCGCCGGTGAGCTGCAACATGGCCCGGCTGGCGGCGCTGCGGATCAGGGGCCGATCATGCTCCAGGAATGGCTCGATAACCTTCAGCACGGCAGGAGTGGCGACACCAATATCCCCGAGGGCCTCGATCAACGCCTCGCAGGGTTCCTGCAATTTGGGGCTGTTGATTTGCGGGGCTCCGGCCACCGACGGCCCACTGGCCAGGCGCCGGCAAAGGGGAATCACAGCCGCCACCGCCCCCAGGTCCCCCAAGGCTCGGGCTGCGGCCTCTCGCAGACCGTCGTCTTCATCCTCCAGGGCCTCGAGCAGGTCGCCAACGGCGCGCTGATCGGCCAACTTGCCCAGGGCCCGGGCGGCGTTGCGGGCGACAGCATTGTGCTCAACCCCGGCGCCCCCATCCCGTGGTTGCCGCTGACGCAGGGCTTGGCAGAGCAGCGGCACCGTGTCGGGATGGCGGCTGCGCATGCGCCCCAACCACCAGGCGCCGTAATACTGAAGGGATTGGTCGTCGCTTTGGCGAAGCCGTCGCAGGGCTTCGGCTTCGCTGATCGGCTCCGCATTCCCTGGTGGCGGCGTTTCCGGCTCCATGGTTCCAGCCCTGGCGGCTTGGTTGGGCTGACTTGCTGATGTTGCCACCGCCGACTCCCCCGGGGCGGCTCTGGTGGGCAGTCGTGACAATGCTTTGGAGCCGTCCACAGCAAAAAAAGACGAAAAAAGGGGGCTTCAAAGGAGCCCCCAGATGACTACAGGGTTACAAGCTCAAACGAGAGCGTTGATGGCGTAATCGATGTAGTTGTTGGCGATGACGCCGGGGTCGCCAGCGATGCCGTGGTTGGCCT
>JBBASD010000050.1:2353-14973 GCA_040399485.1 Cyanobium sp. | reverse complement strand
GCACTGAACGCAGATCAATGTCCGAAAGCGACCAATGAATAGAGGGTTTTCTCTTCCCGTAGGCGTCCCGCACTTCTGAAAGCTCGATCCGACGAAGCGGCGACCGAGGTGTCTCAAAGTCGTATTGCAGGCTGGCGGTGGAGCCGTTCTCAATGCAAAGCACGCCATCGAGCAAGCGCTTTTTGGCAAATCTGGCTAGTCCGATGACGGAACGTCCCATGGTGCTGACATCAATACTTGGCAATTTGCGTGATTGTATCGAGTACATCATTTCACGAGCCATTGTGAAAGCGGCTCCATTCTGTTTAAATACAACATGAGCAAACGATCTTGGTAATTCCCTGCTCATCGGCACCATCCTCGTGCCCGTGATAGATCCTTCCACAAATGATGGGGCAAGGACCTGGGCAATTTTTTGGGTACTATCGGAATCATAGTTGGCAACTGGAAATGAGATATGATCACTCAGGCCATTTCCTACCAGGTTCTTCCATTGGAAATAATCATCTCCTTGCTGATGGGCAATTTCCAAGAGTGTTCTGGTGGTTTCAATCGCTCCCTGACAGATCAGTACAGCTCGAGCTGTAATGGAGTTTTGGTCGCCACTTCGGGTTTGAATGGTGATAGATTTTACCGATTTTGATGGGTTGTCGGTATGGCCTTCAAGGTTCAGTTTGGTTACAACCGAATCCAACATGACCTGGGCGCCAGGAACGTTGGCAAGTTCATCGAGCATCCAGGCGAAATTCTTCTTGGTAAATGGTAGGTAGATGTTGCGTTGCAGTTCGATCTGGTTAATTTGGTTTAGGGGATGACGTCGAATCTTGTCACTGACCTCGAAAGATTGCCGTAGCAAGTCTGATCCTTCAAAGCCAAGATGCTTCAGGGTTGAAACTGCTGAATGTTCCAGGTCCTGAACAATAGATTTCCACTCACTTGAAAGGGCATCTTCCACATCAAAGTCCTTCTTGGAGTAAGGCACAAGTGACGCACCCCAGGCAGACGTTGTACCCCCACGACCAAAGAAGCGGCCTTCCTGGGGAGCTCGGTAGGGAGTGTCCCCATGCTGTTCGCAGCTAAAAGCCACTTCATCCATCCCAACCGGAATGCTTGGGCCGGCATCAACTATCAAAACTTTGAGGTGTGGTCGTTCATGGAGGAGCCGTTTGGCTAGATATGCACCTGCTGCCCCGGCACCAATGATGCAGACATCGTACTGAAGATCAGCCATGTATCAACTGACGTTAAAGTGACCTGTCGTAAATACTATACACGTTCACGGCCAGGAAGATCCATCCCTGCTGCCAATCCGTCTTTGTACGCTTAGCGCTGAGCGGTCAAGGAATTGGCGGCCTGAGCAGTCCAGGGATCCAGCAGCAAGGAAGGCTTGATCACGCTGCAATGATGGGTTAACAAGGCCTGTTTCAGGAACTGTCAGGCATGTAGACCCTTGTTGTCTGGAGTTGGGGTCCTGACAATGGACAAACAACTGGGGCAGTTGGCGCCTTGGCGGGATTCGCCGCAACTCCACTAATGTTGCCCGGCCCATCTGTGATCTTCCGTCTAACGATACCGACAGGCGCAATGCACCGGTTTCATCGTCGCAGGCCACCGGTAAGGTCAGGTGCGGGTGGAACAACAGATTCAGCAGGAATAAAATTCATCTTGGGCAGTTCACAGGCCCCCACCTTCAGAAGCAATTATCGCTTCTTCTTCGGGAGTGTGATTCAGTACTTGGGCGGCCAGGTCATACTCGGCATAACTTGTTGAATTTGATAACAATTCACCATGGGCCGTCTTTGCCCAAACCAGCTTCTTGGGTAGCAGGGCCATCTTCAAAGTGACCCATGGGATAACCACAAACCAATGCATCATGTGGACGATGCCCAAGGCCAAATTGCCAGGGCTGGCAGGGGGAAGGGCAGGGCCTTCACTGTCGCGGCGGCAACCCGCAGCCATGCCGATCAAGGTAAGGGCAACAGCGACCAGCGAAAAGGGCCAAAAGGCCGGCCGGCTCGATGTCAAAACAGCAGCTGCACCATCGGCGATGGCCACCACCGGTAGAACGTATTGCAGCAGAAAATAAACGATCAGATCAAGTTTTTGGGTTCCATTGAGGCGATTGGAAAGCAGTTGGGGGCCATAGTCGAGATAACGCTGTAGCCCCCCCTCCGCCCAGCGCTGCCGCTGTCGCCAGAGGGCCGGCAGGGTGAGGACGGCCTCCTCGGAGATGGGCGGATTCCAGAGCACCCCAATCGGCAGGCCGGCCAGCAGAAAGCGGAAGCTGAGATCCAGATCGTCGGTGATGGTGGCCTCGTTGAACCCCCCTGCTGTTTGCACCGCATCGCGGCGCAACAACTGGCCGTTACCGCGCAATTCCACCACCCCTCCCAGCGCCTGGCGACCCTCCTGGACCACCGCATCGAAGGCCATTTCCATCGCCTGGCCCCGGGTCAACCAGTTTTGATCGCTATTGACCTCCGCCTTGCGCAATTGCACGGCCGCCCAATCGCCGGCCTCGGCATAGGGAATCAACCGCTCCAGCAGATCTGGTCCCATGTCGGCATCGGCATCCAAAACCAGCATCCAGTGCCCCTGCAAACGCTGCAGCACCTCATTGAGGGCGGCCGATTTCCCCCCACCGGCCTGTCTGGAGCGCCGCACCACCTGCAACTGGGGATGGCTTTGTTGCAACTCAACCAACCGGGCCGCCGTGCGGTCCTCACTGCCGTCATCGATGATCCAAATCCGCAGTAGGGACTGGGGCCAGCGCAGGGCCGTGAGGCGCTCGACCAAGCGCCCGATCACCGCCTCCTCATCCCGGGCCGCCACCACCACATCAACTTCGGCCATGGGCTGCTTTTGACTGGGTTGATCCGTCTGGGCCAGGGATCCATTCCCGGAGGCAATGGCTGCCACCGCCTGGGCCGCTGTGGCTCCCAATCCAACCGTTCGCAGCGCGTAGGCTCCGATCAGGGCAGCCAGCAGCGGCATGGCCAAACGCCAAGTGCCCTGGGGTAGCCAGTGGGGCAAAGCCCCCATAAGCAAGCAGACAAACAAATAGAGGGCGGCCTTGCCACGGCGGTGATCGTTGGGACTCCCACCGACCATCAGCACTCCCCCCAGCTTCGATCAGGAAACAAACTCTAAAGGGCGTTTCCCAACCCAGTCAGCGGCTGCATAAGAGCGCCTGGATAGTAACGGCCAAGGATTCGCTCGACACTCCAGCCCTGGCGGCCCAAATCGATGGCGCCAGCCTGGGACAAACCAGCCCCATGGCCAAAACCACCACCGTCCACCCGCCAGGCCCCCGACCCTGCGGGGGAAAGGACAAACAGGGTGCTGGGCAACTCCCGCAGGCTGCGGCGGATGGCATCGCGTCTTAGGACCGTGGTGCCGTTCGTGCCGACAATCTCGAGGACCAGCACCCGGCCGCTGGGCCCCCTTTCCAGCACTTTGAGGTTGCGCACCTCGCCCAAACCTGCTGCCCGGGCCCCCAGGGCGGCCCGGATGCGGGCGGCGCTCAAGCGGCGCTGCCAACGAAATAGGGGATGGTCGGCGCCGTAGGCCAGCGCACCGTCCTGCAGCAACTGGCCCAGGACCGGGGGCGAAAGGGGCAGGGGGGTGCGGGCGACGAAGGGGGCTGGACCATCGGCGAAGGCGCGCAGGTAGGGCACCGCCTCCACATCCCAGGCCTCCTCTAGTCCGGCGGCTACTCCGCCATTACTGGCGTGGTACACCGCATGGATGGGCTGACCGGCGGCAGCCAAAACCTGGCCGCGGGTGCTGGCGATAGCCCGCCGCACGGCGGCGCTGGCCTGGCGCGGATCTTGGTAAACCTGGCATTGGGTGTCGGCGCAGAGGTGGTATCCGTCCACCCGATAGCGCATTCGGTTGCGTACTGCCCAGGTGCGGGCCAACACCGCTTGGACGGCCAGGGCCGCCGCTGGGGAGCCGGCCCCGATTTCATGGGGCACCACCCCCTCTAGATAGCGTTCCAGGGGGACCTCCTCCACCAGGGTCCAGGTGCCATGGGAATCCGCCAGCAAGCGGAAGGGACCGGCATAGACCCCTCCCTTCCAGCGCAATCCGCCCGGGGCCTCAATCCGCACGGGCTGGCGCAGCGCCAGGGCGCCCTCGCTGGCGGCCAGTTGCAGGCCCAAGCGGCGGGTGGGGCGCTGCTCGAACAAACGCGAAGCCTGGCCCGCAGGGGGAGCCGCCTCGGCCGGCCCCCATACCTCCCAGTCCTTGTTGCGGGCAATCTCAGGTCGCACTCCGATCGCCTGCCAACGGAGTGCCGCCGCCTCGGCACTTTCGTAGCTGGCGAAGGGCCCCAGCACCCGGCGCCGCAAGTTGACGGGCTGGGCCAGGGGCTGCCAACGCCAGCTCAGCACCAACTCAGGCCGGCTCAGCCGGCGCCCTGAACCATCCACCAAGGTGAGCTCGCCCGTTGCGGCCGTCAAGCGCAAGGGCGGGGCCTGGTCGGCTTCCCCAGCCGGGCCTAGATGGGCCGCCAAGGCCACCCACAGCACCGGATCCTGTGAGCGCAGGGGGGGAGGTTCGGGCACCGGCCAGTGCCGCAACGCCTCGCCGCCCTGGGGCGTCAAAGCTGGCAAGGGGGGCGGCGGGGACGCCAGGCCCAGGGGCTGGTCTGAGGCCCGGCACCCCCCGGGCAGTAGCAGCAGCACCAATCCCAAAAGCGGGGCCCGCAGATCGCCCTGACGCCCCCTCCTGCCGGCGGTCGCCGGGGCGCTAGCCCCTGGGGCCACGGACGGGAACTGGCGCAGCTGGCGAAGGGGCATGGGCCTGGGAGTTGGAAAAGGGTTAAGTCACGTCGTACTCTGCTTGTTTGTGCCCGCGCCCAGGAACGCCATGCCGAAGCTCAAGACCCGCCGCGCGGCCGCCAAGCGGTTCAAGGTCACAGGCAGTGGCAAGTTCATGCGCCGGCGCGCCTTCCTCAACCACCTGCTCGACCACAAGAGCCCGAAGCGCAAACGCCATCTCGGCACCATGGCCAGCGTCGACGAACGGGACGCGGGCAACGTGGCCCTGATGCTGCCCCACGCCTGAGGTCATGGCGCCAGTCGCCTTTCTGCCACCCACACAACTCTCTTTTTTCCACTCTCCCTCTAGTTCCCTACCTCCATGACCCGCGTCAAGAGGGGCAATGTCGCCCGCAAACGCCGTAACAAAATTCTGCGCCTGGCCCGGGGCTTCCAGGGCAGCAACGGCAGCCTGTTCCGCACCGCCAACCAGCGGGTGATGAAGGCCCTCTGCAATTCCTACCGCGACCGCCGCCGCCGCAAGCGTGATTTTCGCCGTCTGTGGATCGCCCGCATCAACGCGGCCGCCCGCCTCAATGGACTCAGCTACAGCCGCCTGATCGGCGGCCTCAAAAAGGCCGACGTGCGCATCAACCGCAAGATGCTTGCTCAGCTGGCCCTGGCCGATCCCACCAGCTTCTCCACCGTGGTGAGCGCGGCCAGCCACTGACTTCCCCTAAGGCCGGCAACCCATGAGCGACCTGCTTCCCCAGGCCTACCTGCTAGGCCTGATTGCCCTGCTCGCTGGTGCTGCCTTCGTGGTGGGCCGCCAGATCCTGCGAGTGCGGCGTGATGAGATGTCCCTCTCCCGGCTTGGCGGCGAGGGTGGACCTAAGCCCAGTGATGCGGCGGGGCTCTATGAACTCGCCTCGGTCCAGCTGCGCAAGCGTCTCTACAGCCAGGCCGCCGACACCCTCAAACAGGCCGTCAAGCTGGCTGATTCTGAAAAGGCGCCGCCTGAAGCGAGGGCCGTGATCGAAAATGCCCTTGGTTTTGCCTTGGCGGCCCAGAACAAGTACCCAGCCGCCATCAAGCACTACCAAACGGCCATCCGTTGCAAGGCCGATTACCCCGTAGCACTAAATAATCTCGCCTTTGCCCTGGGCAAAATGCAACGGCCCGAAGAGGCCCGTTCCACCTACGAACAGGTCCTGAGTCTCGAACCTGACAACAAAACCGCCAGCAAAGGTCTCAAAACCTTGAAGCGCCGCAGTGGCGTTGACAGCAAGTCGGCCTGAATCAGAACTTCAAATTCACCAGAAACGCCTCGGCTTCACCACAAGCCCCGAATGGGCTCCGGGCCTGTCAGCGAGGGCCCTGGGTTCAGCAGCAATCGCCCCCCAGGACTCACCAATCGTGGTGCTCGCCAGCTGCTCAGGGACATTGACTGCAGGCCCTGTATCTGGCCACCGGGTTCCATGCCCACCGACCCCATGTCCCCCAGCAGCAGCAGGTCCAGCTGGTCGGACTTGGCATTGAGGGTTCCCTGCACCGGCGTCACGGCAGTTCCGATCCGCAGATTGCCGCGCAGGGCGACCATCTGGCCCATGGCCTGCACTGTTCCCAGATCAAGCGCCGCAGGCAGCGCAGGGCCACCCACGAAAGATTGGAAGCTGCCGCGCCATTGGCGCGGAATCACCTGGGCAATCAGGGCTGCACGACCCTCCGGGTCAAAGGGTTCGACCGATATCAGCGCATCCATGCTGCCCCCGGGATTCAGGGAACCAGGATTGACGAATCCGGGATTCAGGGAGCCAGGGACCGGGTTGGCTGCCGGCAGCGGCCGGGCGAGGGTCGATGGCAGGGGCGTCTGGTTGCCGCCCGAGAACGCTCCGGCAGGCGGGCTGAAGGGCGCCGTAAAGGCACTGGGCGGGGCCGAGAAGGGGCGGGCGGGCACCGCAACCGGCGTGGCGGCGACCAAAATGGGCAACAGCAGGGGCATGGGGGCCGCCACCAAAGCAGCGATCGCGGGTCCAGAGGCAGACTACGTCGAAACGACCGCCTGCTTGGGCCGTGACCCAGACCGCCCCCACCGACCTTGTCATCGCCGGGCGTCGCTTCGCCAGCCGGCTGATGACCGGCACCGGCAAGTACCCCTCCCTGGCGGCCATGCAGGCGAGCCTGGCTGCCAGCGGCTGCGAGATCGTCACCGTGGCCGTACGGCGCGTCCAGAGCAGGGCCCAGGGTCACGAGGGGCTGTTGGAGGCAATCGACTGGAAACGGATCTGGATGCTGCCCAACACCGCCGGCTGCGCCACCGCCGAGGAGGCGATCCGGGTGGCGCGCCTGGGTCGGGAGCTGGCCCGCCTCGCCGGCCAGGAGGACAACAACTTCGTCAAGCTGGAAGTCATTCCCGACCCCCGGCACCTGCTGCCCGACCCCTTCGGCACCTTGGAAGCGGCCGAGCAACTGGTCAAAGAAGGCTTTGTGGTGCTGCCCTACATCAACGCCGATCCCTTGCTGGCACAGCGGCTTGAGGCGGTGGGCTGTGCCACGGTCATGCCCCTGGCTTCGCCGATCGGTTCCGGGCAGGGCCTGCGCAACGCCGCCAACATCGCCCTAATTATCGAGAATTCCGGCGTCCCCGTTGTGGTGGACGCCGGCATCGGCGTACCTAGTGAGGCGGCCCAGGCCATGGAAATGGGCGCCGACGCCCTGCTGATCAACAGCGCCATTGCCCTGGCGGGTGATCCCCCGGCCATGGCCAGGGCCATGGCCCTGGCCACAGAAGCGGGCCGCACCGCCTTTCTGGCCGGAAGACTGCCGCTGCGGCCCCTGGCAAGCCCCAGCTCTCCGACCAGCGGCGTGGTTGGCGCCTGAAGCCCGGCCTCTGGAGCTCTGTGTGGTTCAAAACTGTGACGTTCCGTTCCCCGGCGGCTTTGCTGCCGAGGAACGTCCATAGGGTTGAACTACTGATGTCCTTCCCTTCCATGCAGGTCACCAAAGAAGACGGCGGCAGGCTCAATGCCTTCGCGACGGAACCCCGCATGGTGGTGATCGAGGCCGCCGAGGCCCGGGGGAGAGGCAACAAGGTCCTGCTGATCGGCGGTTTGGCCTTGGTGGCGGTCCTCCTGGCCGTGGCGGCCCTGATCAGTCGCACCCAGGCCTGAATCAGGCAGGACCAGGGCGATGGGACTGTTGATGAAGGCCTGTAGTAGTTTGCCCATCTGAGCATCCGCTCGTTCAGGAGTCTGGGGTGAAGGTTCTCGTTCTCGGCGGTGACGGCTTTTGTGGTTGGCCCTGTGCGGTGAACCTGGCGGATGCTGGCCACGACGTGATGATCGTGGACAACTTGAGTCGCCGCAAAATCGACATTGATCTTGGGGTCGAGTCCCTAACCCCCATCGCCACCATCGGCGACCGTCTCAAGGCCTGGGAACAGGTGGGTGGCAAGCGAATCGAATTCGTGCTCTTGGACATCGCCAAGGAATACGACCGGCTGCTCGGCCTCCTGCGCAGCGAGATGCCTGATGCGGTGGTCCACTTCGCCGAGCAACGGGCCGCCCCTTACTCCATGAAGTCGAGCGCCACCAAGCGCTACACCGTCGACAACAACGTCAACGGCACCCACAACCTGCTCGCCGCCATTGTCGAGAGTGGCCTGGATATCCATATCGTCCACCTGGGCACCATGGGGGTCTATGGCTACGGCTCCCATCGGGGGGCCACCATCCCCGAGGGTTACCTGACCGTCGAGGTGCCCCAAGCCGACGGCAGTCGCTTCACTGAGAGAATCCTGCACCCCACGGATCCCGGCAGCGTCTATCACATGACCAAGACGCTCGACCAGCTGCTGTTTTTTTATTACAACAAGAACGACAGCATCCGCATCACCGATCTGCACCAGGGCATTGTCTGGGGAACCAACACCACCCTTACCGAAAAGGATCCCCGTCTCACCAACCGTTTTGATTACGACGGCGACTACGGCACCGTGCTGAATCGCTTCCTGATGCAGGCAGCCATCGGCTATCCGCTCACCGTCCACGGCACCGGCGGCCAGACCCGGGCTTTCATCCACATTCGCGACTCGGTCCGCTGTGTCCAGCTCGCCTTGGACCATCCCCCCAGCAGCGGCGAAAAGGTCAAGATCTTTAACCAGATGACCGAAAGCCATCGGGTCGCCGACCTGGCCGAGAAAGTCGCCGCCCTTACCGGTGCCCAAACCAACTACCAGGCCAACCCCCGCAAGGAAGCGATCGAAAACGACCTGATCGTCGACAACCGTTGCTTCCTGGAGTTGGGACTCCAACCAACCACCCTCGACGTTGGCTTGTTGGCTGAGGTGGTGGATGTGGCTCGCCGCTGGGCCGACCGTTGCGACCGCTCCCGCATTCCCTGCCTTTCCGCCTGGACGACGCGGCAGGCTGAGGCCATCGCCGCCCGCCCCTAAGCGAGGCCGGCCAGTGCGGATCGTCTTCTTCACCGAAACCTTCCTGCCCAAGGTGGACGGCATCGTCACCCGGCTGACCAAGACCCTGCAGCACTTGGTCGCGGCGGGCGATGAGGTGCTGATCTTCTGTCCCGAGGGCGCCCCCGACTCCTACCTGGGGGCCAAGGTGGTGGGGGTACCGGCCCTGCCCCTGCCCCTCTATCCCGAATTGAAATTGGCCCTGCCCCGGCCGGCGGTCTCCGAAGCCTTGGAGCAGTTCCGCCCGGATCTGGTGCATGTGGTCAATCCGGCCGTGCTGGGTCTGGGGGGCATCTGGCTCGCCAAGAGCCGCAATCTGCCCCTGGTGGCCAGCTACCACACCCACCTGCCCAAATACCTGGAGCATTACGGCATGGGCATGCTGGAGCCCCTGCTTTGGGAGCTGCTCAAGGCCGCCCACAACCAGGCGAGCCTCAACCTCTGCACCTCCACCGCGATGGTGAGCGAACTGGCCGCCAAGGGCATCCAGCACACGGCCCTCTGGCAGCGCGGCGTGGACACCGATTTATTTCGCCCTGAATGGCGCAACGACAGCATGCGCGCACGGCTGCACGGTCCCTATGAAGACACCGGCAATTTGCTGCTTTACATCGGCCGCCTCTCGGCCGAGAAGCAGATTGAACGCATCCGCCCCGTGCTGGAGGCCATGCCCCAGACCCGACTAGCCCTGGTGGGCGACGGTCCCCACCGGCAACAACTGGAGCGCTGGTTCGAAGGCACGCCCACCACGTTTGTGGGCTACCTGGCGGGCCAAGACCTGGCCTCGGCCTATGCCTGTGGCGATGCTTTTTTGTTTCCTTCCTCCACCGAAACGCTGGGGCTGGTGTTGCTGGAGGCCATGGCCGCCGGCTGTCCCGTGGTGGGGGCCGACCGGGGCGGCATCCCCGACATTGTCAGCGATGGCGAAAACGGCTGTCTTTACGATCCCGACCAGCCCCACAGTCTCACCACCGCCGTGCAGCGACTGCTGGGCGAATCCCAGACCCGTGCCTGCCTGCGGCAGGCGGCCCGTCAGGAGGCGGAACGTTGGGGCTGGGCCGGCGCCACTGATCAACTGCGGGGCTATTACCGCAAGGTCCTCAACCAGGCAAAGGTCCCCCTGGCCACCTGAACGGAGGTTCAGGGGCGCTGTTGGGCTGCCGCATCAGCCGCCCCTCGGAACCAGGTGGTCATCAAGGCCCGCACCATGGGGGCCGCGATGGTGCCGCCGTAGCCACCGCTGTTTTCGCCGAAGGCAACGATCACCAAGGTGGGCTGGTCGGCGGGGGCATAGCCGCCGAACCAGGCATGGTCCGGGCGGGGGGGATCTTCACCGGTTCCCGTCTTGCCAGCCACGGGCGGCAGGCTGGGATCGTTGAGCACCTTGCCGGTGCCCTCGGTGACCACTTGCCGCAGGCCCTGGCGCAACACCTGCAGGGTCTCGGGCTTGAGCCCCAGCCAGACCCGCTGCACTGGACGCTCCACCAGGTGGGGAGTCACCAGCCAACCCCCGTTGGCCACCGCCGCATAGAGACGGGCCATTTGCAGGGGAGTGACGGTGACGGCCCCCTGGCCGATCGATGAGGTGATTGTGTCCACCGACGTCCAGGGCTCCTTGAGCACCTTGCGTTTCCAGGCGGGATCCCCCAGCAGCCCCGAGCTTTCCTCCTCGTGCAACTCGACCCCGGTGTAGGAGCCATAGCCCAGGCGCCGGGCGGCCTTGAACAACTCGGTGGGACCTAGCGCCAGCCCAAGCCGGTAGTAGAAGCTGTTGCTGCTGACCGCCAAGGCAAAGGGGAAGCCAATTGAGCCATAGGCAGCGTGGTCGGCATAGCACTGGCCGTCGTAACAAAACGAAGCGGAGGTGGGCAGGGTGGATCTGGCCTGGAACTTGCCCGACTCCAGGCCGGCGATGGTGGTGACGATCTTGAAGGTGCTGGCCGGTGGGAAGCCCTGCAGGGTGCGGTTCAACATTGGCGCCTCCGGCCGGTTCAGTTGGTTCCACTGGGCGGTGGTGGGACCATCGGAGAAGATGTTGGGATCGAAATTGGGGCGACTGGCCATGGCCAGCACCGCCCCGGTCTGGGGATCCATGGCGACGATGGCCCCTTTGCTAACTGTGTCCAGGGCTCGTTCAGCGGCCTGCTGCAGGTCGAGATCGATGGTGAGTCGCAGGTCTTTGCCGGCCCGGGCCGGCTTGTCCCCCAAGACGCGCTGCACCTGCCCTGCGGCATTGACCTCCAATTGCTGGCCGCCCCATTCGCCGCGCAGATGTTTTTCGTAGACCATCTCCAGGCCCGTGCGGCCGATGCGGTCGCTGAGCCGATACCCCTGGGGTTCGAGCCGTTTATATTCTTCTTCGGTGATGTTGCTGGTATATCCCATCAGGTGGGAGGCCAGGGCGCCATTGGGGTAGGTGCGGCGTACCTCGATAGCCACCTCGGCGCCCGGCAGGGAATCGGCCCGTTCGCGAAAGCGCAGCACCTGCACCGGCGTCAGGGGACCGGCCAGGCGGATGCGGAAGCCCTCGCTGTGGGCTCCTTGTTGGCGGCGGGTCTCCAGATCGGCGGGGCGCAGCTTCAACAACTCAGCCAGCTGGTCGCGCAGGGCGGGCCAACCGCCTTTTTTGAGCAACCGGGGCTGTAGGTAGAGGTTGTAGGTGAGGCGATTGGTGGCCAGCACGCGCCCCTGGCGATCCAGCAGGCGCCCCCGCACCGGATCGCGCGGCAGCAGGCGAATGCGGTTTTCATCGGCCATCGCCTTGAATTCGGCGCCATGGAGCAACTGCAGCCAGGCCAGCCGTCCAACGATGGCGAGGCAGCAAAACAGCACAAAGGTCATCAGGACCCCAGGCTGGTGGCCCACCCCCGTGTGGCGGGAGCTGCCCGAGGCCACCGGCGCCATCAGCGCCGACCCGCCGCACTGCGATCATCGAAACCCGAGCCAACGCCAGGGGCGCTCTCTCTGCCGTAGCTGATTGGGCCGGCAGCATGGGCCCGGGGGGCCGCAGCGAGGCGCCGCTCCAGCTCAGCCAAGCGGGAGCCGATGCGAACCAAGGCGGCCTGCAGTTCGGCCGCATCCTCTTGGGGCTGGTCTACGGACTGGGCCGTGTTGTGGGTGGTTTGAAAGGGCACATCGCGCACTTCCACCTTGACCACCGGATTGCCAAGTCCTGGCTGGAGATTGTCCAGGCCGGCCCGCAGCTGGGTGGCGGCCGGTTCGCCTTCTTCTCGCAGGGTGCCGAGGGGATCGGGGCTGGAGCCATCGAAGGCGGCCATCACCTCCCGAGGCCCCCCCTTGCGGGCCCGTTCGACCACGGCCAGGCCCACGGGCAACAGGTCCTGCATCAGGGTGAGGCGCAGGGCATCAAGGGGATCGGCGGCCAT
>JBBASD010000050.1:0-2253 GCA_040399485.1 Cyanobium sp. | reverse complement strand
GCTGCACGGCCGGGGCCACCAGAATCTTGCGACAGAAGTTCTGGCTGCCCAGCCACCAGCCGGTGCTGCCGGCCAGCACCAGGGCCAGGGAAAGGGGTAACAGGGCCTGGCGGGTGGTGTCGAGGGCCAACCATTCACCCCAGCCCCGCAGGAAGCGATCGCGATCGAAGCGGCGGCGCTCCCGCAGGCTGAGCTTCTGGCGGCGCTGCAGGGCCCGCTCGACCCAGCGCTCAAAGGGCCGCTTCTTGGTGACGGCCATCTTGCGCTCGACTTCGAGCAGCTGGCCGGGGGTGAGCTCGGGGTTGAAGGTGCTGATCAACTCCAGGCTTTTGACGAACATCTCAACGGCGCCGTCATGGATGGCCCGATCCGCCGGTTCAAGGCTGTCCCAATCGAGTTCGGGGTAGAAGCGCAGACGGTTGGCCGCGATCTGCTCTTCGGGCAACTGGCCCGGCTCCCGCAGCCAGCGGTCCGTGTTGGCATCAAAACGACGCCAATAAAGGAAAGGGTTGAGGTAGATCGTCTTGCCGCCTATGAGGATGGTGTCTTGCTGAAGGCGGCGCTGCAGCTGGGGATCCGGCTCGACGGCAACGGCTTGGGTCACGGCGGCCAAGGGGCTGAACAGGGGCGCCGATCGTATCGGCACTCAGCCACGGAGACCAGGGTTCACTCCCACTCGATCGTGCCAGGGGGCTTGCTGGTGATGTCCAGCACCACCCGGTTGACGCCCTTGACCTCGTTGACGATGCGATTGGAGATCTGCTCCAGCAGGTCGTAGGGCAGGCGCGACCAATCGGCAGTCATACCGTCTTCCGAGGAGACGCAGCGCAGCACGACCGGGAAGGCATAGGTGCGCTTGTCGCCCATCACCCCGACGCTGCGCACCGGCAGCAACACGGCAAAGGCTTGCCAGATCTCGTCGTAGAGACCGGCGTCCCGGACTTCCTCGCGCACGATCAAATCGGCATCCCGCAGGATATTGAGCTTTTCACTGGTGACTTCGCCGAGGATGCGGATCGCCAGGCCCGGCCCGGGGAAGGGATGGCGACCGACGATCTCCTGGGGCAGGCCGAGGCTGCGGCCCACCTTGCGCACCTCGTCCTTGAAGAGGCGCCGCAGGGGCTCCACCAACTTGAACTGCAGGTCCTTGGGCAGGCCGCCGACGTTGTGGTGGCTCTTGATCTTGACGGCGACGCGCTCGCCCGTCTTGGGGTCGATGTTGGTGCCGGCGCTCTCGATCACATCGGGATAAAGGGTGCCCTGGGCCAGGAAATCAAAAGGTCCAAGTCGCTTGCTCTCCTGTTCAAAGACGCGGATGAATTCGGTGCCAATCAGCTTGCGTTTCTCCTCCGGGTCGGTGACACCTTCAAGCTTGGCGATGAAGCGCTCGCGGGCATTGATGTACTCGACATTGATATGGAAGCGCTGATCAAAGAATTCCATCAGGAACTCCGGCTCCCCTTTGCGCATGAAGCCCTGGTCGATGAACATGCAGGTGAGCTGGTCGCCGATGGCTCGATGCAGCAGGAAGGCCAGGGTGGAGGAATCGACGCCACCGGAGAGAGCCAGCAGCACCCGTTTGTTGCCCACCTGGGCACGCACATCAGCGATGGCTTCGTCAATGAAGGCGGCGGTGGTCCAATCTGCCTGGCAGCCACAAATGTGATAAACGAAATTGCGAATCATCGCCATTCCACCGGCGGAATGCACCACTTCCGGGTGGAACTGCACCCCATACAAACGCCGGCCGTGGTGGGCGACGGCGGCATCGGCGGTGTTGTCGGTGTGGGCGAGGCGCACGAAACCTTCGGGCAGGCTGCGCACAGAATCACCGTGGCTCATCCACATGGTGGACCCCTCACCCACGTTGGTAAGCAGATCGGTGGGGTCATCCAGGTAGAGGGGCGCCTTGCCGTATTCGGCCCGACCGGCGGCCACCACCGAGCCGCCAAGCTGCTGCACCATCAGCTGCATGCCGTAGCAAACCCCCAACACCGGGATGCCCAGATCCCAGATGGCCGGATCGCAACGGGGTGCCCCGTCTTCGTACACCGAACTGGGGCCGCCACTGAGGATGATGCCCTTGGGGGCCAGCTGGGCTAATTGCTGGGCCGTGGTGGTGTAACCGAGCACGAGGGAATACACCTCGGTTTCGCGCACACGGCGGGCGATCAGCTCGGAATACTGGGAGCCGAAATCCAGAATGACGATGGCGGGGCTGCGGCCCTCCCCCAGGGCTTCCGCCAGGGCCCC
>JBBASD010000049.1:0-15080 GCA_040399485.1 Cyanobium sp. | reverse complement strand
GAATTCATCATGAAAGACGCCTACTCCTTCCACGCCGACGAGGCCTCCCTGCGCGAAACCTACGCCGAAATGGATGGCGCCTATCGCCGCATCTTTAGCCGCTGTGGCCTGCGCACCGTGGCCGTCGAGGCCGACAGTGGGGCCATCGGTGGGTCCGCCAGCCAGGAGTTCATGGTGACGGCGGAAGCCGGCGAAGACCTGGTCCTGGCCAGTACCGACGGCCGCTATGCCGCCAACCAGGAGAGGGCTGTGTCCTTGGCCAGTGAGGCGGTGCCCCTGGGCCCCGACCCCTGCCAGCAGCTATCGACACCTGGACAAACCAGCATTGAGGCCCTGGCAGCAGCCCACGGCTTCGATCCCTCCCAGATCGTCAAGGTGCTGCTGCTGGGAGCCCGCTTCGCCGATGGTTGGGTGAGGCCCGTGCTCGTCAGCCTGCGGGGCGACCAGCAGCTCAATGAGGTGAAGCTGGCCAATGCCATCACCGCTGTCCTTGCCGATCACGGGGGACTGCTGGAGGTGGCTCCCCTCGATGACGCCTTCGTCGATCGCTGGAACGTGGCAAAGGCCTTCGACGCCATCCCCTTCGGCTACCTGGGACCCGACCTGGCTGATGAAACTATTGACAAAGGCATTGCAGCTGCTGCTCGCTTCACATCCGGCTCCAAACCTGAGGTTCCGTCGCGGCTTGACCCCCGCTTCCTGAGGCTGGCGGACCCCACCGCCCTGGAGCTGCAACGGTTCGTCTGCGGGGCCAACAAGGCGGACAGCCATCGGGTGGGCGCCTCCTGGGCCGATCTAGGCCCGCTGCCCCTGCAAGCGGACCTGCGCGCCGCCCAACCCGGCGATCGCTGTCTCCACGACCCAAGTCAGCGGCTGGAAGCCACCCGCGGCATCGAAGTGGGCCACATCTTTCAGCTGGGCCGCAAGTATTCGCAAGCCCTCGAGGCCACCTTCACTACAGAGGCCGGCCAGGAAGAACCCCTTTGGATGGGCTGCTACGGCATCGGGGTATCCCGGCTGGCCCAGGCCGCCGTCGAGCAAAACCACGACGGCCGGGGCATCTGCTGGCCCCTGGCCATCGCCCCCTTCGCGGTGATTGTGGTGATCGCCAGCCTCAACGAACCGCTGCAGGTGGAACTGGCTGAGCGCCTTTATGGCGAATTGCAAGCCGCCGGGGTGGAGGTACTGCTGGACGACCGGGACGAACGGGCCGGCGTCAAATTCAAAGACGCCGACCTAATTGGCATACCCTTCCGGGTCGTGGTCGGCAGGGGGGCCGCCAGCGGCCAGGTGGAACTGGTTTCCCGTCTTGACGGCAAACCGGAGGACCTTGCAGCGGACGACCTCTTGCCCCGCCTAATGCAACGCTTGGCCGCAGCGTGATCGGGGTCGACTCCAACGCCTCTTTAAGATCGGCCCAGATGCCGCACCACCATGGCTGCCTTGAATCCAATCCAACGCCTGGCAACTTGGATCGCCGCAGCCCTGGACGGGCGCTGGGCATTCAAGGCGGTCCTAGGCCTGGTGCTTTGCCTCAGCCTCAGTCTCAGCGGCTGTAGCAGTAGCGCCAGCGGCAAACTAAGCGGCAACTATGTCGATGACACCGTCAGCGTGGCCCAAAGCCTGCTGACGACCATTCACCTGGATGCCGATGATCCCGGCCGCAGTGAGGCCGAAAAGGAGGCTCGCGCCTTGATCAATGACTACACGGCCTTCTACCGCCCCCGCCAGGACATCAACGCTCTCGGTTCCTTCACCACCATGGTGACCGCCGTCAACTCCCTGGCCGGCCATTATCTCGGCTATGCCAACCGCCCCCTGCCCGAAGCGCTGCGCAACCGCATCGAGAAAGAACTGCAACAGGCCCAGGCCGCCGTGGTTCGGGGGACCTGAAGCGAGGCCGACCCCAAGCCTTTGACGAAGGGCACCTGCATCTGACACGCTCTTCGCTTGTGCTGTGATGCGGCTACGGGCCGCCTTGTCCTTGGCCAACGTCGTCGTCATCGGTGCGCAGTGGGGTGACGAGGGCAAGGGCAAGATCACGGATCTGCTGAGCCGTTCCGCCGACGTGGTGGTGCGTTATCAAGGCGGGGTCAACGCCGGCCACACAATTGTTGTTGACGACCGGGTGCTCAAACTGCACCTGATCCCTTCCGGCATCCTCTACCCCCAAACCGTCTGCCTGATCGGCTCCGGCACCGTGGTAGATCCGAAGGTGATGCTGGGCGAAATCGACACCCTGGGGACTTTCGGAATTTCGGTTGAAGGCCTCAAGCTGGCCTCCACGGCCCATGTGACCATGCCGTATCACCGCCTGCTGGACCAGGCGATCGAGCAGCGGCGCGGCGACCGCCGCATTGGCACCACCGGCCGTGGCATCGGCCCGACCTACGCCGACAAATCCGAACGCAACGGCATTCGTGTCATCGATCTGCTGGACGAAGACCGGCTGAGGGATCGGCTGCTGACGCCCCTCACCCAGAAGAACGAACTGCTCACCAAGGTCTACGGGCTGGAGCCCCTGGATCCCGACGCCGTAATTGCCGAATACGCCGGCTACGGAGCCCGCCTGGCCCCCCATGTAGTCGATTGCACCCGCACGATTCACCAGGCGGCCCGGGCCCGCAAGAACATTCTTTTCGAGGGTGCCCAGGGCACCCTGCTGGATCTCGACCACGGCACCTATCCCTATGTCACCTCCTCCAATCCCGTCTCCGGGGGGGCCTGCATCGGTGCGGGGGTAGGACCAACCCTGATCGACCGGGTGATTGGGGTGGCCAAGGCCTACACCACGCGCGTGGGGGAAGGACCATTCCCGACCGAACTTGAGGGCAGCCTTAACGACCACCTCTGCGATCGTGGCGGCGAATTCGGCACCACCACCGGCCGACGTCGACGCTGTGGCTGGTTTGACGGTGTCATTGGCCGCTATGCCGTCGAAGTCAATGGTCTCGACTGTTTGGCCATCACCAAGCTGGATGTGCTGGACGAGCTCGATGAAATCCTGGTTTGCGTGGCCTACGATCTAGATGGACAGCGGATTGAGTACTTCCCCTGCAGCGCCGAAGATTTTGCCCGCTGCCAGCCGATCTTCCAAACCCTGCCTGGCTGGCAGTGCTCCACCGCCGATTGCCGCCGGCTGGAGGATCTCCCCGACACCGCCCAGGCCTACCTGCGTTTCCTGGCTGAGCTGATGGAGGTGCCGATCGCCATCGTTTCGCTTGGGGCCCAGCGAGACCAGACCATCGTGGTCGAGGATCCGATCCATGGCCCCAAGCGCGCCCTGCTCAGCGTCTAGTCGTCAGGCCGTATTGCCCCCCATTACCCCTTCCCCTCCCTTCAGCCCCCATGAGCACCGCCAGCTTCCAGGCCCCCAACAGCCTGCTGCCGAAGGACCGGAGTCTTGATGTGGTCGGCATCGGCAACGCCATCGTGGACGTGTTGATCAAAACCGACGACAGCTTCCTTGAGGAACATGGTCTGAGCAAGGGCACCATGGCCCTGATCGATGAGATTGCGGCCGAAGGGCTTTACGCCAGCTTGGGCCCTGGCCTGGAAACCTCCGGCGGTTCCGCCGCCAACACCCTGGCCGGCATTGCCCAACTGGGCGGCAAGGCGGCCTTCATCGGCCGGGTGCGCGATGACCAATTGGGGGCGATTTTCGCCCACGACATTCGATCTGTTGGAGCCCGCTTTGACACTCCCGCTGCGGCCACTGGCCCCTCCACCGCCCGCTGCCTGATCCTGGTCACCCCGGATGCCCAGCGCACGATGTGCACCTATCTGGGGGCTTCCGTGGGACTGGACCCCGGGGACCTGGACCTGGATCTGGTGCCCCAGGCGAAAGTTCTCTACCTGGAGGGCTACCTGTGGGACAGCGAAGCGGCCAAACAAGCCTTCCTTGTGGCGGCAGCCGCGATGCGCGCCAGCGGCGGCCAGGTGGCCCTTTCCCTCTCCGATGCCTTCTGCGTCGATCGTCACCGCGAAAGCTTCCTTGAATTGGTGGATGGCCATGTGGACATCCTGTTTGCCAATGAGATGGAGATCACCTCCCTCTACAAAGCCAACAGCTTTGAGGAAGCAGCCAAGCAGGTGCGGGGCCGTTGTCAAGTGGCGGCACTGACCCGCAGCGAACAGGGTTCGGTGGTGTTGAGCGGCGACCAGACCCTGTTGATCGAACCGTTTCGGCTGGGGCCCCTGGTCGACACCACCGGCGCCGGCGATCTCTACGCCGCCGGGTTCCTGCAGGGTTATACCGATGGCGCGAGTCTGGAACGCTGTGGGCGACTTGGCTCCCTCTGCGCCGGCCAGGTTGTCACCCAGCTCGGGCCCCGTCCTCAGGCCTCCCTTCCCGCCCTGGTCGCCCAGCACCTCGATTGAGACAGCCTGGGGCTGCTCCCCCAGCAGACCTTTCAGGGCCCGTGCGGCACAGGCCACCCCAGTAGCTCCAGCAGGCCCCCCCGGGGCAGGGCCCTGACCCCACTGGGTTCAGGCGGCCGATCCAATAACAGCAGACGCAGGCCCTGATCGGCGGCTATGGCATGCCATAGGGCTTCGTTGGTTCCACCGGAACGCCGGGCCAGCACGCAGGTCAACCGCCAGTGCCGGCAGAGGGCACGCTCAATGGCGCCATCCCCTCCCGGCCGCAAACAGGCGATGCGCTCGGGATCCAAGCCGGCCGCCGTCGCCTGCTGCAGGGCCAGGGGCAGGGGCAGGATGCGGCCATGGTGCACTGCACCGGGGGTGAGGCGCACCGCCGCTACCAACTGGCGAGCGCCAATCGCCAACAGCAACCTTTCACCAGCAAGGCGATGGCGCCCCAGATCCGAGAGGTCCCCCAGCGCCTCGGCCCGGCCAAGGGGCAACAGGGGCCGTTGCAGCCGTACCAAGGGTTGATCTAGGTCAGCACACACGCTCGCCAGGCTGGCGCTGATGCGGCGGGCAAAGGGATGGCTGGCATCCACCACCCAGGTAAAGCCCTGCCCACACCTGCGGGCGGCGAGCAGCTCCTGCGCCAGGGCTGCCTGCCCAGCCAGGGCGCCCACCCGCAGCTCCAGGCCGGCGGCGGTGCCATAGGCCCTTGCCGCCGGCGGGCTGACCACACTGATCCTGAGCCGCCAGCCGCGCTGCAACAGGACTTGGGCCAGCACCGGGCCCTCGCCCGTCCCGGCGAACAGCCAGATCCTCCTGCCCCTGGCCCCGACCCATGGAGCGGCGTGCATCAAGATGGGCTCAGCAATCCGAAGGCATCGGAGTGAATCACTGTTTGCTTGAGGTGGAGGTGCTGGAGGCCCCACAGGTGCGTTACACCCAGGACAACCAAACGCCAGTGGCGGAAATGGCCGTGCGCTTTGACGGCCTGCGGCCGGAGGATCCCCCAGGTCAAATCAAAGTGGTCGGCTGGGGAAATCTGGCCCAGGACCTGCAGAACCGTGCCCAAGCGGGCCAGCGACTGGTGGTTGAAGGGCGCCTGCGCATCAACACCGTAAGCCGGGCGGATGGAGTGAAAGAGAAGCGGGCCGAACTCACCCTGGCCCGGCTTCACCCCCTTGGGGAGGCTATCCATCAGGGAACAGCCAATGCGGCGGGGATGGCAGCGAGGCCAGAAGCGACCCCGACGGCGGCTCCCGCGCCCCGAAACGTGCCCCGGCCGATCCCCCAGACCAGCCAAGCCCCCCGGCCAGCTCCGGAGGCCCCCGGTCGGACTGCGGCGGTGGCCGCCGAAAAGCCACCGGTATGGAACACTTCCCCCCTTGTGGCCGACGACCTGCTCGATGGAGACGACGACATCCCCTTTTGAACCCCGTCGGGGCGCCATTTCAACCCTGGCCATCTCAACCCAGGGGAAACCTCTCGTTGGCCTGGTCCAACATCTGGCCCAACTCCCGTTCCAGGGCCGCCAGATCCAGGCGCCACTGGGACCAGCGGCCCCCATCTAACTGCCGCAGCAGCCACTGACGATCCTGGGACAACAGGGCTATCAGAGTTGCCGTGTCCTGAGCCTCCACCGGTTGCTCGCCCTTGGGATCGGGGGCCGGCTGGGACGACGGGAAGGAGCTGGCCATGGAAATGATCCCGATCCCAGAGGATGTCGCCATCTTGCCCCCTGCTGCAGGAGGATGGGGCCATGCAAGCCCTTTTTTCCCCCGGTTCGCTGATCACCGTGGCTGGAGCGGTTCTCACCGTGATTGGCTCGGTTGCCTACCTCACTGACAGCCCGAACCTCAGCCTGCCGGCCATTTTCTATGGCATCCCTCTGCTGCTGGGAGGTCTGGCGCTCAAATCAGCCGAGCTGCCCCCGGCCCGCCGTCTCACGGACCCGACCCTGTTGCGCCCCTTGCGCGACTTGCCCGAGAATGAAAGTCTGCGCAAGTTGCTTGAAGATGTGAGCCGCTGGCGTTACGGCCAGAAGGCCCACCTGGAATCGTCCCTGGAGGCTCTCAAGCTCTGGGATGAGGACAAACCTCCCCAATTGGAATCGATCGAGGAGATCCAGCAGGACAACGGCTACGGACTTCGCCTGTTGTTCAGTTGTCAGGGTGTGCCGTTCCAGCGGTGGCAGGACCGACAGGATCGGCTGGGACGTTTCTTCGGACCTGGCCTGATGGCAGAACTCAGCCAACCGGATTCGGCCCATCTGCTGCTCACCCTGCTGCCCAACGCCAGCCCACCCGTCACCGCCGCTCCGTGAGTCAAGACCACACCGTCAGCCAGGCCGACAGCCTGCGCGTTTCCGTCCTCAGTGAAGCCTTGCCCTTCATCCAGCGCTTTGCGGGGCGCTGCATGGTGGTGAAGTACGGCGGTGCAGCGATGGTGCGGGAGGACCTGCGCGAGGCGATCTTCCGGGACCTGGTCTTGCTCAGCTGTGTTGGCGTGAAGGTGGTAGTGGTCCATGGCGGTGGTCCGGAGATAAACACATGGCTCGGACGCCTCCAGATCCAGCCTGAGTTCCGCGAGGGGCTGCGGGTGACGGACTCGGAAACCATGGATGTGGTCGAAATGGTGCTCGTCGGGCGCCTCAACAAACGCATCGTCAATGGGCTCAACTTGGTGGGCGGCCGGGCGGTCGGTCTGGCGGGCGGCGATGGCGGCCTGGTGACGGCCCGCACCCTGGGGGATGGCACCCATGGGCTGGTGGGGGACGTGGCCCATGTCGATCCAAGCGTGCTGCTGCCGTTGCTCGAAAACGGCTATATGCCAGTGATCTCGAGCGTCGCCCCCGATCCGGCCGGCCAAGTGCACAACATCAATGCCGACACGGTGGCGGGCGAGCTGGCTGCGGCGCTCCAGGCCGAAAAACTGATCCTGCTCACCGACACCGTGGGCATACTGCGGGACAGGGACAATCCGAATTCCCTGATCCCCCAGACCACCCTGGCCGAGGCCCGTGGGCTGATCGCCGATGGGGTCGTGGCCGGCGGCATGACCCCCAAGACCGAATGCTGCATCCGTGCCCTGGCCCAGGGTGTAGCCGCCGCCCATATCCTGGATGGCCGGGTGCCCCATTCCCTGCTGCTTGAGGTCTTCACCAACGCGGGCATCGGCACGATGGTGGTGGCCTCCGCCAAGGGTCTGACCAAAGCCACCAGTCCCGCGCCCTTCACCTGACGCGGCCATGACGACGGACCCCCTCCAACTGGCCAGAGTCGCCCTGGATCGTGGCGAGTACGGCCAGGTGCTGCGTTTGCTTGAGCCCCTCTGTGCCAGTCACCCAGCCACCAGCCCCGCGGGGGGGCGTCTGAGGTTGCTGATGGCCACTGCCCTGATGGGCCAAGGCCGCACCGACAGCGCCGCTGCCTGCTGTCGCAGCCTGCAGGGGTGCCACGACCAGCAGCTGCGCCAGCAGGCCCGGGATCTGCTGCAAGTGCTGGAGGCCCCTGAGCTGAACCGACCCAGGGAATGGTCCCTCACCCTGCCCAGCCTGGCCAGCGCCCCGCCCCTGGAAAAGCTGAGCCGGGGGAGGTGGCGCCAGAGCCGCGCCGCCTCGCCGGAGCCGGAAGCCCCGCCTCCAGTCGGTCCCCTTAAGGCCCCGCGTGGCTTTGCCGCCCTGGTGGTGGCCCTGCTGCTGACCGTGCTGCTTTCCCAGATGTTGGGGGGCTGCATGCGGGTGCAAAGCGAAATCCATTTCGCCGGGCCAGGTCGGCTGCAGATCAGCCATGCCCTCCGCCCGGCCAGCGGCAGCCTCTCCCCCTTGCAACAACGTTTCGTCGAGGCCCTGGGCCAAAGCCGCAACGGCGGCTTTCAACGGCATCGTCAAGGGGGCCAGGAAATCTTGCAAACCCCTGTGCTAGCTGCCCCCCAGGCCCTGGAAGCCCTGGGCCAAAGCCTCAGCCTGATCGGCGAGCTGGCGGCCACGCCGCTTGCCCCGCCCACCCTGGAGTTGCGCGAGCGCAACTGGCTGGTGGGGGTGCGCCAGCATCTGCTGCTGGATCTGGACCTCACCGCCGTGCCTGACTTGCCGGGGCTCCAGCTGGAGGTACTGCTTGATCCTGTGGCACCTGGGGATGTGCGGCGGGCCGAGCCTCTTGCCACCCGAACTGATTTGGAAAACAGCGCAGCCAGCTACCCCCGGGAACCAGGCTTTGGCAAGCGACTGGGGAAGGTGGTGTGGCCCCTGCAAAGCGGCCGCCGCAACAGCCTGGAACTGGAATGCTGGCGGTGGAGTCCCCTGGGCCTGGGCAGCCTGGTCATCGCCCTGTTGTTGGTGCTCTCCCTGGCCCTGCAACGGCTGCGCCTGAGTCTTGGCTTTGGCCTGCCCGAACTGCCGGCCTAGCCCCTGGCAACCAAGCCCGTCGTCCATGCCCCCTCAGAGGTTGAGAGGGTCCGGATCAATGGCCAGGGAAACCTTTTGGGGCAACAGAGCCCGCAGCTCCTGTTCCGGCGGCAGGGGCAAGGGGGAGCCAGCGGGACCGTGCAACAGCACCTGCCAGCGGCTGCGTCCCGCGACCCGCGCCACGGGAGCGGGGGCAGGGCCAATCGCCAACCAACCCTCCTGCTCCAGCCGGGGCCTAATCATCTCGACCAGAGCCGTGGCGGTGGTGGCCGTCGTGGCAGCAGAAACCCCAGCCAGCCGCAGCAGACAAGCCCGGGCGAACGGGATCTGGCCCCCCGTTCGCCGCAGGGCCAGTTCCTCGGCGAGAAACCGCTCGTAACGACCATCGACCAGGTGTCGGATGACGGGGTGATCGGGGTTGTAGGTCTGCACCAACACCTGCCCTGGGCGTTCGCCCCGGCCCGCCCGACCCGCCAACTGCAGCAACAGCTGGAGGCATTGTTCGGAAGCCCGCAGGTCAGGTCGGTGCAAGAGACCATCGGCGGCCAGCACGACCGCCAGGGTCACCTGGGGCAGATCCATCCCCTTGGCGAGCATTTGGGTGCCCACCAACACATCGGCCTCGCCGGCGGCGAAGCGTTCGAGCAAGCGGCGATGGCCATCCCGTCCCCTGGTGGTGTCATGGTCGAAACGCAGCAGCCGCAAGTCCGGGAGTTCGCTGGCCAACTGTTCCATCACCCGCTGGGTTCCCGCCCCGAACGGCTTGAAGGCGGTGGAACCGCAATGGCCGCAGCTGTCGGTCCTCTCCTGGCGGTGGTTGCACCAATGGCAGCGCAGCCATTCGTGTCCATCCCGGCGTCGGTGCACGGTCAAGGCCACATCACAGTGGGGACAGAGCACCGCCTCCCCACAACTGCGACAGCTCAAAAAGGTGCGATAGCCCCGCCGTGGCACCAGCACGACAGCCTGTTCGCCGCGGCCTGCGAGACGGCCCAGGGACTCCCTTAAGGGGAAGCTGATCAAGCGGCGATTGCCTGCCGCCAGCTCGGCGCGCATGTCCACCAAATGAACCGGGGGCAACGACCGCCCCTGGATGCGCTCCGGCAAACGCAACAGACGGCATTGGGCCTGGGGTTCGTGGCTGGCCCACCAGGTTTCCAGCGATGGGGTGGCGCTGCCCAGGACCAGCCGGGCCCCGGAGCGACGGGCCCGCAGACGGGCCACATCCCTGGCGTGATAGCAGGGCATGGGACTCTCTTGTTTATAGGAGCCGTCATGCTCCTCATCCAGGACGATCAACCCCAAAGCACCCAGGGGCAGAAAAACCGCAGAGCGGGTACCGACCACCAACAAGGGTTTCCTGCCGGCGGCCTCCAGGCAGGCCCGCCAAACCGCCACCCGCTCCCGCTCGGCCATGCCACTGTGGTACTCGAGCACCAAGCTGCCGAAGCGGCGGCGGCAGCGATCCAAAAGCTGGGGGATCAAGCCGATTTCGGGGGCGAGCAGCAGCACGCTGCGGCCAGCCTCTAGCTGGCGGGCGGCCGCCTGGAGGTACACCTCCGTCTTGCCCGATCCGGTCACCCCCCAGAGCAGGAACTCAGCCAGCCCAGTCCCGGCGCTGATGAGCGCAACGGCTTCATCCTGGGCAGGGCTGGGATAGGGGGGCGTCTCCAGCGGGCCACCATCGCGCCGGGCCGCCCCAGCCCCCCCCGCCATGGCAGCGGGCCGGCTCAGCCGCTGCCGCTCGATCAGCCCTCGGCGCTCCAGGGCCGTCAAGACGCTGGCACTGCATCCGAGGGCGGCAAGCAGATCCTTTTGGGCCACCGCCTGCTTGTGGGTGGCCAGATGGGCCACCACTTGCCTTTGGCGCTCCGGCAGGGCGGCCAGTCCGTCCGCCGTGGAGTCCGCCGCATCAGCCAGTCGCAACGTCAGCAGCTGCGGCTCCGCCGCCAGCGGATCCTTGCGAGCTGCGGAGCGCTGGCCCAGCCATCCTGGGGGCAGCACACTGCGCAGGGTGCGAAAAAGGCTGGTGTGGGTGGCCTGGGCCACCTCAGCCACCAGGTCTTGCCAATCTGGATCGATGGCGGCGGCTTGCAACACCGTTTCGATGGGCTGCAGGACCAGCTCCGCCAGCTCCCCGCTGAGGGCGGTGGGAAATCCAACGACCAGGCCGGAGTGGCGTCTCCCCTGGAGCCGCACCAGCACCAGATCCCCAAGATGCAAGGGCCACTCCTTGGGGTTGGCATAGGTGAAGATTCGTCCCTCCCTTCCTGCCTCCAGCCAAACCTCAACCCAGGTCGGCGCAGAAGGGAAGACAGCTGGTGCGCTCACGGCAGGCCGTCCCAATCTTGCAAACCTCTCACTCCATTCCTAGAATGTCGCTGTTGGGCAGTCCTACAGACTGCCGTCGGAACCAGGCAGAGTTCCGTCCATCAAGAAGTTCAACGGGGTCCTGAAGCCGGGCTTGAAACGCTGCCTCGTCAGCGCCACCGGAACGCCATTCCCCCCTGACTTCATGGCCGACCCCATGCCCTCCTTAACGGAGGATCCGCGTGCCCATCGGATCCGAGGCCTCCCCACCATCATCCCCCAAGTCAAGTACTCCTGCGTCGCTTCCGATCGTTTTGCAGCGATCGCCATCTGCAGTGAGGCTCCTGCCCTGCCCAGGTTGTCACCCCCCTCTGAGTTTCCATGACCCCAGTAGCCGCCAAGGTTGATTCCACCGTCGCCGTTGCCAGCGAAACCCTGACCACGGATTTGGTCGGCGAGGCTTCCCCCTTGGAGGTGCTGGAGCTGATCTCCGACAAGACCAAGACCGCGACAAAGGCAACAACCAAGGCCGGCGGCACCAAGAAGGCCGCCCCTAAAACGGCGGCCAAAGCCAGCGGCGGCAAAGCCAAGACTGCCGTCAAAACCAGCCCAGCCGTCGAGATGAACGACGACGGCCCCAGTCTGGATGTGGCGGCCGACGACCTTTTGGTGGTGGTCGATTCTGTCGAAGTTGAGGCCAGCCTGGATGAGGATGGCGACCTGGAGGGAGTCAGCGACGAGGGCAAAGACAGCCGCAACGCCAAGGCCCTGAGCAGCATCAAGATCGGACCCAAGGGTGTCTACACCGAGGATTCCATCCGCGTCTATCTGCAGGAAATCGGCCGCATCCGCCTGCTGCGCCCGGATGAGGAAATCGAACTGGCCCGCAAGATCGCCGACCTGCTGCAGCTGGAGGAACTGGCTACCCAGTTCGAAACCGACCACGGCCATTATCCCGATACCAAAGAATGGGCTGCTCTTTTAGAGATGCCCCTGATCAAGTTCCGGCGCCGGTTGATGCTGGGTCGACGGGCCAAGGAAAAGATGGTGCAATCCAACCTGCGTTTGGTTGTTTCCATTGCCAAGAAATACATGAATCGCGGTCTTTCATTCCAAGATCTGATTCAAGAAGGCAGCCTTGGCCTGATTCGGGCCGCTGAAAAATTCGACCACGAAAAAGGATATAAGTTCTCCACCTACGCCACCTGGTGGATTCGCCAAGCAATTACCCGTGCCATCGCCGACCAAAGCCGCACCATACGCCTGCCGGTTCATCTCTACGAAACCATCTCCAGGATTAAGAAAACGACTAAAACCCTTTCCCAGGAGTTTGGCCGCAAACCCACAGAGGAGGAAATTGCCGAAAGCATGGAGATGACCATTGAAAAGCTGCGCTTCATCGCCAAGTCAGCCCAGCTACCCATTTCCCTCGAAACCCCTATCGGCAAAGAGGAAGACTCCAGGTTGGGTGATTTCATCGAGGCAGACATCGAAAACCCCGAACAAGATGTCGCCAAAAATCTTCTCCGCGAAGACCTGGAAGGTGTGCTGGCCACCCTCAGCCCCCGCGAGCGTGATGTGCTGCGCCTGCGCTACGGCCTCGATGATGGTCGGATGAAAACCCTGGAGGAAATTGGCCAGATCTTTGATGTGACTCGAGAGCGCATTCGCCAAATCGAAGCTAAGGCCCTGCGGAAACTACGCCATCCCAATCGCAATGGCGTCTTGAAGGAATATATCAAGTAGGGCAACTAGGTCACCGGTCTATTTCTCTGGAAATACGCCGCCTCTTCGAGTTTCTGCTGCGATATTCCTGCGTGCGCCCTACCAAGGTAGAAGCCGCCCAGG
The DNA here is from genome assembly GCA_040399485.1 of Cyanobium sp. GTDB lineage: Bacteria > Cyanobacteriota > Cyanobacteriia > PCC-6307 > Cyanobiaceae > Cyanobium. The sequence continues at coordinate 2,149 of JBBASD010000049.1, read as the reverse complement.
GCAGGGCTTGCCTGAGCCTGTGGGCGTAGGTTAAGAGCTCGCAAAGGACTGTGGCCGATGCCGGCTGATCCCAGACCTGGTCAGGGCCCGTGGGTTGTACCCAGCACCGCTGCAGCCCACTCCAGGCCGGCCCCCCTGGCTCCTATCGGGGCCCTATTGCCCCTGCTCACGCTCTTAAGCCTGTGCTGGCTGGCTTTTTTCAATGGCCTCGGCAGCCTGGGGCTGATGGACAAGACCGAGGCCCTGTTCGTCGAAGTCGCCCACCAGATGGTGTTGCGAAACGATTGGGTGACCCCCTGGTGGAACGGCCAGATCTTCTTCGATTACCCCGTCTGGGGCTACTGGATGGTGGCCCAGAGTTTCCGCTGGTTCGGGCCCACGGAATGGGCGGCGCGCCTGCCGGTGGCCCTGGCCGCGACAGCCACCGTGATGGCGGCCTGTGGCCTGGTCTATCTGTGGGGATCGGCCCAGGAAGCACCCCGCTCCCGGCTGATCCGCGCCTGCGTGGCGGCGGGGGTGCTGGCCACCACCCCAGGCTGGATCGGCTGGGGGCGCACCGCCACCACGGACATGTTTCTTGCCAGTGCCATCAGCCTGGCGCTCTTCGGCTTTTTGATCAGCCATCGGCTGGCCGGCCATCGACTCTGGGAACCCTTGGGCCGTATCGCCCTGGCCGTGTTCAGCGGCATCGCCGTGCTGGCCAAGGGGCCCGTGGGCCTGCTGTTGCCGGCCTTGGTGATCGGGGTCTTCCTCACCTGGCGAGGCCACTGGCAACGCTGGGCCAGACCGGTCCCCCTGCTGGCGATGGTGCTTTTGTTTCTCGGGGTTGTGCTGCCTTGGTACTGCGCAGCCACCGAGGCCAACGGCGGCGCCTTTTTGAATGGTTTTCTGGGCTTCAGCAACTTGCAGCGCTTCACCAGCGTTCTCTACGACCACCCAGGCCCCCCCTGGTTCTACCTGCCCTGGCTGCTGCTACTGCTGTTGCCTTGGTCCTTCTTTCTGCCGGCTGCCCTTATCGGTCGCGGGCGCTGGTGGAGTTTCCGTAGGAGCGATGGAGCGGGCCATCCAGGCGATGAGCTGCAGCTATTTCTGGTGCTGTGGTTGGGCTTGGTGGTGACCTTCTTTTCGGCGGCCGCCACCAAATTGCCCGGCTACATTCTGCCGGCCCTGCCGGCAGCCAGCCTGCTGGTGGGCCTGTACTGGCGACCGTGGCCCGCCGATGGCCAGCAGGAGCACCGCCGCCCCATCAGTGGTTGGCCCATCAACGGCGCCGGTTGGATCCAGGCCGCCCTGTTGGGGGGCCTGGCCCTGGCCAGCATCCAGGCTCCCCGTTGGGCGGCAACGGACCCCGCCTACCCCAATTTTGGCGCCGCCCTGGCCAGCTCAGGCCTGCCGCTGAAGCTGGCGGCTCTCCTGGCAGCCATGGCGCTGGCCAGTGCCTGGCTGCTGGTGCGGGGCCAGGGACGCTGGCTCTACCTCCCTAACTTGGTCGGCTCCGCGGGCCTGTTGGCCCTTGTCATCGCCCCCCTGGGGCCCCTGTTGGATCGGGAACGGCAGGCCCCACCCAGGCAGCTGGCCCTGGAGGCCCGCCGCCTGGCCCGCCCCGGCGAACCGCTCTGGGTGGTGGGCACCAAGCGCTACAGCACCTTGTTTTATGGCGGCGAAACGGCCCGTTTCATCTCCGGGCGCGACGAATTGCAGGACAACCTCAACGACAGCCAGCCCGGGCAGGAGGGCCCCAGCCAGCCGCCGTCCTCCATCCGCCTCCTGGGCGATCGTCGCCAGCTTGAGCGACTGCGTCTCCCCGATGCTGCCGTTCAACAGCTGGCCCGTCGGGGCGAGCAGGAGCTCTGGCGCCTTACCCCGCCAAGGACAGGCAACCCATGAAACTGGAGCTGAGATCCCAGGATCTGACCCTGGTGGGCTTCTGTATCGCCCTGGTGGCCACCCTTGCCGTTTTACTCAAAGGGGAGGCGGCCCCAGCCCTGGATCGCTTCCTGCTGGACGGGCTGCACGACTGGTTGCCAGGGAGCCTGCGGGCTGGCCTGCTCAAGGTGTATCTACTCAGCGGTGTCGGCTTTACGGGCCTGCTCGTGGCGGCCTCCCTGGCCTATCTGGCCCTCAATCGCTGGTGGCGCGACCTCGGCCT